>JAISOH010000127.1 GCA_031275825.1 Prevotellaceae bacterium | reverse complement strand
TGTAAAAATCGTGTAAATTTAATAATTATTTCAATACAAACTCATAAATTCATGTTTTTTTAGAAAAAAAACATGAATTTTCTACTTAAACTCCCGAATAACCGCTGACTGATACTGATAAATCCTGTATTTTTTATTATATCAGGCGAAGTCCGAAGTCTGTTTATTTACTGTTCCATTATTAATCGTCTTCGGCTTGGCTGGCTATGTCGAACCATGCGTCATTCCTGCGAAAGCAGGAATCCCCACAATAAGGGAGATTGCGGGTCAAGTCTGCAATGACGCTCTTTTTTAATAGAGAATGAAAAATTAAAGTGACGGACGGAGTTTATCTGCCTGCCGCTTTTTTAATGCTTTTGTTTGGTATAGCGTTTGTTTCTTTTACAGAAGAAGAGAAAAAAACATAGTTAACAAACAGTTTGTATGGTTATTAAGGAACGACTTAAAATATCGTTTTAAATGGAAAAAAGCGACCAAATAATTTAGTCGCTTTAGTTTTGTGGGAGTACATGGATTCGAACCAAGGACCCCCTGCTTGTAAGGCAGGTGCTCTGAACCAGCTGAGCTATGCTCCCGTTATTTTTTCAAATAAGAGTACAAAAGTACGTATCTTTTTTTATTCTGCAAAATTTTACGCATTTTTTTTTTAATATTTGCTGAAAATAAAACATCCGTATTTTGCATATTATTGTTTTTCAATATCTTCAATAATTATTTTGGAGTATTAAACCATTTCTTCCGAATTAAATCAATCGCTGCATATTAAATAATATTTATTAAAAAATTCGGCAAATAATGATACATTATTCCAAAATGTTTATTATATAAATCTTAATAAATATTTTCAATTACAGACATTTAAATTAATTTAAAGTTGTTGATTATTACCCATTTGCGTTTAATTTAATTGTAAATTATTATTGATATTAATATAAAAACCGCATACAAAATTAATTGTATGCGGTTTTTGGTTACATTGGCATGTCGTTTTACTTGGTTTGATTTTTATCTTAAAGCCGCCTGTGCTGCCGCTAAACGCGCAACAGGCACGCGGAAAGGCGAACAGCTCACATAGTTTAATCCTATGCGATGGCAAAACTCTACAGATGAAGGTTCTCCTCCATGTTCACCGCAAATTCCGACTTTCAAATCAGGACGTACACTCCTACCCTTTTCTGTTGCCATTTGAACCAACTGCCCTACTCCATTCTGGTCGAGTACTTGGAACGGGTCAACTTTCAAAATTTTCTTTTCAAGATAAATCGGCAGGAACGAAGCTATATCATCACGGCTGTATCCGAATGTCATTTGCGTAAGGTCGTTTGTTCCGAACGAGAAAAATTCGGCTTTGCTTGCAATACGGTTTGCCGTAAGCGCTGCACGTGGAATCTCTATCATTGTTCCTACTTTATAGTCAATTGTTTTGCCTATTTCTTCAAATATTTTTTGCGCTGTTGCGCGGATAATTTTTTCCTGTTCGGCAAATTCGTAAAGAATACCTGTAAGCGGAACCATAATTTCGGGAACGGCAGTAATGCCTTCATCCTGTAATTCAAGGGCTGCGCCAAGTATTGCACGCGTTTGCATTTCCGTAATTTCGGGATATGTATTTCCTAATCTGCAACCACGATGTCCAAGCATAGGATTGGCTTCGTGCAATGCGTTTACGCGCTGTTTTATTTTTTTGAGCGATACTCCCATGGCATCCGCCATTTCCTGCTGACCTTTTTCATCATGAGGAACAAATTCGTGTAATGGAGGATCAAGCAGACGAACAGTTACCGGAAGATTGTGCATTGTTTTGAATATTCCTTTGAAATCGGCTTGTTGATATGGTAATATTTTTGCAAGCGCTTTGCGGCGTCCTTCGGCATCTTCGGCTAAAATCATTTCGCGCATCGCTACAATTTTTTCTTCTTCAAAAAACATGTGTTCCGTACGGCACAAACCTATACCTACCGCTCCGAATTTACGTGCAACAGAGGCATCGTGAGGAGTATCGGCATTGGTGCGTACTTTTAAACGTGTATATTTATCAGCCAGCGTCATCAATTCTTCAAAGTCGGCATCCAGTTCCGCTTCTTTTGTTTTTACCTGACCTAAATAAATATCGCCTGTTGAACCGTTCAGTGAAATATAATCGCCTTCTTTGAGAATTGTATTGTCAACTTCCAAAGTTTTTTCTTTATAATCAATTTTCAATGTGCCTGCACCTGAAACGCAACATTTACCCATTCCTCGTGCAACAACGGCTGCGTGCGATGTCATTCCGCCGCGAGCCGTAAGTATTCCCTGCGCCGCCGCCATACCTGCCAAATCTTCGGGCGAGGTTTCGATACGAACCATTATAACTTTCTCTCCTTGCGCAGACCATTCGGCAGCATCATCGGCATTAAATACTATTTTTCCGGAAGCGGCGCCCGGCGAAGCTGCCAAACCTTTAGCAATAATTTTTGCATTTTTAACAGCTTCCCTGTCAAAAACGGGATGAAGAAGTTCATCAAGTTTATTCGGCTCGCAACGCAGAATTGCTGTTTTTTCATCAATAATACGTTGATGCAACATGTCGATAGCGATTTTTACCATTGCTGCTCCTGTGCGTTTTCCGTTACGCGTTTGCAAAAACCATAATTTACCTTCCTGTACAGTAAATTCCATATCCTGCATGTCTTTATAATGATTTTCAAGTTTTGTTTGCAGAGCATCCAGTTCTGTATAAATTTCGGGCATCGATTCTTCCATTGATGGATATTTTTCAGCGCGTACTTCTTCGGATATTCCTGCAAGTTTAGCCCAGCGAATTGAGCCTTCTTTGGTAATTTGCTGTGGAGTACGAATACCTGCAACAACATCTTCGCCCTGTGCATTTATAAGATATTCGCCTACGAAAATATCTTCGCCTGTTGCTGCATCACGACTGAATGCCACGCCTGTAGCCGAAGTTTCGCCCATATTGCCAAATACCATTGCCTGAACATTAACGGCGGTTCCCCATTCGGCGGGAATTCCTTCCATTTTTCGGTAAAGAATAGCGCGTTCGTTCATCCAGCTGTCGAACACGGCACAAATTGCGCCCCAAAGTTGCTCATACGAATCGTCGGGAAAATCTTTGCCTGTTTGATTTTTTACGGCTACCTTAAATTTTGATACCAATTCTTTAAGGTCATCTACCGAAAGTTGCGTATCAAGTTTTACACCTTTTTTTTCTTTCACTTCTTCAATGATTTTTTCAAAAGGATCAATATCCGTCTTGTTTACAGGCTTCATTCCGAGAACAACATCGCCATACATTTGTACAAACCGGCGATACGAATCCCATGCAAAACGCGGATTTCCTGTTTTATGTGCAAGACCTTCAACAACTTTATCGTTCAAGCCAAGGTTAAGAATAGTGTCCATCATTCCGGGCATTGAAGCGCGGGCGCCGGAACGAACCGATACCAAAAGCGGATTTTCAACATCTCCGAATTTGGATTTCATCAATTCTTCAATGCCCTGCATTGCTTTTTCCACATCTGCCTTGAGTTCTTTTACAACTTCGTCTTTACCTGCTTCATAATATTCGTTACATGTTTCCGTTGTAATTGTAAATCCAGGAGGGACAGGAACTCCTATAAGATTCATTTCGGCAAGGTTAGCGCCTTTGCCTCCAAGTAAATTTTTCATATCTGCCTTACCTTCGGCTTTACCGTTACCAAAGGTATAAACACGTTTTTTGTTTGCCATTTTTTTTACATTTTATTATTATATCTTATTTTAAAAAGTTTGCAAAGATATGAAAATAAATTGAAAGACAGTAAAAAATCATAAAATCGCCTTGTCTGTTGAAACCATAAGAGGCTGTATTTCAAATTATAGCATAACATGATTAAAATGCATCTGCTAATAAATTGATAGGCTACGCCGAACCCGGCGGAGTTTCATGCTAATGCCTTTCGCAAAAACATTCTTTTCATTATTAATCGGTCAAAAAATTTTTTGCCCCTGCCTTTTTTCATTATCAATTATCAACTGCCAATTACTCCGGCTTGCACAACGATTCTTTTTAATGCATTGACATTTAATACCTGCTATATTTTAATCTGTTGTCAAAAACACCTGGCTTTTCATGCCAGTCAATTAATAAACAGTCATGCAAAAAGTGAATTGTTTTTTTGCCTGTCGGTGCGTAATTAAAAAAAATCGTGTAAATTTGTGCGGTCGAAAAATTAAATTCTTAAAATCAAAAACAAAAAAAGTACAATTTATGAATAATGTTTTTACATCTTCTATTGGAAAAAAATTAATAATGAGTATTACCGGTACCTGTCTGGTTTTGTTTCTGTTGTTTCACATGTCGATGAACATTGTGGCAATTATCAAACCTGAATGGTACAACAGCATTTGCGCTTTTTTGGGCGTAAACTGGTACGCTATTATCGGCACGCTTGTTTTGGCAGGCGGATTTGGTTTACACATTCTTTTTGCGTTGCTTCTGACGCTATACAACCGCAAGGCACGCGGAAGCAACCGTTACTCAACAACCGCAGTTCCAAAACAGGTTTCATGGGCTTCGCAAAACATGTTTGTTATCGGACTTGTTGTTGCTTTGGGATTATTGCTGCATTTTTCTCAATTTTGGTACAAAATGCAATTTGCCGAATTAATGGGAAATCATGAAATAAAGCTTGGCGAAAACCTTGTTTCTCCAACTTCCGGTTCTGCATTTATTGCATATTATTTCAGCAATATTCTGTTTGTTGTTGTTTATCTTGTATGGCTTGCGGCATTATGGTTTCACATTTCGCACGGCTTTTGGAGCGCATTACAAACAGCAGGCTGGAACAATGAAATATGGTTGCCGCGCTTGAAATTTGCGGCAAACATATTTGCCACTTTTGTTTGTCTTGGTTTTGCAGCAGTTATAATTACTTTTTATATTAAAAGTTTATTAGGCTGTTGTTGATATAAAACATTAAATGATAATAAAAAAATAAAATATTATGTCTGAAAAATTAATTTCAAAAATTCCGGAAGGACCATTGGCAGAAAAGTGGACAAAACACAAAGCGGCTATTAAAGTAGTAAGCCCTGCCAATAAACGAAAATTAGATATAATCGTAGTAGGAACAGGATTAGGCGGAGCATCGGCAGCAGCCACACTCGGTGAACTTGGATACAATGTAAAAATATTTTGCATTTCCGACAGTCCTCGCCGCGCTCATTCAATAGCTGCTCAAGGCGGTATAAATGCAGCAAAAAATTATCAAAACGATAATGATTCGGTTTGGCGACTGTTTTACGATACGATAAAAGGCGGAGATTATCGCGCACGCGAAGCCAATGTACACCGTCTGGCAGAAGTAAGCAACGGAATTATAGACCAGTGCGTGGCGCAAGGCGTACCTTTTGCACGCGATTACGGCGGGCAGTTAGACAACCGTTCGTTTGGAGGAGCACAGGTAAGCCGTACATTTTATGCACGCGGACAAACAGGACAGCAACTTCTGCTTGGCGCTTATGCTTCGCTCAACCGTCAAATAGCAAAAGGAAGCGTTAAATCGTTTACCCGTCACGAAATGCTTGACCTTGTTGTTGTAAACGGCAAAGCGCGCGGAATTATTGCCCGCAATCTGGTTACCGGCGAAATAGAGCGACACGGAGCACATGCCGTTGTACTTGCTACAGGCGGTTACGGAAACGTATATTTTCTCTCAACAAACGCAATGAACAGTAACGGCTCGGCGGCAATTCAATGTTACCGCAAAGGAGCATTTTTCGGAAATCCCTGCTTTGCGCAAATCCATCCTACATGCATTCCAAAACACGGCGACCAGCAATCAAAACTTACGCTAATGTCGGAATCGTTACGTAATGATGGACGCATTTGGGTTCCTAAAAAACAGGAAGATGTAAAACGATTACGTGCAGGAACGCTCAAGGCATCTCATATTCCCGAATCCGAACGCGATTACTATCTGGAAAGACGCTATCCTGCTTTCGGAAACCTTGTTCCACGAGACGTGGCTTCACGCGCTGCAAAAGAACGCTGCGATGCAGGTTATGGAGTAAATAATACGGGATTAGCCGTATTTCTTGATTTTTCATCGGCAATACAAAGACTCGGAAAAAAAGTTATAGAACAGCGTTACGGAAATCTTTTCCAAATGTATGAAAAAATCACAGATGTAAATCCCTATGAAGAACCGATGATGATTTATCCTGCAATTCATTACACAATGGGCGGCATTTGGGTTGATTACAACCTGATGACTACAATTCCCGGGCTGTATGCAATAGGCGAGGCAAACTTCAGCGACCACGGAGGAAACAGACTTGGTGCTTCGGCTTTGATGCAGGGACTTGCAGACGGTTATTTTATTCTTCCTTATACTATAGGCGATTATCTGTCGGCAGATATTCAAACGCCAAAAATTGATACCGGCTTGCCGGAATTTGCAGAAGCAGAAAAAACCGTTCGTGAAAAAATAAACAGATTAATGAATATCAGAGGAAAACGAACTGTTGACAGTATTCACAAAGAATTGGGAAATATAATGTGGGAATACGTAGGCATGGCGCGTAACGAAAATGGCTTGAAAATAGCACTTGAAGAAATCGAAAAGTTGAAAAACGAATTTTGGGAAAACGTATATGTCCCGGGAACAGCAGATGAATTTAATCAGGAACTTGAAAAAGCCCTGCGGCTGGCAGACAATTTTGAAATTGCCCGACTGATGACTCTTGATGCTCAAAACAGATTTGAATCATGCGGAGGACACCTTCGCGAAGAAATGCAAACCGAAGACGGCGAAGCAAAACGCGATGACGAAAAGTTCATGTACGTTTCGGCTTGGGAATATAAAGACGAAAATACATTGCCCGAACTGCACAAAGAACCGTTGAAATACGAATTTGTGAAAGTTGCAACCAGAAATTATAAGGACTAAAAAATTACAATGTAACAGATATTTTTTAGTATATAAAAAATATTTACAAAAAAACTAAAAATAAAAAACATGAAATTCAAAATTAAAGTATGGCGACAAAAAAACGCCAAAGCCAAAGGAAAATTCGTTACTTACGATATTGACAACATTTCGTCAGATACATCATTTCTTGAAATGCTTGATATACTTAACGATAAACTTATAAGCGAAGAAAAAGAACCTGTTGCTTTCGACCACGATTGCCGCGAAGGAATTTGCGGAATGTGTTCGCTTTATATCAACGGCGAAGCTCACGGACCCGATACTCTGGTTACAACATGCCAGCTCCACATGCGCAAATTCACGGACGGACAGACAATAACCGTTGAACCCTGGCGCTCGGCAGGTTTTCCTGTTGTAAAAGATTTGATAGTAAATCGCGGCGCTTTTGATAAAATATTGCAGGCGGGCGGATTTATATCGGTAAATACGGGAGGAGCACAAGATGCAAATACTGTTCCAATATCAAAAAAAGATGCCGATGAATCAATGGATGCTGCTGCATGCGTAGGATGTGGTGCATGCGTAGCTACATGCAAAAACGGCTCGGCAATGCTGTTTGTTGCCGCACGCGTATCAAGTTTGGCAAAACTTCCGCAGGGGAGAATAGAAGGAGCAGTCCGAGCCAAAGCAATGGTTGCCAAAATGGACGAACTAGGCTTTGGAGCATGTACAAACACGGGAGCATGTCAGGCTGAATGTCCGAAAGGAATTTCAATCAGCCACATAGCGCGCCTGAACAGAGAATTTTTATCGGCAAAATTACACGATTAATTTTTTCATTTTAAATCTGTTTTTAAGTAGAACCGTCGAGTTACGGCGGTTCTTTATTGTTTTTACAGTTTAGCAATGAAATATAAAAATAATTGATTTTAAATTCACCTATACGGCTTAATAAGGAAATTTGCCAAAGGCAAGAAGAATCTGAAATTCACAATCGGATTTTTCTTTGATAATAATATGGTTATAAATGTTTTCGACAATAACGGGCAAGTATCAAATGAAAAACAAGAAAAAAGGTTGCCGTATTTGACAACCTTTTTCGAATAAATAATCAACTTATGGGCTAAACTAATTACGCATATCAGTTTAATTTTGCGTATCAATCATATAACCATAATCCCAGTCGGCACTTACATCATATCCTGCCAGTCCATTGGCAACACCCATATATGCAGATTTGCGATTATAGTTTTTATCCCAAATGCATGGCGCATCATCTTCAAGCCATGAACCGTTGTTGCCATCTCCTACTCCCCACAGCGTAATTCCATATTGCTGTGACTGAGGTATGTTTGTCAGATACGATTCGATAACATAACGATACATTTCTGATTGGAGTTCCAACAAGTCGGGACTTGGGGTTGTAGAACCCACGCGTATGTCTAATTCCGATACTTTTACAAGTTTTCCGGTAGCGGCTAATTTTTGGAACATATTGTCGATACCGGATTTCATTTCGGCAATTGTGGCAGCATCCGCATTTCGTATATACGCATGAGTTTGCGTACCGATGCCATCAACTGTTTGACCTTGCTGTTCGATATAGTTTACATAATTTATAATTCCTTCGAGTTTTGAATTATTTGATTCGAGATTATAATCATTAATAAACAGTTTATCTCCAGGATTGCATGCAGCGCGAGCATATTGGAACGCTTTTACGGCATAATCGTCGCCCAAATAATATTGCCAGTAAAATTCATCGGCAGCTTCGGTAGTTTCTTGTCCCTGACGTACGCTGCCGCCTTCGGTCATTGGTTCGTTCACAACATCCCAGTCGTGTACGCGACCTTTATAATGATTTACCATTTCGGTAATCCAGTTACGCATTGCATCGTCTATAATCTGTACTTTTTCTTCCCATGTTTTGACAATAATAACCGTTCCGCCGCCACCTGCAACAACTTCTTTTACTATAACATTATCAATATAATATGTTGCGGCAGTTTTCCCAAGGTCAAAATTCAATCCTGTTTCAGCGCCGTTTCCGGTAAATTCCCATGTGATTTTTTTCCATGAAACGCTCGTATTTTGCGTACTTTGATAGTGAGATGTTCCTCCTGCTGTTGAGCATCGCATGGTAGCATCCGCATCAGATTTTATCATAAACGAAATTTCATAATTTTTATCTTCTTCCAATGTTGATGTAAAATCGACGTGTATCTGAGTGTCCCACTCGTTACCTGCCGTGGCGTTTACCACTTGCAGCGCTCCTGTTCCTTCGTATGAATCGGCTTCTGTTGCTTGCGTCATGCAATCATCAGCGCCGTTCCATTTAGCCCAACCGTCTAAATCTGTATCAAATGTGCCGTTTGAAATAAAATTCACAAAAGCAGGTTCGTCATCTTTATCAGTTACGTTTATGGAGTTGATGTCAATATAATACACGCCTGCTGTTTTCCCCAAATCAAAAGATATTTTTATTATATCGTCATCAGCTTCCAGATTTGAATAGATTATTTCCTGCCATGTTCCATCCGTATCAAATAATGCGGCTCCGTCTATCCATGGATAGTTGTTTGTCATTCCCGTAAACGAAACTCTGCCATTTCCGGGTGCTTCGGATTTAATCCAGAATGAAAGTTCGTAAGTATGTCCTGTTACTGCGGAAATTTCGGGAGAAGAGAGTTGAGTATCCCATTCGTTACCATCGGCAGTTGTTTCCAGACGTACGGCATCGCCGCCGTTGCGTCCTTCACCTGCCACTACGGTTATTCCCGATGCATTATTTCTGCCCCAGCCTGTAAATGTTCCATCTTCCAAAGCGCTTACATCTAACAAATTTGCTCCCGGAGCTGCAATCACTTCAGGGGCAATAAGTCTGTTAAGATATGTTTTATTCTGGTTTTGATGCCAAACCAAAGTATGTCCGAACAAATCAATATTTGCCGGCAAAACGTTGATAAAATTATCAACCGTCTGAAAATTAAATGTTCCCGTATTGCTTACAATAGCGCCGTGTTTCATGTGATAGCCAACAGTAACGGCGTTAAAGTTTTCATTTACTAAATTTCTATATGTCTCGCTGTTCATATAGCCATCCGCCATATCAATGCCGCAGCCCAACAATATTCCGGCAGGAACATATTTCAGCAGATTTCCGTATAATCCCAGTTTTTCATTAGCTGAAAGCGGTATGTCTCTTATATCTGTTAATGAAGTTCTTCCATCGCTATATTTAAATTCGTCGCTTTCATCGCACGAAAACAGACTTCCGACAAGTAATATTGCCGGTAAAATTAATTTTAAATGTTTCATTATAATATTATATTTTAAAATTTTACAAATTGTTTTATTCATCTCCAAATTCATCATAAGCAGGCGTATCCAGAGGTACAACCCTCAAGTTGTCAAAATATATTTTCACATTCGTATCAGGCTCATGAACATCCTTTATTCCGATATTGTGAAACCATGGTCCTGCCTGTTTATAGGATGCGGCAACCATTGAGGCAACAACATCGGCAAAAGTTTTTCCTGCATAATCTTCGCTGTCGTTGAACGGAAGAGTAACAGTGTACCAGCAGCCCGGATTTTCGAAAGGTACAACAGCGCCGTTTTTATACCACGGACGATAAAGCATGCAATATCTGTCTGTTCCGGAGCCATCTGCCATTACCATGCGTATCGCTCCCGAATTCCATTCTTCTTCCACGTAAATATCCATTTGTACAGCAACCATGTTTGCAGCGGTGTTTCCGGAAATTACATTGAGCAATTCCGTTGGCCAGTTGGCAGAGTTTGTCCAGTAGCGCCTGTCGGCATTGTAGGCGATAGTTGCACCGGCAACATTGAAACACTGATATCCGCCCTGCGATTTTGGACGGCTTCCCGTTGCAGGAATAACATCTGTCAGCGGAGTTCCTGCATCGTCGATGCCTGATGCCCATGAGTAGTTGTTTACATCGTCAAAATTATGAAACAGTCCTCGTTTAAAATTGAAATAAGCAGGAGAATATGCTCCGCCGTTAATACCTTCGACAAACAGAGCGCCTCCATCGCTTGAAACTCCCGAAGGTACGGTAACAATACAGAATTCGCCATTTACGTTATCTGATATTATATTTTCCTGAGTTACAACAACATCTCCGGGAAATGTTATTTTTTCTATTCCCTGCAATCCTGTGCCGTAAACGGTAATTTCTTCGCCGGCTTGAGGCATTGTGTGCGAAATATTTGTAATTGTGGGTGCGGCAGAACGTATTTCAAATTGATATGTGTATTGATCTCCGTTTTTTTCCAGCACAATGGTATTTCTCAACAAAGGGTCGGCATCCAGTATCGGAGTTTCTCCCGAAATGCTTACAAGCACATTAACATCCGTCAACAGCGCTGTGTTGAAAAAGGTAGAACGTCCGTTAATATAAATTTTTTGCAAACCGACAAAACCCGAACCTTCCAAACGTAAAGTTTGTCCCAAACGGGCGTATTCTACAAGTCTGTCAGGCACCGAAGACTGAGGATCTTCCAAATAAACGGCTGTAATTTTCATTGGAGCGTTCAAACTGTTGTCATCATCTTTGCACGATATAAAACATATCGCTGACATGCTTATAATTACAAACCATATAAAAAGATTTTTATGTATTATATTTTTCATTTTTGATATATATTTTAATTAAATAAGTCCGTTATTCTTTCTTCTGTAAACTGATAAGGAACCGGAGATTCTCTTAATAATGGATTTTTTATTACTTCATCCGATGGATAAGGTAATAAAAATACTGAAGCATCTATATTTCCTACAGATCGTGTTGCTTCTTCGCGAGAACTGTCCAAACTCAAAATATTGGGCGATTCAAAAAGGAAAGGCACAATGGTTTCTCTGTGTTGAGCGATAAGGTATTCTATTACATCCTGCTGTTTATAATATGAGCGGCTAAGCAAATCGTACCAGTATTGTCCTTCCATGCAAAATTCAACACGGCGTTCGTAACGTATGTCTTCATACGAAATGCTTTGTTTTTCAGGCATTTTAGCGCGAATACGAACTTTATTGAAATAGAATATTGCATTGTCATCAGTTGTTGTAGAGTTGTTTCCCAATATTGCTTCGGCGTAATTAAGATAAACTTCCGCCAGACGCAGCATATATGTATTAAGTGCAGAATTCATACGTGCAATGGCAGGATTGTCTTTTGTAGAGCCTACTACTCCTTTTTTTACATTCAGCATTTGCTGTCCGTTGCTTCGCTGGCAAAGTAAACCGCCGCCGGCTTTATTTATTTCCGGATAAAAGTCTCCGTATCCCATCCACGTGGCTCTGCGCCGAATTGTATCAACAGGACTATATTCTTTAATTACATCATAAGAAGCTCGTGTCCAGTCTCCCCATGCGGCATCGTCGCCTGTAATTTCGGAACTGTATGCAAAATATGCCTGATGATTATTTATAACTCCCCAGCCTGTTGTACTGTTCATTCCCGGTACCCACTGAAAAGCAAACATTGATTCGCTGTTATTATTATTTTCGATTTTGAACAGGTCGGTATAATCGTTCATTAGTTCATATTTGCTGTTAGTAATAACTTTTTCCGCCGCTTTTTTTGCAAATTCCAAATATTCGCTGTTGCGTATTCCCGAGTTGGGATTTGTTTGATTGGATACATATCCCGAATAAGCCAGATACACGCGCGACAACATTCCAAAAGCACTGTATCTGTCGATACGTCCTGATTCGGAAGCATTTTCGGGCAAATATTTAGCAGCAAATTCCAAATCGCGTATGGCAAATTCAAAAGCATCACTGCGCGGGTTTGTATTAATTACAGGATTATTAACAATACTTGTAGGGTCTTCGGAAATAACAACATTGCCCCACAATGACGCCAGATAGTAGTATGCCGTGCCACGCATAAAACGGGCTTCTCCTATATATCTGTTTTTTATTTCATCACTTGCCGAACTTTCTCTAATACTTATAATTACCTTATTAGACTGTTGTATAACCTGATAGAATGAAGACCATGCGTTTACCAGCGGACCGGTAAGACCTGTTACCGAAAAATCGGCAAAGGGATAGATATAATTTGAGTAGGGAGCGTAAAGATTATAAGAGGCTCCATCTCCCAAACCATAATAAAACTGAGAATTGAAATCAGCCCAAACTACATTGTATAAAGGTGATGTAAGAGCCGGAAGATTTTCGGCTGCCAAACTGCTTCCGGTAACCAGATTGTTCGGTTTGATTTCAAGAAAATCGCTGCATGAACTTAACGATAAAGTTAATGCTACTGTAACCATATATATTAATTTTTTAATTTTCATATTCATTTTATTTAATTTAGAAAGTGATATTAATTCCGAATGTGTAAATACGCGGTGAGGGATAACGTCCGAAATCTACGCCGTTTAACTGATTGCCGTTGCTGTACGATATGCCTATTTCGGGGTCGTATCCAGAATAGTCTGTAAATGTGTAAACATTTTGCAGATTCATATACAGTTTCACTGTTTGAACACCGAATTTGTTTGTCAGTTTGCCCGGCAGAGTATATCCTAACGATATGTTTTGTATGCGCAGGTACGAAGCATCTTCAACATATCTGTCGCTAAAAGCAAAATCATAATCGGAAGTTGCTGTTGAAAGAGGTATTCGAGGCATGTCGCTGTCACCGCCGGCAATATATAAATTACGATAATCGTCTGCGGATCCTGTCGGGTCAATCAATCCTGTTTGGGCATAGCGTGTTGCTTTTGTAAACAGGTTTGAAATATTTCGCCGCGGATTTTCCATCCAGCGCCGCATGTAGTTTACTGCTTTATTTCCTACCGAACCTGTAAGAAATATGGTTAAATCCCAGTTTTTATAAGTAAATGTATTACTGATTCCAAAGGTAAATTTGGGTTCGGGATTACCTATAAACGTAAGGTCGTTTTCATCAATTTTTCCATCTTCATTAAGATCGGCATACATAAAGTCGCCAATCCACACTCCGTTAATCTCGTCTATCGGCAAGTCGAACATTACGGGAGTACGTTTTATATTACCATTTGCATCTTTATAATAAAAATCGGTAGGTTTTTCAAAACGACCTATTATCTTATAGCCATAAAACTGCCCGATAGGCTGACCTACAACTGTTTGAGTAATAGTTGTTGTACCGCCTTCGGGATCGGCAATGCTTCGCGGGTCGGTACCTGTTTGTGTATTGATAGACAAAACCTTGTTGCGATTCGATGACAATGTTATGCTTGAACGCCACAGTAAATCTTTTTCAGTAATGTTCACGGTATTTAAAGTCAGTTCAACGCCCTGATTCCTCAAAGATCCTATATTTACCCACGGGCGACCGCTTGCGCCTGTTCCCGAAGTTCCCGAAAATACGGGAAGCGATGCTTGAAGCAACAGGTTTTTGGTTGTTTTGTAATAAAAATCAAAAATAAACTCAATACGGTTTTTAAATAAATTCAAATCCAGCCCGATATTTGTTGAACTTGTAGTTTCCCATGTCAGGTTTCTATTGGGCGTATTGCTTGCAAGCAAACCTGTTCCCATGTTTGTAGGCACTGTTCGGTATGTTGATATGTAAGCATAATTGTCGGGAATATTCTGATTTCCCACAAGTCCCCAGCCAAGGCGAAGTTTTACATTATCAACATTTTTAAAAAATTCGGTGTTTTTGAAAAATTCTTCATTGGATATTTTCCATGCCAAAGCTGCCGATGGAAACCATCCCCATCGATTTTCTTTTGCAAATTTTGAAGAACCATCGCGGCGTAAAGTTGCTGTTAACAGATATTTATCGTCGAACGAATAAAATATGCGACCAAAAAACGAAAGTATTGCGCTTGCTCCCGTATAACCGTTATTGGCTGCAGTTGTAGCATCGCCCAAAGTTAAATCGGTAGCGCCGTTGGTTGTAAATCCCGTACGCGAACCAGAAAGATAATCCCATGATGATTTTTGCATTTCCTGTCCAAGCATGGCATTTACGCTGTGTATTCCGAACTTTTTATTATAGGTAATAACATTGTGCCAGTTCCAATATTTATCGTATCGTTTTGAATATTCGCCATAATTATTGTCTTCAAATTGAGTTGCTGAAAGGTAATAAGTGGGTTGAAACCTGTAAGTACTCGTTATGCCGTAATTAAACGAAAGTTCGGTACGCAATGTCAGTCCATCAATAATGCTTGCTTCGGCATAAGTATTACCGCGAATTCCTGTAATTTCGTTTTTGTTATCAACAAGCGAAGCCAGAGCCATTGGGTTTCGCGGCATAAACTGTTCTTCTGTTCCGGCAAAAGAGCCATCGGCATTACGAACAGGAACATCCGGCGTTGTCCGTATAGCCGTTGAAATCAGCGACTGGTCTGAAACCGTAAGTTTTTGATTTGAGTTACTTAATGCAAAATTGATGCCTGCTTTTAAAAAATCCTTTACATAAGCATCAAAGTTACCTGTCAGGTTCAAGCGTTTGAATCCCGAACCTATTGCAATACCGTCCTGATTGAGGTAACCTGCCGTCATTGCATAAGTGTTTTTTTCGCCGCCTCCCGAAACAGAAACATTATGACTGTGCATAAACGCGCTTGTAAACAGTTCATCCTGCCAGTCGGTTCCTTCTCCTAACAAATCGGGACGGACAAAATTGCTGTTCCATTGAGAAATTCCCAATTCGGCTAAAGTATTACGGTGTATGGCATATTCCCGTAAATTTAATACGTCCAGTTTTCCTGGTATTTGCTGCCAGCCCGTATAACCGTTGTAACTGATAGAAGCATCGCCTTTTTGACCGCGTTTGGTTGTAATGATAATAACGCCGTTTGAGGCTCGCGAACCGTAAATAGCAGTAGCAGATGCATCTTTCAATATATCGACCGAAACAATATCGGCAGGATTGACAAATGCTATTGCATTGGTATTTGTATTGGTTCCGCCGGTAGAACCTCCATCAATAATTACTCCATCAATCACGTAAATAGGTTCATTTGATGCACTTAACGAGTTTATACCTCTGATTCTGACAGATGTGCTTGCGCCCGGCATACCCGAATTTTGAGTTATCTGCACGCCTGCTGCTCTGTTTAATACCTGGTCGATAGAAGTAACTACCGATTTTGTAATAGCATCCGATGATACAGAAACGACAGAACCTGTCAAATCGCTTCTTTTCATTTGTCCGTAACCGATTACAACTGATTCGGTCAGCACTGAAATATCCTCTTCCATCGAAACATTGATAAGAGTTCTGCCTGCTACCGTTTCGGTTACGGTTTTATAACCCAGATACGAAAACGACAATACGGAATTTTCGTCGTTTATTGTGACAGAATAAT
The DNA here is from genome assembly GCA_031275825.1 of Prevotellaceae bacterium. Classification (GTDB taxonomy): domain Bacteria; phylum Bacteroidota; class Bacteroidia; order Bacteroidales; family UBA932; genus JAIRKV01. The sequence goes on along the minus strand of JAISOH010000127.1, from coordinate 1,740 downwards.
TCCCATTTTCGTCGGTACTGGTATATGTGCCGGTTCCCTGAACCAAAACTATAACACCGGTTATCGGTCCGTTTGAATCGGTAACCTGTCCCTTTACCGCAATTCCAGTCTGAGCTGATAAACCGGAATTGAGCAACATACATACATACATACATACATACAGGCAATATCTTTTATTTCCTGTATGTTTCTTTTTTGTGTTGATTAAATTCATATTTGCATTTTTTACTTAAATTATGTTTTAATTTCGTTTTTAACATGATTTTACAAGACATAAATATTTTTTTGCAAAGGTAAATGTAAACAAATCTTACGCAAAACAAAAATGTAACATCTGTTTTACTACCGGTTACATTGATATTGTTAAATGTAACATATTGTTTATTGCAGGTTACACAAAACGTTTCTTTTAAAAAACGACAACAAAAATAAATATATTTTTACAAACTTTGTTTAATTTATGTAACAAATTTAACGTACACTGTCAAACATGTTATACATTCAAAAAAATATGAAAAGGATTGTTCATTATACCAAAGAAATGCATATTTGATTAGTTTAAATACACTTTAAATCTTGTGCAAAATATAAAGATATACTTTACGCTTAAATGACATTTGCAATATTATTATATGTGAATATTCCATTTACATTTTTCCGGTTCTGATATATTTTATAAATTTGTACTGTTTTTGGTTATAACAGTTAGTTGATTTATATTGTTAGTTATATGATTAATAACTGCAAAACGGCAATATAAATTATGAATGACAAACCGAATTTTAATTATTACAAACAAACTTATTAAGTTTAAACAATTTTTCAATAACAATGATACTCCATACGCTGATCTCAAAAAACACGGATATTCCCGTACGGCAAGTTGAAAAAACAATAGAACTGTTAAACGGCGGCGCAACCGTTCCTTTTATCAGCCGCTACCGAAAAGAGGCTACAGGCGGATTAAACGAAGTGCAAATAAGCCGGATAAACGACATGCTGGATAAATTTGTAGAAATGGCGAAACGAAAAGAAGTTATACTGTCGTCAATAAACGAACAGGGCAAACTTGACCCGGAATTAAAAAAACGAATCGAAGAATCGTGGAACAGCGCCGAAATTGAAGATTTATACCTTCCATACAAGCCGAAGCGCATTACAAAAGCCGAAATTGCACGACGAAAAGGACTGGAGCCTTTGGCAAATATTATTTTCAAACAAAATGAACGTAATTTGTCGATACGCATACCTGCTTTTCTTAACAGCGAAGTAAATAACGAAGATGAAGCCTTACAGGGCGCTCGCGACATAATTGCCGAATGGATAAACGAAAACGAAAACGCACGCAATATTGTACGCAATTCATTTGCACATACCGCCGTTATTATTTCAAAAATTGTAAAAGGAAAAGAAGATGAAGGCGACAAGTATCGTGATTATTTTGATTTCAGCGAGCCGCTGAATCGCTGTACATCGCATCGTTTGCTTGCTGTGAGGCGGGGAGAATCGGAAGGAATATTAAGAGTTGGCATATCGCCTGACGCCGATAATTGCATAGAACGCCTGAAACATCATTTTGTGAAAAGCGCAGGAGAATCATCCGAACATGTAGCCGAAGCCGTTGAAGATGCTTTTAAACGTTTGCTCAAGCCATCGATAGAAACAGAATTTGCCAATGCAGGCAAAGAAAAAGCAGACAAAGAAGCCGTGCGCGTATTTGCCGAAAATTTGCGGCAGCTT
>JAISOH010000102.1 GCA_031275825.1 Prevotellaceae bacterium | reverse complement strand
AAGAAGCTGAAAAGTGGTTTCGGAAAAGCGCTGAACAGGGCAATATAAAGGCTAAAGACAATTTATTAAAACTGTTAATAAAGAAAGCATGAAACGGTCTCGAAAAATAATACCCGTTCGTATTAAAGAAAATATTACAAACATATAATAAATAATTAATTAAAATAAACATCCATTATGAAAATAAAGAGCGCAAAATCATTCCGTTCTTGGTATAAAACTGAAATAATAGAGATTGACCGGAATAATCCGGATTATGATGAGAATTTTGTAGGAACATACTACAAAAAGAACGGGAGAAAAATCAAAGGTTTTTTTGAGATGTATCATGGAGACAAACCCGATATTGCGGGCTATTTGCTTTCTATTTTGAAAATTGCCGAAGACGGGCAGGCAATATACGAGTTCCTGCAAAATGCTGTAGACTGCAATTCAACGCATTTTTACATTTTCTACAACGAAAAGTACTTTCTGGCAATCAATAACGGAGAACCTTTTGACGTCAAAGGACTGCGAGCTATCCTTAACATTGCTCAGGGTGACAAAAAAGACGCAGATAAAATCGGCAGATTCGGAATAGGATTCAAACTGGCACACAGATTAGTCGGCAAAAATGAAGGCGCCGACGAACTCATCAATCAATATAAAGGACCGATTCTGTTCAGCTGGTCGAAATCCGAAGACTTGGAAAGTTTGATGAATAACGAAAAGATTGAAACATTGGTTCCTGATAAAGAAAATCATCAGGAGTTTATTTCCTCGCCTTATCTGCTAAAACTTATATTGACGAATTTCCCTGCCGGCCCCAACGAATCGGTTAAAGACTTGAATTACAATAATAGAATTTTATTTCCTCAAGAAGAATTGAATGAACTGGTACATTTTATCAACGAGAGTTTTAACTCACAATCAGACAGCCTTAAAAAGAGCGTTTTAGGACAAGGCAGTTTATTTTTTATAAAATTAGGCGAAGGTAAAAAGGATTTATTGGATAAAGATTATTCCGAACTGAAAAATGGAATTCAGTATTCAATGAATATGTTAAAACGCTTACAGAAAGTATACGTCAATAACGAAAATATTGATAAAATCACTTTATGGACTGAAGAAGGAACAATCAGGAAAAATACAGAAGAATTTAACAACATATCGCCTGAATATAAAGAATATGATATTAAATTTACTGTTGGTTTTAATGCTATTGTATTTGGCAATGAAAAGTCATACGGTCAGATGCAACGACTGAAAGAAACTCCCAATTTTTACAAATATTTCCCGATGGGCGATGAAGTCAACGGATTTGGTTTTATCGTTCATTGCGACAGTTTCAGCATTGAGACAAACCGCCGAAAACTGCACGAAGACGAGATAAACAAAAATCTGTTTCCCGAAATTGCAAAACACCTTATTTCACGGCTTGACTACTATAAAGAAACAGACAGAAACCGGTTTTTGAATCTTTATGCCTGTCTATTATTGTCAGATATTCCTGAAAGACAAAACAACAGATGGTTGCGACCGGTGTTTTATAATTCACTTCTTGTCTATTTAAAAGCTAACATTCCAACAAAAGCCGGCTTTTGCAATACAGCACAAAATGTAAAAATCAATCGTTTAAAACTTAATCTGATTTTATCTGATTTTGGATTAGGGAATATTCAATGGTTTGAGTGGAACAGCGAAAATGATGAAATGTTAATAACCGAAGCAAAAGATAAAGATAAATTAAGCATTGAAAGTTGGGATATTCGGGATATTGTTGAAAATGCAAATATTGACAACATAAACGACTGGATTGCCAACTGCGATGACAAAACTTATGAGGCATTTTTAGATGAATTAGAAAACAGTGAATTGCGAATAAAAACAAAAAAACAAATATGTTGTATTAAAATCTTCAGATTTTCAGATGGAAAATATTATTCTTTCCATGATATATTTTACATTAATGTTGTATCTACAATGTGCAGACTTAACGATATCATAATATGTAATGAAAAAACATATAGAATAAAATCCGAACTTGAAAAGTTGGGGTTTATTACTTCGGACAAATACACATATTCATATCCGAATATTTATTCGTCTTTTAAAATGCCTGCCGATAAATGGATTTATGAATTAATTGCGTATAAATGTAAAACCAATACATTAAATCCGGCAGACAAGAAAAAGATGTTTATCAATTTCATAGACGAACAGACCAAGTTTGAAGATATCGGAAAAGAAACGCTAAAAGAATTAAATCTGTTTTCCGACAGTAATGGACAGATAAAGCCGCTTAAAGATTTAATCACCGGTGAATTGAATACTCCCGAATGGTTGAAGCCATATACGGTCAATGTCGATGAATTTTTTATCGAACTGAAACCGTATCTCATTCAGGAAGACAAAATATATCAAGATACAATTTTCCCACACTGGAATACAATTGTTGCAAAAGTTACCGGCGTAATAAACTTATACGAGAAAACGGTCTATTATTTCGGACTAAGAGAAGACAATTCGTCACTGAACGGAGGCCATAAGTTTGTTTATACTGAAGACGGTTTTTTAACGCCACATTCAAGTAAAATATTTTTCAATCCGAGAATGATAGAATTAGGTACACAATACGGTTATTTTCAAAATGCTGTCCGCTCCCTATTCGGATTACCGACACCGGCAAAAGACATTATTCCATTTCTTGTCAAAGATCCTTTCCGATCCTATTTATCCCACGATTCTATTTTTCGTGGACACAGGTTCATCGAAACAGTTTTGGAAGTAAACGAAATCAAATCCGTTATTTCTTTTTGCAAACATAATAACGAACCATTTTTCAAGTATTGCATAATAGAAAAAAACGGCTCTACTTTTTCGATTCGTGAGAAACCCGCCGACGTATTCCAAATCACCTCTCCCGATAAACAGGCAATAGATTTTATCGACAAAAACTGTTCGGACAAATTGACTGTTTTGCCATACGAATTTTGGGAATATAAAGATGAAGACGGAATTATTAAAGCCGACGACCTGTACGGCAAAATTCTCGAATGTGTTAATGTCGATGAACATAAGGAAATGCTGGTAGATATTGTTAAATACAAAAAATACAAAACAAAACTCCAGTTTATACAAAGACTGTCAAAATTCGGATTCAATGCGGACAAAACATACACAAAAGACGATTATGAATACAAGATACTGGAATTGATTTGTGCCGAACTGAAAGAAAATGATTATCCGGGATTCAGAGAAAAAGTAACGGTAGAAACAGGTGGCAGAGAATTAAAATTATCCGATATTCCTCTTTATAAAGATAAAATCAAAATAGAAGACATAGAATTAAGTTTATCGGAAATTTTGCCCGACAGTTATGAAAATACTGATGCTTTAAGCAGTTTATTAGATAATTTCGTGAATTTAGGGTTGCCGCAGGACAGATTATATTCCCTGTTCGGAGTTAATACAGAACCGGAACAGCAAACAGTTTACGCCAAATTAAGTAAAGAAAATCTGCAAAACGCTCAACAGTTAGCATTTTTGGTTTTATGCAATGACGGGTTTGGTTTCAACATATCAGATGAACTTAAAATCAGTTTTATCGAATTTGCATATAACGGAGACCATGCGACACTGACAGGCAGTCAGGCATCAATCAAACTGTTGGGATTCGATCCCAAACAGTGTGTTTATCCGAATGAATATGCCTGTGAAAGTGAACAGTTACCCGAATATCTCATTAACTGGATTAATAATGAAGATAAAATACGTTTCTTATCGGATTTAGGAGTATGGACTGAAGGCTCGACAATTGTGGATCTGAGAAAATTCTGGAAAGAGCAGGGCGTTTTCGACAGTTTACGCCTGTCTCAGGAACTGAGATTCAATACAGATAAAACGAATCTGACCAATTCTTTTGAATATTTGAAATCGAGAAATATACAATTATCCACAAATGAACAGTACGATGCTTTCAGGAAAGCGGTAGAGTTGGCAAATGTCACTATTGAAGAATTTTACGATTTTGAATTGATTCAACGGGAAGCGAAAGAATGGGATGACGATAAATATCTTGCCTGGAAAGACAAACTAAATAATAAGTTTTCAATTTATCGTTATGATGGAGAGTTGCCTAAAATTGTAAAAATCAAAGACCGATTCGAAAATTATATTTTTTACCGGTACAATGCATCCGATGCGGTTTTTAATGAAAGTAATATCTGCATCAATAAACAGGCTGATATTAAAAACACATTATATAAACTTGCATCCGGTGAAAAAAGCGATTTTACGGTTGATGATTTGTGGCAGTTATTTAATAATAATACGGATACGGATACGGAATCAAAATTGAAAACTGAAATAGAAGAATTGAAAGCTAAAATAGAAGAATTAAAGAAAGGAGATGTAGACATTACTACTGGCAACGGCGGCGATATACCCAAAGAGCCGCAAATAGCCGAAAATCGTGAAGCAAAACAGTTCGTAAAGCAATGGTTAGAAGCCGAAGGATTTCAATTCCCCGATGATTATCTTAATCAATATTCTACAATCAATGGTGTAACAAAAGACGGAATAGAATACCCTCTTGTTGTAAAGAGTTACAAATGGCACGCAGCGCCATTTAAAATTGGAGCAAACGAATGGATACATTTGATGGAAAAAAATTCGATGTTTTGGGTATATCTCGGACAGAATGAATTGGGAGAGTCTAAATTAGGATGTCTGAAAATATTTGACCTGTTACGGAATCAATCCCAGATAAAGATTGCGTTCAGTACCGAAAATTTGGATACCGAAGAAAGAATTAAGCATTTTGCCGAAATTCTTCGTTATTTCAAAGATGTTCATTTCAATTTCGACAACTTCTATATTACAGATACTGTCAACGATTTACAGGACTATCGTTTCGACACACGCAAAACCGAAGAAGATATTACCGATAACAATCCAGAATCAATGTTATGATATACACAAGACAGGAACATATTCAATTTTTAGAGGAAGAACTTCGGGCGCAGACCGAAGAGTTTCGCAGGAAGTTAAACACTAAAGCCGTTTTTCTATTGCAGGAAAAGGGAGAGTTATTTGTTGCTAAATTTTTTACTTTCAGTTCAAACGGAGAAATGATTTTGAAATTTCCGAACACGCGCAGTTTGCCGCGCAAAGGCGATTATTTGTACTGTTTTACTGTTCCCAAGGAGTTGCGCGATTATCGGAACTGGGGCAATATGACTTACGGCGATTTACTGAAACGGCACAATAACCATTCCGAAAGCATCGTCTGTGTCTGGCAGGCAAAAGATAAAACAGACGACCGGTATTCTATCGTTGCTTTCAGAGGCGTTGATTTGGAATTTGCAAGAAACATCGCACCCGCGCAGTTCATTGACGCGGATTCGGGAAATAAAAACTCGCCTGCCGTTGCCATGATTAATTCGATTGAACGCAAAGACGGTATGTTCCTGTTGCTTGGACCCGACAAGCCGCCTTATGAATATCTTGCAAATCTTCAAAAGACAGTTTCTGCCGGTCATTTCGAGTCTGTAAATAAAATTTTGGATCAGGATTTCCGGCAATCGGACTGGCAGCCCGCACTGCTTGACAGCAAAACCAATATCTTAAACTTTATTCTCAATCAGCTAAACCGGTTCAGCGACAATTTAATTCTTATCGGTCCTCCCGGAACAGGAAAAACATATCTCGTTGCTCAAATCTGCGAACAGCTTTGCCGGCAGGAAAATTCGGTTTTGGTTACCGCACTGACAAACCGCGCCCTGATAGAAGTCGCAGACAAACCGCCTTTGAAACAGATGCTCGAAGAAGGAAAAATACACAAGACAAAACTTTCGACTAACGAAGCGGAAGAAGTGGACAATCTTCAGCCCGTAACAGAGATTACGGTTATGCCCGGACATTTGGTTTTATCAACATTCTACTTTTCGAGCGAAATGGCCGCCGGAACTTCGGGAGAGGGACACAGTTTCGATTATGTTATCGTAGATGAAGCAAGTCAGGCATTTCTCTCAACATTGGCTATGTCGAAAATATTAGGTAAAAAAACCGTCTGGGTAGGCGACGCCAAACAGTTGGCGCCGATTATTATGCTAAACGGAGACAGAATAACGTCAAAACGATGGAATTTATTGTCCGACGGGTTTCTTGCAGTGACGGAATACGGTACAGATCCACTGTATCAGTTGACCGAATCGTACCGTTTGCCCGAACGGGCAACACGATATACCGGTTGTTTTTACAAAAATACACTGAAATCAAAAATCGAATCGCCCACGTATTTCGGGTATCCCGGCATGTATCCTGATTTTGTGAAATTCTTTAATCCGGCAGGCGGTCCGACGTTAATAAAAACAGATTTGCCGGTCGGGGAAACAGCGCCGCGGTCTGCCATTATGATTGCAGAAAGACTGGTGGCAGCGCTTTTAAAGGCAGATAAAAAACCGCACATAGCGGTATTAACCAAAAGGATTGCAACGGTTAAAGCATTGCAGAAAGAAATTTATTCATCGGCAGGCAATCACAGAAACCTCCTTATTGAAACAGTGGACAGAGTGCAGGGTCTGACAACAGATGTAACAATTTATGTTATACCGAATACCGGATATTATCATTCACTGGAAAAACGTTTGTTTAATGTGGCAACAAGTCGGGCAAAAGGGCATACATTAATAATTGCGGATAAAGACATATTGCGTTTCGCTAAAGTCAGCGAAGAAGTAAATAACTATATCAGACGGCTTGATGAAGAATTTTCATTTTATATTCCGGAAGGAGACGTCATATTGCTGAAAAACAAATAAAGACAGGCGCGGGAAGAAAAAACAGGAAAATTGAAAATTAATATAATATAACAGTTATGGAAATATTGAGATACAGAAAAAATATTATTAATTAAAAATATTAAAAACAAACAGATATGAAATTTTATGACATTGACACAGAGTTTACATTCGGTAAACATTCGGGGAAAACGCTGCGGGAGGTGCTTGAGATACAGCCCTCGTATATTGACTGGTGCGCTGTTAATCTGGATCTTTTTTACATTTCGGGAGATGTGATTGATAAACTCAAATCAATCAGGCCTGACTTTGTCCTGTCCGAAGAAGGGCGGCAGAAAATGGCAGACAGATTCAACGAATGGGTAAGAGAAAAAGAGAACAAACAATTTTTCCGGAATAATTACGCGGACAGGGATGATTATGACTGGGAAGCGGAAACATTCGATGCTTTGACGGATGGAATGTACGGCGATTATTATAACGATTATGACGGCGATGTGGATATTGATTCTTTAAAGACATCTTTAGGATATGATTAACACAGTATTTCAAAAATATTTTTCTCCCGAAAACCTCATGCTTGCATGGGAGAGGGTAACCCGTTCCGGCAGGAAGGATACGAAGGATTATTTCGGCATTGAG
>JAISOH010000036.1 GCA_031275825.1 Prevotellaceae bacterium | reverse complement strand
CAATCCGGAGCATACCGTCATTGCGAACTGCGAGCGAAGCGAAGCAGGAAGCAATCCTGAGAATAATAGAGAATAAAAAACAGCAAATAAAACAATAAAAAACGTCCGGATTGCTTCGGGCGATGCCCTCGCAATGACGAATAAAAAGAAGAGAAACAATTGGAAAATTTAAGAAACGAATTAAACGACATACAGTACAGGGCGGCAACTGCAATCGATGGAGCATCGCTGATAATTGCAGGCGCAGGTTCGGGAAAAACGCGAACATTGACATATCGCATAGCCTGCATGATTTCGCAGGGTATCGATCCGCAAAATATCCTTGCGCTTACCTTTACAAACAAGGCGGCAAACGAAATGCGCGAACGCATAAAAAGCATTGTGGGAAAACAAAATTCATACCGCTTATGGATGGGAACTTTCCACTCAATATTTTCACGCATACTTCGCTCCGAACCCGATGCAACCGGATATACGGCAAACTTTACAATTTACGATACCGCCGATTCAAGAAGCCTGATAAAATCAATAATCAATGAACTCGGCTACGATGAAACAAAATATAAACCAAACGAAATACAGTCGAAAATATCAAAAGCAAAAAATGCGCTTGTCACTCCCGGCGCTTATGCAGCAAACGCAAAATTGATAGAAGAAGACCAAAAACAGAAAAAACCATATATTTTCAACATATACTCAAGCTACGCTCAAAAATGCAAACTTGCAAACGCAATGGATTTTGACGATTTGCTGCTCAATACAAACATACTGTTTCGCAGCAATGCCGATATTCTGGAAAAATATCAAAATCAATTCAGATATATCCTGATAGACGAATATCAGGATACCAACTATTCTCAATATCTGATAATAAAAAAACTTGCCGAAAAACACGGAAATGTATGCGTTGTCGGCGACGATGCTCAAAGTATTTACGCTTTCCGCGGAGCGCGAATCGAAAACATTCTGAACTTCCGAAATGATTATCCCGGCTATAAAGAATTTAAACTCGAAGAAAATTATAGATCTACCCAAACCATTGTAAACGCCGCAAATTCCATTATAAAAAACAATACCTATCAACTTAAAAAGAAATGTTTTTCAAAAGGAGAAATTGGCGAAAAGGTAGGTTTGATAAACGCTTATACCGACCAGGAAGAAGGTTTTTTGATAGCAAATTCAATAACGGAAACCGTCCGCCGGAAACGAATATCATACAGTGATTTTGCAATACTGTACAGAACAAACGCCCAGTCAAGAATATTTGAAGACGCTTTGCGCCGAAAAAATATTCCATACAAAATATACGGCGGACTTTCGTTTTACCAGCGCGCCGAAATTAAAGATTTTATCGCATATCTCCGCCTTTGCGTAAACCATAACGACGATGAAGCCTTTAAACGAATTATAAACTATCCCGCACGCGGCATAGGAAACACAACAATGGAACGCTTGCAGACATTGGCAAACGAAGAACAAAAAAGCCTGTTTGATGCGGTAAAGTCGGAAAATATCGCATTAAGCGGAATAAAATCTTCGACACAAAAAAAAATGTATGAATTTGTAGAATTTATCGAAAATTTTACTTCAAAAGCATTTGTTGACGATGCATTTGAATTTGCCAAAAATCTTGCAATGGAATCGGGAATAATTGCAGATTTGAAGCAGGATGTTTCGGTAGAAGGGAAAAGCCGTTACGAAAATATCGAAAGCCTGATAAACGGAATAAAAGAATTTTGCGACAACCAAAAAGCACTCATCGATAATCAATCCGATTTTGTTACAACAATAAATGAATATCTCGATAACATAGCATTGATAACAGATGCCGACAGCGAAAAGGAAGAAGATATTGACAAAGTATCGCTGATGACGGTACATCAGGCAAAAGGTTTGGAATACGGCTACATATATATTGCAGGCATGGAAGAAAATATTTTTCCGAATCCGGGCAGCGAAATGTCGCTGAACGAACTGGAAGAAGAACGGCGACTTTTTTATGTTGCCCTTACGCGCGCAAAAACAAAAGTAAACATATCGTTCGCACAGTCGCGCTATCGCTGGGGAAAACTTGAATATAACAAAATAAGCCGCTTCGTTTGTGAAATTGACGAACAGTTTTTGGAAACAAAATCAGATTTGGAATTATCAAATGACAAATCGGACAGTGATAATACCGGCAACAATTTTGAAAAAATCATCTCACCCGCACGTACTGTAACTACGGTTATAAAGCGTCCTCATATAACGCAACATACGCTTCCCGCTAATTTTATAATGTCCGATTATCGAGACGTGAGAATAGGAATGCGTATAGAACATGACCGTTTCGGGTACGGAAAAGTTGTAGATATCGACAAATACGAACCTGATGGTAAAATGGTTGTAATGTTCGACGACAATTCCAAACGAACACTCCTGTTTAAATATGCAAAAATAAGGATAGTTAAATAATCAGCCGCTCATTATTAACTATGTTGATCTTCGGTTGCTTTTTCCACATCAAAACAAAAAAAGAGAAAAAGAAAAAATCCTGTTAATATTTTGCAGGATTTTAGCATGTATGTGTAATTGCCAAATCGAAAAGTACCTTGTTAAAAAAACGAAATGTTTCGTTTAACATTCGTTAAGACCAAAACGAAAAGCGAATGAAAAAACAAATACATTATAATTATGCCGTATTTTAAATATTTTTTTTATTTCCAAAAAAATGTTTAATTTTGAACGAATAATTTATATGAATAAAACCAAAATTATGAAAATGCTTTTGTTTTTTGTTATTATGCTTGCAGCAAATGCAAATGTTTTCCCAAAAACAGAAATTGATTCCATCTTTTCTGTTTTATTTGAAACAATGGAAAATGAAAAGATTTTTATTGCCGAAAAAGAAAACAGTATTAATATCGGCAGAAAAATGCTTGATATTCCCGATTTATCTCTTTCTCAACAATATTTCATAAATTTACAACTGTATAATGAATATTGTACGTATAAAGTTGATTCGGCAATATATTACATGGAAACAAACATGATAATCGCCGAAAAACTGCAAAACATCGAATATATTTATCAAACCAAACTTAATTTGTCTTTTTCGTACTGGATAAAGGGACGTTTTCTTGAATCCGAGCATATATTGGCAAGTATGAACCGGCAGCAGTTTGACAGTTTGCCAAAATGGCTTCTCACAGATTATTTTGAAGCCTATAAACGTATTTATATTTATTATTCTGCAACGGCTGATGGCAAAGAAAGCTATTACTATAAAACAAGCAATCTTTATCGCGATTCGTTATTGCAGATAGTTCCCTCAGACGGAATTTCATATTACGTGCTTATGGCTGAAAAATTAACCGATGAAAACCAGACCGAAAAAGCAAAACAAATGCTGTTTTGCGCGCTTAATCTGTCGCAAGCCGAAAATCACGAACGCGCTATTTTGACTAATGTTTTGGCAAATATTTACAAAAAAGAAAAAGATGCAGAAATGCAGAAAAAATATTTTGCGCTGTCTGCCATATACGATATTAAAAATGCAGTAAAAGAAAATTCTTCGATGATGTCGCTGGCTTTGATTTTATTTGAAGAAGGCGATATTGACAATTCTTATAAATGCATAAAATTTTCGTTGGACGATGCCGTATTTTGCAATGCCCGTTTTCGCGCTTTTGAAATTTCAAAAGTATTTCCCATTATTGATGCATCTTATCAAAATAAAACAAATGCTCAAAAAAACAAACTGCAAAAATATCTTTTCACTGCAAGTTTACTGTCGCTGTTTTTGATTATTGCCATATTTTATGTTTCGATTCAAATGAAAAGATATGCCAAAATCAGACAAAAATTATACTCAACAAATACAAAACTCAATGAGTTGAATACCGATTTACACGAATCTAATATAAAACTTCACGAACTTAACAAACAGCTTTTAACTGTAAATCAGAAACTGAAAGAAGCAAACCGCATCAAAGAAGCCTACCTCGGAAAATTTATTGATTTGTGTTCAAACTATATCGAAAAACTGAACAGTTATCGCCGTAAGCTTAATCGCATAGCCGGCAGCGGAAAAATGGACGAATTGATAAAATCGCTGAAATCATCTCAATTTATTGAAGACGAATTAAACGAATTTTATGCTAATTTTGATGAAACGTTTTTAAAAATTTATCCGACTTTTATAAACGATTTTAATGCTTTGTTTCCAAAAGAAGAACATCAAAAACCCAAACATAACGAACTGCTCAACACCGAACTGCGAATTTTTGCCCTCATACGGCTTGGAATAACCGACAGCGTCAAAATTTCAGTTTTTTTAAGATATTCGATAACAACAATTTACACTTACCGTTCCAAACTTAAAAACAAATCGTTTTATCCTGAAAATCTGGAAGAACAGGTTATGAAAATAGGTATTGTATAAAAAATTACAGATACCCTGTCTCTATGTATGTTTACAAAAAAACGGAAGAAATGAAGAAACCGCCAAGATTATAAATATGAAGTTTGTAAAACTTAAATTAACAGTACAAACTGCTATGGGATTTTTGCATGTGCAAGCTCGGGATGTTTTTTATCTTTTTCGGAAAGAATAATATCCTGTTCGGGAATTTTCCAGTCAATACCAATTTTTTCATCGTTCCATATTATTGCTCCCTCGCTTTGCGGACAGTAATAATTATCGCATTTATACTGAAATACGGTTTCGTCAGCCAGTACAACAAAGCCGTGAGCAAAACCGCGCGGAATAAATAACTGCAAATGATTTTCTTCGCTAAGTTCCACTGCCGCATATTTTCCGAATGTGGGCGAATTTTTCCGAATATCTACAGCAACATCCAAAACTTTGCCTTTGATAACGCGTACAAGTTTGGCTTGGGCAAAAGGCGGTAACTGATAATGCAATCCACGTAAAACACCGTACGAAGATTTCGATTCGTTGTCCTGCACAAAAACGGTTTTGCAAACTTTACGTTCAAATTCCTCCTGCACAAATGATTCAAAAAAATATCCGCGCGAATCTGCAAGTATTTCGGGTTTTACAATTAAGACATCTTCAATCTGCGTTTTTATTATTTCCATTGCTTCGCAGGTTTTATTTCATTTGCAATTTTCAACAGATACTGTCCGTATTGATTTTTAATCATTGGCTGTGCAATTTCAACAAGTTTTTCTTTTGTAATCCAGCCGTTGGCGCAGGCAATGCCTTCGAGGCATGCAATCTTCAATCCCTGTCGCTTTTCAAGAACTTCAACAAAAATGGAAGCTTCAGCAAGCGAATCGTGAGTGCCTGTATCAAGCCACGCAAATCCGCGTCCCAGTAATTGGACTCTCAATTCCTGATTTTTCAAAAATTCCTGATTGACGGTTGTAATTTCCAGTTCGCCGCGTGCCGATGGTTTTACGTTTTTTGCAATTTCAACAACTTTGTTAGGATAAAAATATAATCCTACAACGGCATAATTTGATTTGGGATTTTGCGGTTTTTCTTCAATACTTATTACATTTTCGTTTTCATCAAATTCAACAACTCCATAACGTTCAGGGTCGTCAACATAATATCCGAAAACTGTTGCTTTTGATTCCTGTTCGGCTGTGCGTACGGCTTCTTTCAACATTGCCGAAAATCCGGAACCTTGAAAAATATTATCTCCCAGCACAAGACAGGCTGTATCATCACCGACAAATTTTTCGCCAATAATGAATGCCTGAGCCAAACCGTCGGGCGAAGGCTGTTCTGCATATTCAAATACAATTCCACAGTCCGAACCATCGCCAAGCAAACGTTTGAAACCCTGCAAATCCTGAGGGGTTGATATTATCAATATTTCGCGTATTCCTGCAAGCATCAAAACCGAAATCGGATAATAAATCATCGGCTTGTCATATACAGGCAACATTTGTTTTGATACGCCTTTTGTAATCGGATACAGGCGGGTACCCGAGCCGCCCGCCAAAACAATTCCTTTCATATTTATGTTTAATTTAAATGATAAATAAACTGTACAAAGCGCAAAGTTAGCATTTAATTTTCCGGTATGCACAAACGGATAAAAAAAAATTGTGTTAAATCGTCAAACTCCGTTTCATTTCGGATGTTTCTGCTTATCGCTTCACTTTTGCAAACGTCAGGAACGACTCTGTAACGATACGGAACGGTTTACTTTTGCAGCGATATTTCTGTTTTGCTGTTTATTTTGTTTTATAATAAAATTTCATAAATAATTTAATTTTAATATAATTGAAATTTCCGCAAATATAATAAAATAAATACTACCGGTAAAATATTTTTTTGGTTTTTATTACGGAAAAAATAAAATATCAGCACTCAGGTTTATTTACTGTTTGAATATTTACTGTTTAAGG
>JAISOH010000198.1 GCA_031275825.1 Prevotellaceae bacterium | reverse complement strand
TAACAGTCATATTCTCTTGTGTCTACAAATATTTTTTCAATATTTCATTTTTCAACATCGGCATATCGTCAATTATTTTCTGCGCCTCTGCTATATGAACTTCTATTTTTTCTATTTCGGAAACGATTTTTTGCTGTTCGGAAAGAGGAGGATAAGGTATCTTATAAGATTTAAGTAATGTGCCGTTTATGTTTGCCTGATTGACACTTTTAGACATGACGGAAAACCCATGATTACGTATTGTTTCACTATTAAGAACATATGTCAAAAAGACAGGGTTTAATAAATCTTTTTTATAATTAATTCGTATTAAGTAACCTGCAAATATTGCCGGTCGTTCTCCTTTGTATATGCCTACCTTTCCTACTAATTCAGGGCTATTTGTTCTATTGAAAAGAACGTCGTACTTATTCAATGAATATTTTGATATTTCATCCGGATTATTTGTGTAAACTAAATCGTTCCAATCTATTTTTCCATCTTGAATATTTCCCATTCGGATTACAGGGATATCCCCCGTTTTTTCGGATTTTGCAGAAGTTCCGTACTCAACAGAATCACAAAGGTTTCCTAATAATTGAGTTTCGTATTTTGAAAAAATCGTATTGATTAATTCTCTGATAATGTTTTTACTTATTCTGATCTTCTCCTTCGCCTCTGCCTCCTTCTTTTCCAAAACTTCGATTCCGGAAACGATTTTTTGCTGAATCTCTTTGGGTGGAAGGGGAATTTGCATATTTCTAAAATCAGGTTTTTGTAAATGTTTTAAGCCAACGCCTTTAAAATAAAATTCGTTGATTATCGAAATTATGCTTTCCAAATAATAAAAAATAAATTTTGTTTTTATTACTTCTTCATTATTGCTTTTTATTACAAAAGTATCTGTTGAATAAGCCGCTTTTCCATCATAAAACTTCACAATAGCATTACCCCCCGTTGATAAATAGATATTCTGGTTATCAGTCAGAAAATCATTGAATCTATATACTGTTTCGCCACTTGTAAAGAATGGATACTCTCCTTTATTCATCTCTTTTGCTGTTCTTACTTTTATATTCGATTTATCATTTTCAAATAAAAAATCTCCTATTTGTACTAAATTCCACTTGCTTTCAATCTTCACTTTTTTTTTAACCGCCGTAGAGATACTTTTAGCAAAACCATCTCTGTCAAAAGTTAGCATATCAACCAAACGAACGCGCAAAATATGGTCTTTCAAACTTTCGTGTATCGGGAAATCATAGTCGCCTGCAAATGCTTTGTAGATATAGGTACTTGCTTTTTCGGGATTGTCGAAACGCTCGTCGTCAAACAGGCACGTACATTCGTTTATCGTTTTTCCGCGTTGTATCGGATGTATCCCTTCACTGCCGCGGCGGTTGGAAAATTCGTAACCAAGAAAACGCTTTTCCGCATCTTTTTCGCCTGTTTTTACCAATACTACCTTTTGCGGATAAGCGAGAATAAAGTAATGCAGTTTTTCCTTTTCCGTTTCAATCAGCGTATTCCAAAAATCCTTTTCGGTTTTTGCTTTGATTTTTTTGCGGTATTCTTTATAAATTTCGTGATTGGTAACGGTATGACTCGGTTCTTTTTTTAGCAGTGTGATATAATCGTCCATAGCAAGAGTTTCCCAAACGTGATTTACATATTGGGCGACCGGTTTTTCGATACCGTTACGGGTGACGTCGCGGAAGTCGTCGAAAAACCGGTCGATTGATTTGCGCAAATTGATACTGTCGTAATTGCTTCTGCGGCGCAGGAACAGCACAACCGTATTGGTACCTGTAGCCATGAACGTATTGCTCCCTAATTCGGTAATAGCAACAATTTCAAAATATCGTAGAATGATTTCACGGGCTTTAGTGTAAATGCCTTCATTGTTCAAAATGGAACTCGGCAATATCACGCCGGCCACGCCGCCATTTTTCAACAGTTGTTTCATGCGTTCGACAAACAGACATTCTATTTCGGAACTGTTATCCGTCAAACTGTTATAAAGTTCGAAATCTTCTTTGCCATAAAATTTGACTGCGTTGTTTTTAAAAGCCGAAACTGAGTAGGGAGGATTGGAAACAAGTATATCGAATTGCCTGTTTTCTTGCGGAAAATCCTTATCTGTTTTCAGGAGAAGGCCTTTGTATTCTTTTGTATGTTTAAAATTGCCCAACCCATCCGAATGTATTACTCTTGCCAACCCGTCGCCGTGGAGATAACAGCCTACTTTGCCTACTTTTACCAAACGGTAATCTTTTTCGACGCCGTAAACATAATCCATAGCCCAATCGTAAGGATAATCTTTTGCTTTGGCAACCAATTTTTTTGCGTCTCCAAATAACTTGCTGTTGTCGAGATTGCCTAATAATTGTTGCAACAGGTGCATACTTTCGGTAATAAAGTGTCCGCTTCCCGCAGCATAATCAATTATGTGTGGTAAAAACTCGTCTTTTATGCCTTTTTGCAGTTTATCGTGAACCATCGTATCGACCGGCAAACTTTTAATAATGAATTGAGCCACGGGGACAGGGGTAAAATATTGTCCTGATTCCTGTTTTAATCCGGTAGTCAAAAGCAACTCAAAAAAGTCCGATAAATATTGCTGTTTGGCTGCATAACGAATTTTATAACCTTGCAACAGTTCTACGACTTCCTTTACTACTTTGGCATTTTCTTCAAAAGAATCATCATCAAAAACTTCTTTAATCGCAAATTCATTGTTCTTTTTCAACCGAATTTCCGTAAGATCGTCTAAAAGTTGTTTTCGTATGTCATTTCCCAGCGTATCGTATTTCTTTTCAAATTCAGCATCGGAAATATCGGTTACTTCTTTTTCCAGAAACTCCCTCATTCCTTTCTTATAAAGGTCTGTCAGGCGTTTTTGAAACGAAATATGATTGTCCGGCGGGTATGAAATTCCTTCGTATTGATAAGGGGTGTAAAACCATTGAAAAGCTAATTCTTCATTGGGTTTGGTATTCTTCTCATCCAGAATTTTACACAGGAAAAGAGTAAAAATCTTGTTGAAGGCATTCGGTTTGTCGGAAACAACATTGTGGCGCAGTATTTCAAGAAATTGATTGAATATCAGACTGCTGTCTTCCGGTTTTATTTCTTGCAGATTGTCGGGAATTAAAGCCTTACATTCAAAATTGTAAGGACGTACCCAACTATCGAATACGCCATTGTCTTTTGTTAGTTTATTCCATCGTTCGTAAAAATCTTTTACATCTCCTGTGCGGTAGTCGTCCTCTATTTTTATAATTTCATTGTTATAAACAATTTCATGGCCTTTCAATTCCGAAGCATACAACATTATAACATCGGCTTTGTTGCTGAATTTGAAATAGGTAAAGAGTTGTCCGCCGTCTTTTTTCATGCGGGTAAACGCTTTTTCAAATTCCTTGCCGTAAGTTTTACATTCTATCAGCAAATACTCGTCGCCGTTGTCGCGGGTAACACAGATATCCAATCTACCCGAAGTTCCATGTCCGGCCGCCCAGGTTTTTTCAAGAATGATATTTTGAGGTTTGTACCCTTTTTCGAGCAAACGGTTCACACATTCCAAAACAACAAAGTTTTCGGGCTGCGAGAAGTTTTGGGTAGTTTTGCTGTCGGATATGATAAGATTACCGTAGTTAATTGTTTGTTTTTCAATATCTACTTCCAGGCAATAGCCGTCGGCCTGCGGATATTTCTTAAAAAATACGCCAACAGT
>JAISOH010000138.1 GCA_031275825.1 Prevotellaceae bacterium | reverse complement strand
TTAAAATAATAACAGCCCGCAAAGGCAAACTGCCTCAACGAAGCCTTATAAAAGTTCCAAAAAATTTCAAAAATTATCATATAAAATTTATATCTATCAAATTTATTTAATCAAAAATCATATTCAGTAAAAAATTCTTCATAACATACCCTCGTTTTTTAACACATCCAAGCAGTAAATAATAAAAAAATTTAATTTATCAAAATTCTTATCTGCAATTATATCAACATTGCAAAACATTATTATTCAGCGCTTTCCCCTTAACATCATCAATGTTTTTCCACCGTGCAAACATGTTTTTCATCTAAATTACGACACAAATATATAAAAAATATTTTTAAACAAGCGCCAACAGTGTTAAATATTTATTTGTAATATTTTTTAAACAGATGTATTGAAAGAAACTTTTGCGGCGGAAATAAACAGTTGTTCCCGTGCGCCCGCAATGATGCTTTTTTTAAATTCAGAATTACTCCGGATTAAATTGTTGAGTTTCGGTTGCTTCTTTTATTTCAGTCCAAGTTAGCAGAAATATATTCCTGATTGGAATTGTTATTGTCTTGATTTTTTATTTAAATATCCGCAAAAATACATGGAAGCAGTGTTTACAGAGGAAAATAAAAGGGGAAATGCAAAATTTTGCATTTCCCTGAAAAAATAAAGTTTATTAATTTAGCACTAGTTTGCTTCGAGTATTTCGAGCAATTCATCAAGTTTCGGTGTAAGGATGATTTCCGTACGGCGGTTTTTTCTGCGTGCTTCGGCTGTATTTTCATCTTCAACAGGAAGATATTCGCTGCGTCCTGCGGCTGTTATCTGTTTGGGATTGACGCCTGTTTTATCAAGCAGCGAGCGGGCAACGGTTGTTGCGCGTTTCACGCTTAAATCCCAATTATCCTGCAATATGCCGCCTTTGCCGCCATAAGGAACATTGTCGGTATGCCCTTCTACCATTACGTTAATGTCGGGATTTACTGCCAAAACTTTTGCAAGTTCTTTGATTGCCTGCAAACCTCGACTTTCGATATTCCAGTCGCCCGACTTGAAAAGCAACTGTTCTTCGAGCGAAACGTAAACTTTTCCGTTCTTTTGCGTTACCGTCAATCCTTTGCCTTCAAAACCAAGTAATGCATCGGCAACCCGCTGGCGGAGAGCTTTTACGGCTTCGTCTTTGTTTGCAAGCATTTGCTGCAAATCAAGCAGTCGTTTATTGTTTTCGTTAAATTCTTTTTGCAGTTTTTCAAGTTCTGCCTGTTTGCGTGTAAGTTCGTCGCGTTCTTTTTGCAGTTGCGATTGCAAACCTCCGGTTTCTATACTGTGTTCCGATTTTAATTTTTCCTGCAAATCTTTAAGTTCTGCAATTTTTCTGTCGAGTTCGGCTTTTTCTTTTTCAAGCGCTTTGCGTTGTGCATCTATTTCTTTTGACTGGATGTTTAAATCGTTGTACTTGCGATTTATTCTGTCAAATTCGGCTTGCAGCGTATCAAATTTTTTTTGCGATACGCACGAGGCAAGGCTCAATATGACTGTAAAAAATAATGGTATAAGTAAATTTTTTTTCATATCAGTATATCTTTTATGTTTTGCAAAGTTAATTTTAATTTGTCAATTATAACTCTTTTGTTTGGTTAATTAATCTAAACAATTCCCGTAAATCCCATAAATATCATTGCCAAAATTCCTGCTATTATAAGCGCAACAGGTATTCCTTGAAATGCTTTCGGTACATTCATTATATTAAGGTGTTCGCGTATGCCGGCAAATATTATCAAAGCCAGCGCAAATCCTATTGCCGTTGATATTGCATAAACCATCGACAATAACAGACTTTTGCTGTAAATATCGTCCTTGGTAACAAGAATTGCAACTCCAAGTACGGCGCAGTTTGTGGTAATAAGCGGCAAAAATACTCCAAGCGACTGGTACAGCGAAGGCGATACTTTTTTAAGAATAATTTCGACCATTTGAACCAGCGCCGCAATTACAAGTATAAACGAAATTGTTTGCATGAATTTCAGATTAAACGGAATCAGAATGTACTGCATCAGCAAAAATGTTACCAGCGTTGCAATAGCAATTACAAACGTTACCGAAATCCCCATTCCTATTGCCGTATCTATTTTTTTTGATACTCCCAGAAACGGGCATATTCCCAAAATCTGGGACAATACTACATTGTTGATAAATACTGCCGATATAAATATTAAAACGTATGTCATAATTTTTAATTTTTAGTTGTTTTCAGTTTATTTACTATAACTATTAAAAACCCAAGCACAATAAATGCGCCGGGAGGAAGCACAAATATGATTAATCCGTAGTCTTCGGGATAAACAGGAAAGTCAAATATTTTTCCTGTTCCCAAAAATTCGCGAACAGCGCCGAGTATGGTAAGCGCAAGCGTAAATCCTGCTCCCATTCCAATGCCATCAAACGTTGACGACAAAGGAGTGTTTTTGGATGCAAAGGCTTCGGCTCTGCCAAGTACAATACAGTTTACAACTATAAGCGGAATAAACAGTCCCAGACTTTCGTAAAGCGGCGGCATGTATGCTTGCATTATCATTTCTACAACAGTTACAAACGATGCTATGATAACTATAAATGCAGGTATGCGCACTTTGTCGGGTATAAGATTTTTGAGAAGAGATATTACCAGATTGGAACATACAAGAACAAAAGCAGTTGCTATTCCCATTCCAAATCCGTTGATTGCCGAAGATGTTGTTCCCAGCGTAGGACACATTCCCAAAAGCAATACCAGCACAGGATTTTCTTTCAGTATCCCGTTTGTCAGTATGTTTAGATTTTTATTCATTTATTTATCTCCTTAACTGTATTAAATTAAGTTTTATTTTATATATTATTTTTTACAGGAATCGTTTTCCATTGTTTTCAAATATGCTTCGTATGCGCGGTTAAGTGCATCTACAAATGCACGCGAAGTGATTGTTGCAGCCGTAATTGCATCAATATCGCCTCCGTCTTTTTTTACTTTAACGCCGTTATTCCATTTTCTGTTTATAACGTTTTGACCCGGCTTTGACGCATCAGAAAACCATTCCTGCATTTTTGCTCCAAGTCCCGGAGTTTCTGCATGTTTAAGCACAGCGTAATTTTTGACTGTTCCATCGATATCAAATCCTGCCATTACTGTTATTTCTCCGCTGAATCCTTTTGCAGTATTTGTTTCAACGGCAATGCCGACTAATTTTCCGTCCTGTTTTGCAGGAAAAACGGTAAGTTTGCTGCCATCCGATATTTCAACTTCAAATTTTTCTTCGGCAGGATTATTGTTAAAGTCAGGAACAACTTCTTTTATTGCGTTTTCCTGTCTTTGTTTTTTGGCTTTCTCAATAGGTTCTTCCGTCATTTTAAAAACAAAGGCAAGCAAGCAGGCGACCACAATGCTTATAAAAGCAAGCGACAGCAACATGTTTTTGAATGAAGATTTCAATTTTCCCATTATTTTACCTCCCCGAATAATTTAGGTTTCATATATTTATTGATAAGCGGAACAAGTGCGTTCATAAACAGTATCGCAAACGACATTCCTTCGGGATAACTTCCGAATGTTCGTATTGCAATGGTTAATAACCCTATGCCGATTCCGTAAACTGCCATTCCTTTATGCGTCATTGGCGAAGTAACATAATCGGTTGCCATGTAAACTGCTCCGAAAATCATTCCTCCCGTAAGCAAATGAAAAACGGGGTCGATAAATTTGTCGGAATTTGCAAAATGCAAAATTCCCGAAAATACCGTAACCGAAAGAAATATTGTAACAGGAATATGCCATGTTATAACTTTGCGAACAAGCAGATATGCAAAGCCTAAAAGCAGGGCTATTGCCGAAACTTCTCCAAGCGAACCGCCTATCTGTCCGAAAAGCGTGTCAAGATAACTGAAAGTATAGTCTGATGATTCCTTGATTTGGTCTATTGTCAATCCGTTTTTCAATCCTTCCTTTATTATTGCCAGTGGTGTTGCTCCTGTTGTTGCATCCGCAGTTGCAAGCGTTAAAGGCAATGGCCATGTTGTCATTTCTTCAGGACGCGCTATCAGTAAAAATACTCGTCCTACAAGCGCAGGATTAAAAGGATTGTTTCCAAGTCCTCCAAATATCATTTTTCCTGCTCCTATTGCAATCAAACTTCCAGTAACTACTAACCAAACAGGAAGGTTTGATGGCAAATTGAATGATAAAATCAAACCTGTAACCACAGATGACAAATCATTTATCGAAGGCGTTACTTTTAAAAGAAATTTTTGAATCAGATATTCAAAAACAACACATGAAATTATTGATATACAAACAACTTTCGCTGCACCCAATCCAAAAAAATAAAACGATGCAAGTAATGCAGGCAACAATGCTATAATCACATCGCGCATTAAACGTTTTGTACTGAATTCGCCATGAATGTGCGGCGAGGGCGATATTATTAATTTATTCATATTTTGATTAATATTTAATTTCAAAAAATCCGTTATTTCGGTTTAACAATAAGTTTCATTGCTCTTGTTTTTCCAAGCCTTATATAATCTACCAGAGGCAAATTTGCAGGGCATGTGTACAGGCAGCAGCCGCATTCTATGCAGGCATGCACCGAAATTTCCTTTAATTCTTCAAACATGTTGAGCTCGGCAAGTCTGTACAGCAAAAAGGGCTGAAGCCCCATTGGGCAAGCCGCAACACATTTTGAACAGCGTATGCAATTCGATTTTGTTCCGCGTTTTGCTTCTTCGCCGGTAATGAATAAAACGGCGCCCGAACCTTTCAGTGTCGGAGCATCCATATTACTTATGGCGCGTCCCATCATTGGTCCTCCGCTGATAATTTTTCCTGTATTTTCAGGCATTCCGCCTATGGCTTCAATAAGTTTCGACAATGGCGTGCCTATGCGGACAATAAAATTTTTCTGAACTTTAAGGTTTTTTCCTGTAACTGTTATGCTGTTTTCAAAAAGAGGTTTATTTTTCTGTACGGCTTCGTAAACGGCAAAAGTTGTACAGATATTTGAAACTATGCAACCTGTTTCAACAGGCAAGGCTCTGTCGGGAACTTCAAGCCCTGTAATTGATTTGATTAACTGTTTTTCGCCGCCTTGCGGATATTTCGGTTTAAGCGAAACTATTTCAATTCCGCTGTAATTTACGGCTAATTTCACAAGATTGTCAATTGCATCCTGCTTGTTTGTTTCAATGCCGATATATGCTTTATCAACATTTACCGCTTTTTTAAGAAGTTGCACACCAATAAGCAATTCTTCTCCTTTTTCGAGCATTATGCGATGGTCTGATGTAAGATAGGGTTCACATTCTGCGCCGTTTATAATAATTGCTTTTGCTGTTTTTCCTTTTGGAACGGCTAATTTTACGTGAGTCGGAAAAGTTGCTCCTCCCAAACCTACAAGTCCTGCTTCGGCGATTTTTGCTAAAATTTCTTCAGTTGTTTTTGATAAATCGCGATTTATATCAGGGCTGCGGTCAATGCTTTCTTCCCATTCGTCGCCTTCAACCTGAATACAAATTGCAGGTTTTTTTATTCCCTGATAATCTGCAACATTTTCAACTCCAAGCACTGTTCCCGACACTGACGAATGTACATTTGCCGAAACAAATCCGTTTGCTTTTGCAATAAGCTGCCCGACTTTTACCTTATCGCCTTTGGCAACAATACATTCAGCCGGAGCGCCTATGTGCTGAGAAGTAAAAATCCGAATAATTCCTTCGGGAACCAGCTGTTCAAGCGCTGCATTTCGCGATATTTTGTTTTCAGGCGGATGAACGCCTCCTCTTTTGAATGTTTTTATCATAATTTTATATTTTACCTCTATAAAAACAAGTCTTAATTTGTTGTAATCTCAGAATTTATGTTCTCTGTTTTTTGTTCCTGAATCTCTATTTTGGGTTTTCGCTGCGGAAAGTTTAATTCTATTATGCTTTCTGTAGGACAAACTTCAACGCATTTACGGCATAAACGGCATTTGTCAGGGTCGATATACGCCAAAAAATTTTCTATTAATATTGATTCAAACGCACACGCTTTGCGACAGGCGGCGCAGCCTATGCAGGCTGTTTTACAGGCTTTGCGTGCAACAGCGCCTTTGTCTTTATTGACGCACGAAACATAAATTCTGCGACTTTTGGGTCCTTTTTTACGCAATTCTATAATCAACTTAGGACATGCTTTAACGCAAGCGCCGCAAGCCGTACATTTTTCTTCATCAACTTCGGGAAGCATTGTTTCGCCGTTTATATATATAGCGTCAAAATTACAAACCGAAACGCAATCTCCCCTGCCAAGACAACCGTACGAACAATCGGTATCGCCTGAATATGTAGCTGCCATTACCGCACACGAAGCGGCTCCATCAAAATCATTTACACGCGGACGATTTTCACACGAACCCGCACAGCGAACAACAGCTATTTCACTGTCTTTTTTTTCAACTTTTTTACCAAGGTATTCGGCTATTTTTGTCATCGTTGCATTTCCGCCGACAGGACAAAACATTGTCGAAATATCATCGGCATTTACAAGAGCTTCGGCAAACGCACGGCAACCTGTGTATCCGCAACCGCCGCAATTTGCTCCGGGCAATATATTTTCCGTTTCAACCATACGTTCATCTTCAACTACTTTGAACTTTTGAGCAACTATGTATAATACCACGGCTAATATAGCCGCAAGTACGCCAAGCATAATCACTGTTGTTAAAATTGTAGAATCCATCTGTAAATCAATTAAATTGTTTTTCTATACGAAATTTTATTTTTGTTTTTATTTTATAATCAAGAAAATGTATAATAACATAATATACAGCAATTATCGCTATTGCCGCAAGAGCTGAAATTCCTTCGTTAATGTTGAATATTTCAATCATAATAATTATTGTTAACATCAATAAAAACAACGGAACAGCAAAAGCAAGCGCAACAGCGTATATGCTGTACGAGCGTTCCAATATAACGTTCACAATATCTCCCGTTTTAAGATTGTAATTATCGTTAGTTAATCTTATCTGCTGTGTTTGCGTATCAACTGCCAAACACACTGATTTTGATTCACATGAGGCACATGCCGATGAACGTTCCATATCAACAATAATATCATTGCCGACAATTTGTGAAACCACGCCTGTATGTTTTATTAATTTTGACACTTATTTGTATAATATCAACTTCCTGCGTATTATAAACCGCCGCAAAGGTAAGAATATTGAATTACATATAATAATTTATTTTTAATATTTAAGTAATAAAAACAGTAAAACACAGATATTATGATAATTACAAGCAAGGTCTATTGTGCATTCAGCAAATATTGGGTAATGCAGGGGATTTTGTATTTTTTATCAAAAAAAATTTGTTCATTTTAGCAAGCGTACAGATGAAGATGGATTTTTTAATTTTTTTTGCGTATGGTGTTTAATTTCACAGCAATAAATAGAAATTTGAGAATTAAAACAGTATTTATCGGATGCTGCGGTACAGAAAAATTTCATAACCTTTATAAAACAAAATTTATCTTATTAATTATTTGTGTTTGGACAGAATAAAATCATCTGAAAAAATTAACAAAAAAAGTAATAAATATTGTATTTATAACGTCTGCAAACATCACGCCGATTAATGGAACTATCAAAAATGCTTTATGCGATGGACGATAGCGCTGTGTTAAGGCTTCCATATTAGCTATTGCATTTGGAGTTGCACCCATGCCGAAACCGCAAACTCCGGCTGTTATTACTGCCGAATCATAATCTTTTTTGAGACAGCGAAAAACAATAAAATATGCAAATATTATCATAAGCGCTGTTTGTGAAAAAAGCATAATTAACATTGGTATTGCAAGATCGGCAAGTTCCCAAAGTTTGAGCGTCATCAAAGCCATGGCTAAAAATATTGATAAACAGGCTTGTCCTAGAACATCAATTTCAACATGATTAATTTTGAATTTTCCGGAAAAATCGGCAATATTACGTAACAGTGCAGCAATAACCAATGCTCCGACATAAGGCGGAAACATTAATCCCGTGCTTTCCAAATATGCCGACAGCACAGAACCTGTTCCCATTGCCAGACATATTTGATAAATGCCGTAAATTATACTGTCTTTCGACAAATGCTTATCCGTGTTTTTCACTTCAATCACAACCTGTTCATCATTGGGAACAGGTTGTTTTACAAGCAAATTATTTCGTTCAATCAGCCGTCTGCCTATTGGACCGCCTATAAGGCTTCCGGCTACAAGTCCGAAAGTTGCAGATGCAATTGCAATTCCTGTTGCTCCTGCAATTCCTGCTTTTTCAAAAATACCTCCCCATGCGCTTGCCGTTCCGTGTCCGCCAATCATTGAAACAGAGCCTGTGCAAAGTGCCAGTAAAGGTTTCATGTCGAAAAGCGGAGCAAATGAAAACGCTATTGCATCCTGTAAAAGTATCAAAACCGCAACTAAAATTATAAGTACAATCAAATCTTTGCTTCCTCTTTTAATTGATTTGAACGATGCGCCGTATCCTACTGTCGTAAAAAATGCAAGCATGAAAATTTTTTGCAGCAAACTGTCTATAACAAATATATATGCGCCCGTACAGTATCCGATTAGTGAAATTATCGAAAAAATAAGCCCGCCAACAACCGGAGCGGGAATACAGAAACGATAGAGAATTTTAATTTTACGTTTGCAAAAAACGCCTAAATATAAAACAGCAACAGCCAGTGCAACAGCTTCAATAACATTTATTTTTATTTCCATTTATTTAATTGTAAAATATAATTTCGGTTTATGATGATTTGTAAAGGTAATATAAATTTCTATTTCGGCAATTATTATTTTAAAAGCATAAAAAATATTGTAACCGGAATTTATTGATAAAAATGCAGGATGCGGATTGGAAGTCAAGTTTTTTCGCAAACATTAAAAATGGTTAATTATATGATTAATAAACGAAGTACTGTTGATAAAATACTATCTTTGCATAAAATAATTTTAAGTTTTGAGAAAATTTTTTTTGTCCATATTGTTAATTTTAACATGTTTGCCTGCTTCGGCGCAATTAAATCGCAGCGAACTTAATCTGTTGCATTACGAATATGCAAGCCCGTTGCGTTTTGGCTTTTCGCTTGGCATAAACATTTTTGATTTTACAACAGTCAATACACTTGATAACATTGTGATAGATGGAGCAACTCGCAAAATCAGAGCTGATGTAACCGCAATGCGTTCGGGATTTGATATAAATGCAATTATTGATTATCGAATAAAGCGTCAGTGGAATATACGCGCTTTGCCAGGAATATCGTTTGGCGCTCGCGACCTTGAATTTTACGATGACAATACAAACGAACTTTTGCACACAATGAAAACAGGCTCTAATTACATAGAACTTCCCGTTCACTTGAAGTTTAGCGCCAAACGTAATTCAAATTTCCGTCCTTATGTGTTTGCCGGCGTAAACGGGCGTTATAATTTAAGCGCAGGCAGCGATGAAAAAGGCGGCGTATTTTTTGGATTAAGCAATACCGAAATTTTTGGCGAATTCGGTTTTGGATTTGAATTTTATTTAGTCTATTTTAAGTTTTCAATCGAAGCCAAATTCTCAACAGGTCCGGGAAATGTACTGACCAAAGGTCCTGTTGAAGGTTACGAAGCGTTTTACAACGCAATTGACAAGATGTATTCAAACATGTTTATGATTAAATTTCATTTTGAATAAATCAATAAAACCTATTTGTTTTTACGAAATATCGACAATAAGCCGTTCAACATTCGACAAGAGTTTCTTTTCACGTAATTTATCGAAAATATTTTTGAAAAAATATCCTGTTTTACATTAAAATATTCACAGTGTGAAAATATTTTTTCCATTCCCGCATCTCCTATTCGTTTGCGAAAACGCGCAAAATCACTTTTATTAAACGGAAAAACATGCTGAAAACATGCTTCGCCGCAAAAATACTGCATGTAAGGATTGTTTATCCATGCTATGGACAGGGCATTGTCGCTCAATCTGTAAAATCGTTTCAACAGCAGGCAGCCAATCATCATGCGCAACGGGATGCTTGGCTGACCTGTATTTGAATATAATGAAGAAAATTCGTTTTCAAAATACAGCCAGTCGATTTTCTTTGCAAGCAACACCAGCTCGTGTTGCTTGTTGATGAAGTCCGAAAGCAACGGGCTAAACAAATTTCTTTGTGATTGATCAGGAGATTTACCTAACATTTTTAATCAGTTTTTAATTGTACAAATGTATATGAAATTTTCGGGATTACACACAAACACATAAAAATTTCCTTTAAAATTCACAGGGGAATGTTACTATTTTGCACACACATACAAATTATTTTATGACTTTTTGCCGGGTTGTGCAACGGATGCTGACGCTGTGTCTAACAGGCTTTACCGATTCGTATCTCGCAGTTTGCAATTACTATCAAATAATGCAGAGCGTCAGCCCGAAGCGGCAAGATCCGGATTTCGTAAAAATAAAAAATGAGGCTGTCTCAAAATGGTATTTTACACGTCATTGCGCGAGGCGAAGCCCGAAACAATCCATTGATAATCAACATTTAGATTGCTTCCTGCTTCGCTTGAGCTCGCAGTTCGCAATAACGAAACCTGAGTTTTAAGACAGCCTCATCCTGCAATCTGTTATTTTACATATAATAGAATTTATTATTCCTTTTTCGGTGCATTTTTTAATGTTGCCGTAAGAAATTTCCAAAATTTATCTACCGATTCTATATTAACCTTTTCGGCGGGCGAATGTGGATGTCGAATAGTTGGCCCAAACGAAATCATGTCCCAGTGCGGATAAATACCGCCAAAAATACCGCATTCCAATCCTGCGTGTATTGCTTTGATTTCAGGAATTTTGTTATAAAGTTCCTTGTATGTTTTCTGCATTACGGCAAGTATGGACGATTCGATATTCGGTTTCCAGCCACTGTATCCGCCCGAAAATTCTACCTTGGCTCCTGCCTGACGGAACACTGATTCCATTGCTTCGGCAAGGTCGAGTTTGGCGCTGTCGACAGAACTTCGCATCAAACATTTTACCTGAATTTTTCCCGACTCGGACTTTACTATTGCCAGATTGTTGGATGTTTCCACCAGACCCGGCATGGCGTCGCTCATGCGTACAACTCCGTTTGGACATCCGTAAATTGCATCTGTAAGCGCTGTTTGTGTTTTTTTATCAATGATTTCTTCAGGTTTTTTTGTTTTTTCAACCAGTATTTTCAATTTTTTATCAGTTCCTGCATATTCCGATTTAATTATTTTCTGAAATTCATTTACAATGTTATTCAGTTCTTCTTCTCTGTTTTTTTCTATTGCTACAACGGCTACCGCTTCGCGAGGTATTGCGTTGCGAATATTTCCTCCTTCGATAGATGCCAGTCGTGCATTTAGTTTGTTTGCAAGAATTTTCAGAAGCCGGAATATTGTTTTGTTTGCATTTGCTCTGCCGAGAATTATATCCATTCCCGAATGCCCGCCTTCAAGTTCTGTAACATTTAATTTTATGGAAGTAAAATCTTCAGGCATTTTTTCTTTTTGGTATTCAAATGTGAATGTTCCATCCAAACCGCCTGCACAGCCTACATAAAGTTCGCCTTCATCTTCGGAATCAAGATTTATCAGTATTTCGCCTTTAAGTGCAGCGGGGCTTAAATTGTTTGCTCCTGTCATTCCTGTTTCTTCGTCAATTGTTATAAGCACTTCGAGAGGTCCGTGTTCAAGGTTTTTTGATTCGAGAACAGCCATTGCCGCTGCAACTCCTATTCCGTTGTCGGCGCCGAGTGTTGTGCCGTTTGCCGTAACCCATTCGCCATCTATATATGCTTCGATAGGGTCTTTTTCAAAATCGTGTTTTTTGTCATTGTTTGCTTGCGGCACCATGTCGATATGCGCCTGAAGAATAATACCTTTGCATTTTTCCATTCCCGGTGTTGCGGGTTTTGATATTATTACGTTTCCTATTTCGTCCATAACTGATTTCAGTCCCAATTTTTCACCGAAATGAAGTATATATTCGGCGGCTTTTTTTTCTTTTTTCGATGGACGTGGAATTTGTGTTAAGGCATAAAAGTTTTTCCAAACTTCGTTTGGTTTAAGGGTTGCGATTGAAATTTGTTTTTTTTCTGTCATAATAATAAGATTTTTATTTTTGATTTTAAAAAGTTAATAGTTATTTCATTTGTAAATCGGCGGGTAATGATAATATGTTGCCAAATTGATAAATGGGGAAACGGTCTTGCAGCAATACGTTTGTGCCGTCAATCAGGCTTGCCTTTGCAATTCGCGGAGTTCGGTAATAAATCAATTCCATTTTATTTTTTTTAGCGTCTGCATCCGTCATTGCATCTGCATAAAGGGATGGTTCTTTTTCCAGAGTCAAGATTATTGGGCGCCCGCTGATATTGTTTGCAGGTATCAGTCCCTGCTTTTCGGAAAATCTGAATGCAATATACGACTGTTGGCTTTGTGTTGCATCCGGAATTACGTCAAAAAAATGCACTTCTGTTGTTTTTGTCGATTTTCCTGTAAACAGATACATGTATTCGGCTTCCATTTTTCGTATTTCAGCAAGTACGGCGGTAAGTCCTTCGCCTGTAAAGTCGCTTTCGCCTGTAACTATTTCAATGCGTTTTTTGCGTAATGTGTTTATAAGTTCTGCAAATTCGGCGGCTTTGGTTTCGAGATTTTTTCCTGTTTTTTGCCAGCGTTCTATCGGTACTTGAACAATGCCTGTATCGGTTTTTACTGTTCCGTAATAAACTGTTCGTTCCAGTGTGTAATTTGAGCCTGTTCCCGCATCTAAAAATTTTGTTTGCCGGTCGGCATTTGCCGCAAAACGCGATGATAAATTTCCTTCGTATTTGTAGTTTCCAAAAAAAAGCAAGCCTTCGGATGATAAATCAAGAAAATTTGCCCGCGCATTTTTCATCTTTCCGAAATTTATTGTGTACAGTGCATTTGCATCGGCTTCTTTAAATGGTATCATTTCAATTTTTCGTATTGAATAATTTTCACTGTTCTGCGTATTTACTTCAATACCTAAATATTTTTCGGCATACTGCGCATAAGTACCTGCTATAAAAATTTCTTTTTCCAATTCGATTTTTATTTTTATTGATGTTTTAGGCAATGCATATACTACCGAATTGGCGACAATTTGATCTTCGCCGCTGTTATTTTGCGCTTTTGTTTGCAGGCATACAAACAAAATAACTGATAATAAAAATATGTGTTTCATACTTTTTACATTTTAGTTTGCAGCAAAGATATAAAAAATTTTAATGCCGGTGATTATCGTGCAATAAAAATTACGGTTATAAATAAATTTACTGCTGTAATTATATTTTCCGTCATCAGCAATGAGGGTTTAATGATTTGAAAACTCAAAGGTTTAATGGCAAATAATAAAGTGAACTACAAGATTAATGTCGCACATTATTTTTCGTAAAATTTTGTATTTAAATCGAACCTGTATTGCCGTATCAGTTGAAACATTATTCAGAATTCAGTTCAATTCAGTCTGAATTATTTAAAAATCCGGATGGATTCCGTTCAAAAGGCTTCCGGAATCCGGAATATTTTTTACTGTTCACGTTTTTTTAATTGAGAATTGATAATGAAAACCTCATTGTAAACCTAACCCGCAATCACACCTGACTGAAAAAGGAGGCTATCTTAAAATGGTATTTTACACGTCATTGCGAATTGCGAGGGCTTTGTCCGAAGCAGTTCGCAATGACGAAACCGGAGTTTTAAGACAGCCTCGACGCTTCTGCTTAGTTTGCTTCTTCCGTATCAAGACAAAAGAAGATAAAAAGAAAAAATCCTGCTAATATTTTGCAGGATTTTAACCGATATTGCATAAAATTCTGCATTTTTATTTATTATTCATTTTCAAAATCGGAATCGACGAGAATACGACCGCAATATTCGCAAACAATTACTTTCTTGCTCAATTTAATATCTAACTGCCGTTGAGGAGGAATTTTATTGAAACAGCCTCCGCAGGCATCGCGTTTTACCGTTACTACTGCCAAACCGTTTCGGGCGTTATGACGAATTTTGTTGTATGCTGTAAGCAAACGCGTTTCGATTAAATTTTTAATTTCATCTGCTCGACCGATTAATTCTTTTTCATCGCTGGCAGTTTCGGATGTAATTTCATTCAGTTCGTGTTTTTTTTCTTCGAGCGCAATTTTTTTATCGGCAACCATAGTTTTTGTTGCATCAATTTCGCGTCTTTTTTCTTTGACTTTAGCGCCGAGTTCTTTTATTATTTTTTCGTTCAATTCGATTTCCAGATTTTGATATTCCAATTCTTTCGACAGCGAGTCAAATTCACGGTTGTTTCGTACATTTTTTTGCTGTTCTTCATATTTTTTTATGAGATTTTTTGCTGTTTCAACACCGATTTTTCTTTGTGTCGCATTACTTTCTATTTCCTTGATTTCATGTGCCAGATTTTTAATACGCGTATCAAATCCTACGATTTCATCTTCAAGGTCTTGAACTTCGAGCGGTAATTCTCCTCTTATTGTTTTGATATTGTCAATGCTTGAATCAATAATTTGCAATTCGTACAATAATCTTAACTTGTTTACTGCCGACAAATCAGACTGTGATTTACTTTTTTTCATTTCTGATTTTGACGGTGCAGATTTTTCCGTTATTTTTTTTGCCGAAGTTTTTTCTGCTTTTTTTGTTTCTTTTTTTTTCGTTTTTTCTGCCATTAATTTTTTATTTTTTAAATGATACGAATACTGTTCTTTTATTTTCTGTTTTTTTACAGTCTTTTTGACTGTTATTTCGGTTCATCTTTTTTACTTTTGTTTTCTTAAATAATATAAATAACAGGGTTTATATTTTTTTCAGCAATTTGCGCCGCAAAGTTAGGTAATTTTTTTTTAATAATATCACAAAATATTTCTGTAGTAAACTGTTCGCTTTCAAAATGTCCGATGTCTGCTATCGTGATTTTATTTTCGGCGTCGAAAAATTGATGATATTTAAAATCGCCTGAAACAAAAATGTCCGCTTGGTTTGCAATGGCGTCGCCGAGTAAAAAACTTCCTGCTCCTCCGCACACTGCAACGCGAAAAACAGTTTTTGAAACAGGTTTTGTCGAGCGAATCATTTTTAAGGAAAAAATATTTTTCAGCATTTTATAAAACTCATCATAAGTCATTGGTTCGGGTAGATTTCCTGTCATTCCCGAACCTGCATTTTCATATTTATTGTCTAAATTATAAATATCGCAGGCAACTTCTTCGTAAGGATGATTTTCCAATATTGCGGTTTTTATTTTTGCAAGCTTATTTTTTTGTGCAATCAGTTCTATTCTTATTTCATTTTCAACATGCAGTTTGCCTTTTTCTCCAACAAAGGGTTTTGCATTTTTTCCCGCCTTGAAAGTTCCATTGCCTTTTATTCCAAAACTGCAATTGCTGTACGCTCCTGTGCAGCCTGCTCCGGCTTCAAACATTGCATTACGCACTTTTTCGGCATGAGATTCGGGAACAAAAACTACAATTTTTACCAGTTCGTTTTTACGCGGCGATAAAATTTTACAATCGACAAGCCCTAACTTTTCGCAAATTTTTGTGTTCACTCCGCCCGTAACATTGTCCATATTTGTATGTGCGGCATAAAGCGCTATGTCGTGTTTTATTGCTTTTGCAATTATTTTTTGAGTGGAATTTTGTCCTGTTATTTTCTTCAGTCCCGAAAATATAACGGGATGATGGGAAATGACAAGATTTATATTTTTTGATATTGCTTCATCCACAATTTCTTCGGTAATATCAATGCACAAAAGCGCCGAATTTGTTTCTGCTTCTTCGTTTCCAACAATCAGCCCTGCATTGTCAAAATCTTCCTGATAATTTAGCGGAGCATATTCTTCGATGCATTGCATTATATCTTTTATTTTCATATTGTTTTTTTTATTTCGAGTAATTGCTCTTTGATATTTTTGAGTATTTCTATTGCTTCCATGTTTTTTGCCGTTCCTTCTCTGTTTTCGACAATTCGCTTATATGCGCCATCTAATTTCATTCCCTGTTTACGAACCAAAAAATGTATCAGGCGTATTGTCTCAACATCCTGCTGCGAAAAAAGCCTGTTACCTTTTTTGTTTCTTTTCGGATTTATTATATCTTTGAAATAGTTTGTCCAAAAGCGAATCAGCGATGTTTCCTCTCCGAAAACATCTGCAACTTCTCCAATTGAGTAAAATAACTTTTCCGGTTCGTTTTTTTTGACAGTCATCGTTTATTTTCCAATAATCAACACAAATAATATCAATACAAAGGTACATCAAATATTCAAATTACATGCAAACGAATAAAAATTTTCGGTATTGCTTCCTGTTTTGTTTATTTCAATAGCGGCGATTTCTGACTTTTTAGACGGACTTTTTTTATGCTTATGTGCATAATCAAAGAATTTCATATAAATTTGCCATCGTTTTATAAAATTTATAACCATGCAAAATAGATTTAGTAAAGTATATTTGGTTCTTACAGCGCTTTTTGCGTATGTCAATACTGAGGCGCAAACCGATTCGCTGCAAATAAAAGTCGGTGAAAAACTTGTTGAAATTTCCAAAACATATACCGATATTGGAAATTTGCAGATACGCAGGATAACTGTTGACGACAAATCTAAACAGATTGTTATAAATGCTTCGGAATCGCTTTCGTATGTGCCGTTTCGTCCCGACAATACGGAAGAAATGTACAATGCGGTAAAACCCTTATTTCCCGAAAAACAGCAGAAATATAAATTTATTATCCGTACAAACGGAATGAGTATTGATGAATTAATTCCCAATTTTTATCGTGAAAAAAATTTTGACAAAGCCAGAAAATTCAAGCGTAAAGCCAGCGAACAGTTAGTTGTAAATATCTCAAAACCATATAAAATATCAGCAGGATTGCAAAACCGCCATATTGCAATGTGGCAAAGCCATGGCTGGTATTACGAGCAAAAACTTGCCCGCTGGGAATGGCAGCGTTCGCGAATATTTCAAACTGTCGAGGATTTGTTTACTCAAAGTTTTGTATTGCCTTATTTAACGCCAATGCTTGAAAATGCAGGAGCAAACGTTTTGCTTCCGCGCGAACGCGATATTCAAACAAACGAGGTGATTGTTGATAACGATGGAAGCAGTTCTTTGTCGAAATATATAGAAAAAAACAGTAAGGAAGCATGGAATACGCCGGCAGATTCGGGATTTGCCCACGTCAAAGAGTTTTATGTTGAAAACGAAAATCCTTTCAGAATGGGAACTTACAAACAAATCGAAACTGTCAGAGATGACGATGATGAAAGCTATGCCGAATGGATTCCCGAGATTCCCGAAGACGGGCGTTATGCCGTATATGTTTCATATAAAACCTTGAAAAACAGCAGCGACAATGCAACATATACTGTTTTTCACAAAGGCGGCGAAACAAAATTTACCGTAAATCAAACAATGGGCGGCGGCACGTGGATTTACCTTGGAACATTTGCTTTTGACAAAGGCTGTAATGATAATTTTGGCGTGCGCCTGTCGAATGTAGCAAAAAAAAGAAATAAAATTATCACGGCAGATGCCGTAAAATTCGGCGGCGGAATGGGAAATATAGCGCGCAGACCCAATCCAGAAGGACTTGAACGCTCGAATACAAAAAGTTCGGAAAACAAAACAGATACATCAAAAATAATTCCGGCTATTGACTATGAATATGAAACAAGCGGCTATCCGCGTTTCACCGAAGGAGCGCGATACTGGATGCAGTGGGCGGGTATTCCCGATTCGATATATAATCGCAATGAAAACAGAAACGACTATATTGATGATTACAGTTCGCGCGGTAATTGGGTTAATTACATTGCCGGCGGCTCATCTGTAATGGAACGGGAAACAGGATTGAATATTCCTGTCGATTTGTCATTTGCCTTTCACAGCGATGCCGGTACAACAAAAAACGATTCCATTATCGGGACGCTCGGAATTTTTATGACAAAACACAACGGCGAAAAATTCAAAAACGGAGTTTCTCGTTACGCTTCGCGCGATTTGGTTGATTTGATAATGACAAATATAGTGAACGATATTCGCAATACTTTCAACGACACAACATGGACGCGGCGCGGTATGTGGAACAGGTCGTACAGCGAAGCGCGAGTACCCGAAGTTCCTGCAATGCTACTTGAACTGCTGTCGCATCAAAATCTTGCAGACATGCGCTACGGACTTGACCCGCGATTTCGATTTATAGTAAGTCGTGCAATATACAAAGGCATGTTAAAATTTATATCCGACCAAAACGATTGCGAATATGTTGTACAGCCTTTGCCTGTTGAACAGTTTAGCGCTGAATTTGCAAATGATGGCGAAGTAGAACTTAAATGGAAACCTGTTGAAGACAAATGCGAACCAACGGCAAAACCGACTCAATATTTAATTTATACCAGAATAGACAACGGCGATTTTGACAACGGCACGCCAACCGACGGCGAATCGTGTATCGTAGATATTGTATCGGGAAAAATATACAGTTTCAAAATAGCGGCGGTAAATGATGGAGGCGAAAGTTTTCATTCCGAAATTTTATCGGTATACAAATCTCCAAACGAAAAAGGAACGGTGCTTGTTGTCAATGCTTTTGACAGATTGAGCGCTCCCGCAAGCTTTCAGGTTGATACTGTAATCGGCGGTTTTGTTGACAGGTTTGACCACGGCGTACCCGACAAGGTTGATATAAGTTATATCGGAAGTCAGTACGAATACAGGCGCAATATTGAATGGTCGGATGATGATTCGCCCGGATTCGGAGCAAGTCATGCAAATTACGAAACAAAAATAATAGCAGGAAATTCATTTGACTATCCTTTAATTCACGGAAAAGCGATTATCGAAAAAAGTGATTTTTCCTTTGTTTCATGCAGCGCAAAAGCAGTTGAAAACGGTCAGGTTGATTTGAAAAAATATAAAATAACAGACATAATTCTTGGCAAACAGCGCCAAACCAAAACAGGCGCAGGAAAAAATGAACCTCAATTCAAAACGTTTTCCGAAAAATTTCAAACGGCAATAAGCGATTACTGCCGACATGGAGGGAATATTTTTGCAAGCGGCGCTTTTATTGCCTCCGACCTTTGGGATTCAGGCGCTACGGTTGAAAAAGACACTTCATTCGCTCAACAGGTTTTGCACTACAAATGGCGTACAGGCATGGCTTCGACCGATGGTCGCATAAAAGGAGCGGCTTCGGCGCTGATGACCAAATGCGGCAATTATGAATTTCATAATACACTCAATCAGCAATCATACATAGTTGAAGCTCCCGATGGAATCGAACCTGTCGATAATGCGGCAACTACAATTTTGCGATATTCCGAAAACAATATCAGCGCAGGAATAGCATACAGCGGCAAAAATTATAAAACCTGTATTCTCGGATTTCCCTTTGAAGCAATAAAAACAGATATGGAAAGAACCGATTTGATGCAGAAAATACTGGAGTTTTTTACAAAACAGTAAATTGAAACAGTAGTGCAGCCTCTTCATTCTCAATTCTCAATTTTTCCGGATTAAATCGTTGAACTCCGCTACGCTTCGTTCGCTTCCTGCTTCGCAGTTCGCAATGACGCACTGCGTATTGGTTTAGTCGTCATTGCAAAAGCGAGGGCTTTACCCGAAGCAGGAAGCAAACCATTAACCACTAATAACAGTTTTTTTTAACACTCCCCTCAATTTTTTTTGTCCAATAATATATATTATCGGACAGAAAATTTTAAGCAAAGATAATAAACTTTCACATATAACAAAAATAAAAAATATTTTTAAAATTTATGAAAAAACCGCTTATCATGTTGATAT
>JAISOH010000118.1 GCA_031275825.1 Prevotellaceae bacterium | reverse complement strand
AAAAACTACAGGCGTTGCAACCGTTGGCGTTGTATCCAAAAATGTGTAAACCGGATTTGTATATCTTTCGCCTAAACAAACAGTATCTTTTATCATTATGTCATATACGGGTAATACTGTTAATCGCAATCTTACTATGCTGTCGCAATGTCCTGTGGATGTGTAAAGCGTTGTGTCAAAAACTACAGGCGTTGCAACCGTTGGCGTTGTATCCAAAAATGTGTAAACCGGATTTGTATATCTTTCGCCTAAACAAACAGTATCTTTTATCATTATATCATACACGGGCAATACCGTTAATCGCAGTCTTACTATGCTGTCGCAATGTCCTGTGGATGTGTAAAGCGTTGTGTCAAAAACTACAGGCGCTGCAACCGTCGGCATTGTATCCAAAAATAAGTAAGAGGAATTTGTATATCTTTCGCCTAAACAAACGGTATCCTTTATCATTATATCATACACGGGCAATACCGTTAATCGCAGTCTTACTATGCTGTCGCAATGTCCTGTGGCAGTATAAAGCGTTGTGTCGAAAACTACAGGCGCTGCAACCGTCGGCATTGTATCCAAAAATGTGTAAACATGATCTGTATATCTTTCGCCTAAACAGATGGTATCTTTTATCATTATATCATATACGGGCAACACTGTTAATCGCAATCTTACTATACTGTCGCAATTATGCTGATTTTTAAGGTACAGCGTATCAAATATTATTCCTGCCTGTTGCGGAACCGTATCAAATCCGTACAGGTTATATCCGCTGCCAAAACAGATGGTATCTTTTATCTCTATATTATTTACAGGCAATACCGTTAATTGCAATCTTACTATGCTGTCGCAATGTCCTGTGGCGGTATAAAGTATTGTATCCAAAAATATCGGAGCCACAACTGCCGGTATTGTATCAAATCCGTTCTTATTATATCTGCTGTATAAACAGACCGTATCTATTATCGTTGTATCATATACGGGCAATACCGTCAGTTCCAGGGCAACTATGCTGTCGCAATTATGCTGATTTTTAAGGTATAGCGTATCAAATATTATTCCCGGTTGTTGCGGAACCGTATCAAATCCGTTCAGGTTGTATTTTCCATCTCCTATACATATCATGTCTGTGATTTTTGTAATCTCCGGTTGGGATATTGTGAATGTGGATGAAACTGTTTTAACCTCTCCGTTAACTCCCATCGCTTCTATTTTAACAGTATGTACACCCGGAAGCAACGATGTTGTCCACCACGATAACTGATTATGTACTGCCGGTTGTTCAATGCCGTCAATAAACCATTTCAGGTACTGGGGTTGCGAATACAGTATTGAAGCGCAAAAGTTAGCTACGGTATCACAAAAAGTCTTTCCATTAAGTTCCTGGTGATGAATTGAATCGCTGATACTTGGGTTTTTATAATAAAATGATGCATCCAAATCAATCGCAGCCGACCCTGTGAAATAGTAATACGATTCGAACGAACCAAATCCATAGTTCAAAAAAGTAATTCCCCATGGATTTTCAAACAGGTATCTCCAACCGGATTTAGTCTCATCAAATTTATAATTATAAAACGAATAGCCTTTCGGATGGTCATACCAGATTCCCGTCAAGGCTTGAGCAGTTCCGTTTACCTTTAATGTTGTCAAATGTTTATATGCAGTAGGCGCCATTATCAATCCGTGGTGGACGTCTATTTCGGAGAGTCCTGTCGGTAAAAAAGGAGCTGTCAATACTGTCTTTACCGCCTGTTCTACAGGCGGTATCCATACCATTGAAGGGTCGCCCTTGTCGCTAGATGGCAGGTCGTTTCCATCATCTACAAATTGGTAATCCCGTCCCATTATATATGAGCAAACGGCAACAGGCTTGTCTGCTTCTATAAAAGTTCCGTTGGACGGGTTAACTGATAAACTGTCGCCTGCCAGCGCCGTATGAATTTCTATAAATTCGCCCGCATTCAATGTATAGGGCGGAGGCGCAGGCAATACAGGTTTGGAGAAACCTAAGTTATCTTCACGAACTATACCCCCGAAAAAATTAACGGTTGTGCCGCTTTGCGAGGCTAAAACTCTTGTGCGTACCACGCCTCTGTGCGTAACGGGAACCATAAATTTGCGTCCCCATTTGCTTACGGGCATAAGCTGCTGGTAAAGAATATCAGCGCCGTTGGTTAAGTATTGGGGAAGAAAAACTCCGCTGTTTGTAACAAAATAGGCTACCGGTTTGTTTGCAGTAATATAAATTCCTGTTTTGTCCGTATCCCTAAACGTCGTGGGCCATCTATAATATACCTCTCCTTTTTGCAGGGTAGCAACTGCCATGCCGTTTTCACGAAAAGTAGTGTTATTTTCGGTTGCCACTATGGTATAGCCATCACGATACTGTTGGCCGGATAGATAGGAAACATGATAATATTCCGTTCCCAGGCAGGTAACGGGCAAAACATTTGTAGCATCTGTTGTTATATTAACCTGATTCATGGCATATACGTATATGGGCGCCGTAGATGTTATATGCACAGACTTTCTTTCCATCTTATCATGATAGCCGGAACCGTCGGGATAAACTGCCGCTTTGTGGGCGTTGTCAAGCACATAGTTCTCAACTTGCCCTGCCGCCAGGGTCATCGTATGATTCCGGCTGGAATTATATATATATTGAAACGTAACGGTACAAGCCTCTTCCGCTACAATTCTGTATTGCAGATTAACAGAAAGATAGGTATAAGTACGGTTCTGCCCGAAAGACAACCAGAAATCAGTGCCTTTTGTAGATAACTGAGCATCGAGTTTTTCAGGAAATACAGAAAAACATATAATAAACGATAAGGTATAAACAATGACTTTCATTGAATTTTTTTTTTGCAAAGTTAATACATTTCTCAATAAATTTGATGCATTTTGGAAAAAAAATTATATTTTCATATACATTTAATGAAATAAAATGATAAAAAAATATTTATTATATTATAAAAAAGCATACATAATATAAAAATAAATTGTGTTGCTATTTATATAATAAATTGAAATTCAGGTATATTTAACTTTTTTAACGTAATATTTTGTATGTTAAAAAAAATAATGGTAAAAAAAGATATTTTTGTGGTCAAATTTAACACTTTTCTTGTTTTCACTGTTAAAAAAATCGTTTCAACATCATTCTTACGATGATTTTCCCTCAAATTTTATTATATAATTATAGAACCAAAACATTACAGGGAATTGACAATGGAAGGGCGAAGCCCTTGTTTTGTATCGTCATTGCGAACTGCGAACCGCGAAAGCATTAGCCTGAAGCGGGAAGCAACCGAAGCGAAGCGGAGCTCAACGGAGTTAATCCAGACATTGACCATTGTTTTATTTTTATTATTAATTATTTCTGGTTTGCTTCACTTCGTTCGCAATGACGTGTTGCTTCGTCGCTGCGTTCGGTTTGTCCGTCATTGCGAGGAGCATAGCGGTGAAGCAACCGAAGCGAAGCGGAGCTCAACGGAGTTAATCCAGTATTCTTTATGATTATTTTCATTAACAATTTCTCCGGTTTGCTTCGTCATTTCATTCCTCGCAATGACGTGTTGCTTTGTTGCTGCGTCTGTTTTTTGTCGTCATTGCGGGCTTGACCCTCAGTAATTTTTACCTGACATGAAAGGTGAAAATGAATATCTCAAAATAAAAGAATGTGAAAAACCTTTCGATTTTGCCGAAAAGAATTAAATTTGCCGAATATTTTAAAACTTGAATTTTTGAAAAAGGTATATGTTCATATATTAAAATCGTTTTCGGGACCAGTGGCTCTGGCGTTTTTTATAGTGGTTTTCATACTGCTTATGCAAATGCTGTGGCGCTATATTGACGACATTGTGGGCAAAGGGCTTGAAGCATCCGTGATA
This sequence comes from Prevotellaceae bacterium, assembly GCA_031275825.1. Taxonomy (GTDB): domain Bacteria; phylum Bacteroidota; class Bacteroidia; order Bacteroidales; family UBA932; genus JAIRKV01. The sequence continues at coordinate 5,336 of JAISOH010000118.1, read as the reverse complement.
GCCGAATTTATGTTTTGGGCTACTCTTAACGTTATCCCGCTGGCATTGCCGCTTTCTATGCTTTTTGCGTCGATAATGACAATGGGAAATCTTGGTGGAAACAACGAACTGCTTGCTTTGAAATCGGCAGGACTGTCGCTTGTAAAAATTTTGCGTCCAATGTTTTTTGTGGCGGCGTTTATCAGTGTGTTTGCGTTTTATGTTGCCGACAATGTGATGCCTTATGCTATGATGAAAATTTACAGCGTATTTTGGGATATAAAAAACAAACGTCCCGATGCCAATATCATACCCGGAGTTTTTTGCGCTATAAACGACAATGTGATAAAAGTGGCGTCGAAAGACCCTAAAACAAATAAAATGACGGGAATTTTGCTTTACCAGCATCCCGAAGGAAAAGGTAATATTGCGCTGATTGTTGCCGATTCGGGTTATATTAAAACTGAAAACGACAATATGACTGTTACTTTATACAACGGCGTTTCGTATGAAGATGCAACATCGTCGAATTTTACCCGGAACGGCAATAATTTTGCTTTCCAGAAAAGGATTTTTGAAAAGCATACTTTGATTGTGGATTTAAGCGGCAACAAACTGCAACGTACCGATGCGGAAATATTCAAGGGCAGATATACGACAATGAAAACTGCCGAACTGGAAAACATGATTGATTCGGTTTCGGAACTTCAAAAAACAAAAGTCGATTATTTTTGGACGGAGTACAGCCGGTCGCAGTCGTTTGACAGCAGCATTGAAATTGATACCGCTGCAAATTTTGCAGTAAAAAACAAATCATTGAATATTATCGATGCCGATTCGGTTTTTAACAGGTTTTCGCGCGGGCAGAAAGCCGAAGCGCTACGCTATGCTTTGGAAAAATCCACATCTGCGCTTTCCACAATGAATGCGATTACCGATGATATTACAGGCAACGAACAAAACATACGTTCGGCCAAAGTTGAATGGCATTATAAGTTTACGCTGTCGATAGCCTGTTTTATTTTCTTTTTGATAGGCGCTCCGTTTGGAGCAATAATCCGCAAAGGCGGTTTGGGAATGCCTACCGTTGCCTCGCTGTTGATATTCATATCATATTTTATACTGTCCACGATTACAAAAAAAATGGCTGTACAGGGCGTTCTTCCGGTTACTTTTGCAATGTGGTTTGCAGATGCTCTGTTTTTGCCGCTCGGAATATTTTTGATGAGCAAGGCAACTACCGATTCGGCTTTGTTTGATTCCGACAAATATATCCAACTGTTCAGGCGGCTGTTTAGAATAGATGATAAAAAAGGCTACCACAAACCTGTTAAGTTTAACAGTACAAATATTGATTCGGATACGTTACTGCAATTATTGAAAAAATTCGATGCCGACACGCGCAATCTTTTATCAGAGGCAAAATTTAAAAAACTTGAACAGGGTGAAATTGAAATTTATTATGATGAATACGATAAACTGCTGTCAAAATTTTGGGGAGTACAAAACGAAGGATTAAACGAAAAACTTAAAGAATATCCCGAAATAGAACTGCGAATTTTCAAAACAAAAATCGCCTTTTTGAGAAAGGCTGCAATCAGACTTTTAGCAAGAAAATTAGAAAAAATAAAAACTACAAACAATCACGTTGAATATATAATCAAAAAAATAAAATGGTAGAAACACCGGCAAAAAACATCAAAATAATTTACATGGGAACACCCGATTTTGCGGTTGCTCCGTTAAAATTGCTTGTAGAAAACGGATATAATGTTGTTGCTGTTGTTACCGTTCCCGACAAACCTGCAGGACGCGGACAAAAACCCCGGCAGTCAGCAGTGAAAATTTATGCGCAAACGGCAAATCTGCCTGTTTTACAACCGCAAAAATTAAAAGATAAAGAATTTTTGAATACGCTTGACAGTTATCGTGCCGAACTTTTTATTGTTGCCGCATTCAGAATGTTGCCCGAGGCTGTATGGCAAATTCCGCCGCTGGGAACTTTCAATATTCATGCTTCTCTGCTGCCTCAATATCGCGGAGCAGCGCCTGTAAACTGGGCAATAATAAACGGCGAAAAAATTACGGGAGTTACAACATTTTTTATTAATAATGAAATAGACAGGGGAAAAATAATTTTTTCCGAAAAAGTAGAAATAAAACATAACGACAATGCCGGAACCTTACATGACAGATTAATGAAAACAGGCGCTACGCTTGTGCTGAAAACAGTTGATGCAATCGCATGCAAAAACTTTGACTTGCAACAGCAGCACGAAAACGAATACTTGAAACCAGCACCGAAAATTTTTAAAGAAACATGTAAAATAAACTGGGCGCAGAAACCCGAAGAAATTTACAATTTTATACGCGGACTGAGTCCCTATCCTGCCGCATGGTGCGAATTTACATGCAAAGACAAGCAAAATATTTCAGCAAAAATTTATTCTGCCGGTTATGAAAGTATTGAGCATTGCTTAGCTTTGGGAACAGTAAAATCAGATAGAAAAACATTTTTTAAAATAGCATGCAGCGGAGGATTTATAAACATTAGCGATATTCATTTGGCGGGAAAAAAACGTCTGTCCGTACGTGAATTTCTTGCAGGATTTCGTGATATTGAAAATTATCTGGTAAAATAAACAGATAAAATTAAACAATTCCCAAAATATTTGTAATTTTGAACAAATTTTAAAAAACATTAATTATGTATGGAAAAATTAAAAATTATTTACAGCAAACTCTTGCCGATATTGAATCGGCAGGACTTTATAAAAATGAGCGCATTATAGTTTCTTCTCAAAAAGCGACCGTAAAAATCGACACAGGCAAAAGCGTGCTTAACTTTTGCGCAAACAATTATTTAGGACTGTCTAGCAACCGGCGGTTGATTGACGCCGCCAAACGCGCTATGGATACCCACGGTTTCGGACTTTCAAGCGTGCGGTTTATTTGCGGAACGCAGGATATACACAAAGAACTTGAATCGGCAATAGCCCGTTACTTCGGAACAGAAGATACAATACTGTATGCCGCCTGTTTTGATGCAAACGGAGGCGTTTTTGAGCCGCTGTTTGACGAAAACGATGCAATAATTTCGGACGCTTTGAACCATGCATCCATTATTGATGGAGTGCGGCTCTGCAAAGCCGTTCGCTACCGTTATGCAAATGCCGACATGACAGAACTTGAAAAATGTCTGATTGAAGCGCAGGCTCACCGTCATCGCATTATTGTTACAGATGGAGTATTTTCGATGGATGGCAATGTTGCGCCGATGGATAAAATTTGCGATTTGGCAGACAGGTACGATGCACTGGTTATGGTTGATGAATGTCATTCTGCCGGTGTGGTTGGCAAAACAGGACGCGGCGTTAGCGAACATTTTAATTTATACGGTCGCATTGATATTCATACCGGAACTCTTGGCAAATCATTTGGCGGCGCCATAGGCGGATTTACCACAGGACGCAGGGAAATTATAGATTTGCTGCGCCAGCGTTCACGTCCCTATCTGTTTTCAAATTCAATACCGCCGGCAGTTGTAGGAGCAGGGATAGAAATGTTTAAAATGCTGGAAGAAAGTAATAAAATTCATGCAAAACAACAACGCAATGTTGAATATTTCAGAAATAAAATGATAAATGCAGGTTTTGACATAAAGCCCACACAGTCGGCAATATGCGCCGTAATGCTTTATGATGCAAAACTTTCGCAGCTATTTGCTTCTCAAATGCTGGAAGAAGGAATTTATGTTGTCGGTTTTTATTATCCTGTTGTTCCAAAAGATCAGGCACGTATCCGTGTACAGATTTCGGCAGGACACGAACAGGAACATCTCGACAGGGCAATCGAAGCATTTATAAAAACAGGCAAAAAACTGAAAGTGATTGTTTAGGCGTAACCGATTAATTTTTCAGATACGGACAAACAAAAACAAATTCTCAATTCCCGTGCGTAATCCGTAAATTCGCATATATTTGTATTGTTTTTCAGTTGAAAACAGGCTGAATAACTGTTTTCGCAAGCCTTCAAAATAAATTATAAACAATAAACCGATTAAATGAAAAATATTGCAAAAATATTTTTATTCATACTGAAAATAACAGCAATTTTAAATGCAACAGCATTATTAATGTCAATAACCGCATGTTATATAAATCCTTCAACATACTGGATTTTTCAGTTATTCGGACTGTTTTTTCCAGTTATTTTTACAGTTAATATCATTGCTGTTATAATATTGGTTGCAATAAAAAGCAAAGTTGCATATTTTAATCTTGCGATATTTATAATATCCGTTTTTTTTGCAGGCAGGTTTTTTCAGTTTTCGGGAAACAAAACAGACAGCGAAAATGCCGTAAAAGTAATAAGTTACAACGTACATGATTTTAAAAGTATTGACAATTATTATAAAACGACATACGATGAAATAGCCGATTTTTTACTTGCCGAAGACGCCGATATAATCTGCCTGCAAGAATACGTTTTAAACAGTAATGAATTGAATAAATACAAAATATTACAAAAATTATATCAAAAATATAAATATACATCCGACAATTACGGCGGTCAAAAAATTTTCAGCAAATATCCCTTTGAAAAAAAGCAGAAATTCAATTTAGCCGGCGCCTGTATCGTTTTTGCGGATATAAACATCAATGGAAAAACCGTACGAACATACTCCTGCCATCTTCAATCCACAAGGTTCAATCCCGATGGCACTCAACAACGGTTAACATCCAAAAATGCAAATTATAAAAAAGAACTGAAACGCGTGGCAGTAAATTTGCGCGATGCTTTTATAAAACGTTCCAAACAGATTGAACTTATTGCCGCAGAAATATCAAAATCAAAATATCCTGCAATAGTTTGCGGTGATTTTAACGATACGCCAATGTCATATTCGTATCAAAAAATAAAAGGAAAAATGAAAGATACGTTTATTGAAGCAGGTAGCGGAATGTCGAATACATACAAAAAACTGTTTTCGTTTCTGCGAATTGACTATATATTTATCGACAAAAACATTTCAACGCTGGAATACAGAGTAGCAAAAGAAATAAAATATTCGGACCATTATCCGGTAATAGTAAAATTCAAAATAAACGATGAAAAATGAAATAAAAAAAACTGTTGAAATTTTGCTGAAAGGCGGAATAATACTGTATCCTACCGATACTCTCTGGGGAATAGGCTGCGATGCGACAAATTCAGATGCAGTTGAAAAAATTTACAGGTTAAAACGCCGCAGCGACAGCAAATCAATGCTTGTGCTTGTTGATTCTGCCGACAGAATTTCACGGCACGTAAAACAAATTCCAAACATCGCTTCCGATTTGATTGAAATGAGCGAT
>JAISOH010000104.1 GCA_031275825.1 Prevotellaceae bacterium | reverse complement strand
AGGACTTCTATCCGCCGCTCAATCCGGCGTTTCAACCCGTTCTGGAAAAGGCAATGCACAAAGACTTCCGTGAACGCTATCAGCGATGCGGGGAACTTGCGGCAGAAGTAAGGAAAATTTTAAAAAAATAAAAATATGAATCTAATAATAAATCAGTCTGAATATGGAGCGGACGTAAAACAAAAATATGGTAAATAAAAGAATTTTCAAAACGGTAATAATTGCGATAGCAACAATGTTTATTGTAAACGGGATGTGTGCACAACTGGCAAGTACTGCCAAAATAGGGCGGGAAGCATTTGAAATATTAAAAAATATGTCAAACACAAACCGGCAACAGTTCTATAATAAGTTTTCTAATGCAATATCTGTAATTGGCAGTGCAAATGCACCTGTGGATTTTTACAATAAAATGTATGACTTGATAACGGGTAGCAAAATAGCTTTCAGCAATATTAAATTTATAGAATTTAATGAGTGTCCTTCAGATAGAATGCAAAAGGAAGACAAACTACTTACGTGCGGCGCAAGTACTTTGGTCTTTGAATATCAAGAAAATAAATATTATATAAAAGTAGCCTATTTCTTATATAACAGCAAATATTATTTATTATGTTTTAGAGACAGGGGAATAAAAGAATATCCATTTTAAAAATTATAATGAAAGTAATAATAATTAATCAGTCTGCATAAGGAGCGGACGTAAAACAAAAGTAAAAATGAAAAAAACAGTAATGATTTTAGCAACGATTGTTTGTTTTTGGATTGGCGCTGATGCGCAGAGTAGCGCTGATACGCAGAATAAGAGCAAAATACCTGTGCAGCAAAACGGGTACGAATCGAAAAAAGAACTTTTATTGGGTGCACAGAAATTTCTCAGGAATTTTTCCAGTTTGACACAGGATGACTTTGTTTCTTTTTTCGATCCCGTAACGAACATATCTGCAATATCTGCGATTTTCGGCAGTGACGAAAAAAGTCAGTACGAAAATCAACAGGCATATATTAAAATGATAACAGATGATCATACAAGACTTACAATTGCAGCCGAACAGGCAGGAAAGTCATGGAAATCTGTTTCATTAGGAGTATCGGAGAAGCCGATGACGGAAATGAAGGACGGCGTAGCATTTTACAGACAGAGGTATGTTATTTTCAGCGATATCAATGAAGCATGTACCATGGATCTAATGTACTGTATTGATCGGGGGAAATTTTATATATGCAGGTTTTATAAAGTTTTTAAATGTAACGACAATCTTTAAATAATTAATAATAAATCAGTCCGGATACGGAGCGGACGTGAAACAAAAGTAAAAATGAAAAAAACAGTAATTATTGCAATGATTTTATTATTTGCCGGAGCGTTTGCAAATGCACAGACACTGACCGGCACAACATGGTCTTATACAGAACGTGTATATGGCGTGGACGACGTGTCGGAAATAACAGCATATTTTGCTTTCACCTCGCCAACAAAGGTAATCTGGTATTTCAGCACTCCAAGCAACTTCGTTTTTCCCGTGGGTTTCGGTACTTATGACGCTAAAAACGGTACCATAACTTTTTCACACACGAATCCCCTGAATAAAAAAATCGTCCTGTATGATGATGACAATACAATAGTATTCGATTTTCATATTGTAAACAGTCAGGCAACAATGACTTGCAGAATTAAAAAATTCACCGCATATCTTTTTAACGGGGTTACGGCAGATATTTTTAATGATGGACAGCCGTTCAAATTAAATAAGGAAAAGTACAGTCTGTTGCCAAACTCCAAATTAGTAGAAACAAGCTGGTATTATATTTATAAAGAAACGAGAAAAATTACAGTATATTTTAAATCGGAGAACGAAGTATTAATTAACGGAGAAATGTGTCCATACGTTTGTTTGGGAAACAGCGTATCCATTAAAGCCGGCGATAATCTGGATGAAAATATTACCGGATTTTACAACAGCGAAGGTTTTGATTTGTGCAGAGAGGGAATTGCCCGTAAAAAGAGGGATTGTGTGAAATTAACAAGAATTGAACAGTAACAGAAATTATAATAAAAAACAGTATGAAAGTAATAACAGTCGGGCGCAACCCCGCAAACAATGTTGTAATCAACGACCCTTTAGTGTCGAAAAATCACTGCCAAATCATTCAGGATGATTACGGCAATTTCAGTCTGGTAGATAACAATTCTACCAATGGAACTTTTGTAAACGGTCAGCGGAGGCAGGGGCAAATGCGCCTGAATCCTTCCGACATAGTCAGGATTGGCAATACTACCTTGCCATGGATGAGTTACTTTGCGGGCAATACAAGTCAGGGAAGCAGCGCCACAGTAGTCGGCAACAGAGGAAATGAAAGAAGCGGAGGAAGAAGCGACTCGCCGTCACCGCAAAAGATGCCGCCAAACTATCTGTGGCAAGCCATCGTGGTAACAATTCTTTGCTGCTGGCCATTCGGTATTCCCGCCATAGTGAATGCTTCGAGAGTACAGAAACGCTTTTTGGAAGGCGACTATGCAGGCGCTGAAAAAGCATCTTCGAATGCCAAAACCTGGTCGATTGTTTCGCTTGTATCGGGACTTGTCGTTTTGATTATATACATAATTTATTATGCCATAGTCGGCGCTGCTTTATTTATGGGAGGATACTGAAAAATGAGAATGAACGGGAAAACAGCCATTACTTCCGCAATCATACTGTCTGCGGGAACAGTGATTGCTTATTTCTCATACAATCCTGAGAAAACAGCATTTTTTCCGCCCTGTCCGTTCTATAAACTGACAGGACTGAAATGCCCGGGTTGCGGGTCGCAGCGCGCTATCCACAGCCTGCTGCATTTGGATGTGAAACAGGCATTTTTTTACAATCCGGCGCTCTTTTTTGCAGTTCCATTAGCGGGATTACTGATTTATCTCGGACACTGCGGCGGGCAAACCCGTTTCCCGAAACTGTACCGGTTTCTTTCAGGAACAAAATTTATTATGGGGATATTCATTGCAATTATGCTTTACTGGATTGGCAGGAATATATGTTTTTAATTAAAATTATAATAATTATATGAAAGTAATAACAATAGGGCGCAAACCCGAAAACAGTGTTGTGATAAACGATCCGTTAGTGTCGCGTCATCATCTGCAAATTATTCAGGATGATTCCGGCAATTTCCGTTTAGCCGATTTCGGCTCGAAAAACGGAACTTTTGTTAACGGTAAAAGAATAAGCGGAGAAGTCCGTTT
>JAISOH010000095.1 GCA_031275825.1 Prevotellaceae bacterium | reverse complement strand
TAAGCAAAGATAACAAAATTTTTTAAATAACAGGAATACAATATATTTTTAAAATTTGTAAAAAAACCGCTTATCATGTTGATATGCCTGCATTTGCTTTGTCTCATAATATATATTATAAGACAGAAAAAAATTGAGGGAAGTGTTAAAAAAGCAAGATTATACAAATAGTCAGTGATTAGCTGTTAAAAATGTTGAAAAATTTTAGAAGCTGTTTAAATTTCATGTAGCAATTATTTTATTGAGCATAATTTTGATAAAGACGAGTTGTATCATGGCAACGCTTGAATCTGCTTTATATTCAAAGTCTTTAGCCAAACGTCTGAAATTCTGTAAACATGTAAAAGTTCTTTCAACAAATGTTTTCGTTTTCTGATTTTTGTTTCCAAAAAATTTTTTATAACTTCGTACTGTTTTTCAGTCAGTTTGGTTGAATAATTTGTTTTGTCCATTGCCTCGTGAGTTATATTACTAAATAATCACAAAAACACAAAATAAATATCAATCAGCCAACTGAAATCCAATTAATTATATTATTTTTGTTAAATTTAAACAGTTTCTTAATCGCAAAAAAATTATCTTGAATGCGGCTCAAGCCATGTTGTGTAGTTTAAAGTTTCGGCGTTTTAATTTGGAAAATTCAGTCGGGTTCAGTTGATTGCAGCGTAATGGAACGGAACGTTTTATTTGTCTGTTTGCGAATAAATCTGTTTGATAATTAGCGCTTATATAAGATCTATCTCCAATAAGTTCACATTCGTTCAAATTGTATTTTATATCTTTCAGACAGTTTACATCATGAACGTTTGCAGGTGTAAAATCGTATGACAGAACCACTGCATTTTCATCGCAAACAAGGTGCAGTTTTATTCAGAATAATACCTTTTTTACATTAAAGCATCCGAAAACAAACTGAATTTCCGGTGTTGCACAAATATTTGAACGTTTTGCAAAGGTTTCTTTGTGTTATTATTAAGTATCAACTGTTTAATGTAAAAACAGCAATTCTCTGTATTTAGGCAACGACCATATTGAATCATCGACTTCAAGTTCCAACTTGTCAATGTGATAACGAATAGAATTTAGATATGGCAATACTTTGGCGGCATAAACCTTTGCTTTTTCAATAATATCTTCAATCACATTTGCTTTTTTGCGTTCTTCAATCATATCTTCAACCTGCAAGCGAATTTCTTTTACATGCAAAGATATTTCTTTAAGTGTATTTAATTGCGGTTCGGCAAGTTGTTTAAATTCTTCTTCGCTGTAAAATTCTTTCAATCCTCTGATGTTTTCTATCAGTACGTTCTGGTACCGAATGGCAATAGGTATGATATGATTTATTGCCAAATCACCCAAAACGCGCGATTCTATCTGAATTTTTTTCATATATGTTTCGTTCATAATTTCGTAACGCGCTTCGAGTTCCTTTTCGGAAAGTATGCCGAATTGAGAAAAAAGTTTTCGGGAACTGTCGAGCAAATATGCTCCAAATGCTTCCTGTATATTGTTTATGCTTTTCAATCCTCTTTTTTTCGCTTCCTTGTGCCATTCGGGACTGTAACCGTTGCCGTCGAATAATATTTTTCGCGATTCTTTTATGAATTTACGCAAAACCTGAAATATAGCTTCGTCCTTTTTCATTCCATTTTCGACAAATGTTTCCACTTCGTTATAAAATACTGTCAACTGTTGAGCAACTGCTGCATTCAAAATTATCATTGACGATGCCGGATTGCTTGACGAACCTACCGCTCTAAATTCAAATCTGTTTCCCGTAAATGCAAACGGAGATGTTCGATTTCTGTCGGTATTGTCGGGCATGATTTCGGGAATTTTGCCGACTATATTCAATTTTAAATCGGTTTTTTCGTCAGGAGTCATTTTTTTTGTGCTTATAGTATTTTCAAGCGAATTGAGAACTTCGGACAAAGTTTTACCCAAAAATACTGACAGTATGCTTGGCGGTGCTTCGTTTCCGCCCAGTCGATATGAATTTGAAAGATTTGCTACGCTCGACATAAGTAAATATCCATGTTCGCTGGCGGCACTTATGGTACACACAAAAAACGCAAGAAACTGCAAGTTTGTGCGGGGTGTTTTTCCGGGCGATAAAAGATTTTTCCCTTTATCGGTCATCATCGACCAGTTGCTGTGTTTTCCCGAGCCGTTAATTCCGGCAAAAGGCTTTTCGTGAAAAATAACTTTTAATTGATGCTGTTTGGCAATTCGCCTCATCAGCGACATTAATACCAGATTATGGTCGATTGCCAGATTTGCTTCTTCAAACGAAGGTGCGCATTCAAATTGATGCGGCGCAACTTCATTATGGCGTGTTTTCAAAGGTATTCCCAATTTGTACGCTTCTGTTTCCAAGTCTTTCATAAAAGCGGATGCACGAGAAGGAATGGAACCGAAATAATGGTCTTCGAGTTGCTGGTCTTTGGCGGCGGTGTGTCCCATGAGCGTCCGTCCCGTTTGCAGCAAATCGGGACGTGCATTGAACAGGGAGTTATCAATCAAAAAATATTCCTGTTCCAGACCTAAAGTTGAAAATACGCGTTTCACATCCTTGTCAAACAGTTGACAAACTTTTGTAGCCGCTTTGTCAAGCGCTGCTTGAGCCTTTAACAGCGGAGTTTTAAGGTCGAGAGATTCGCCTGTGTACGATACAAAAACGGTAGGAATACAAAGCGTTTTTTCTATTATAAAAGCAGGAGACGAAGGATCCCAAGCCGTATAGCCGCGCGCTTCGAATGTGTTGCGTAATCCGCCGCTCGGAAAACTTGATGCATCCGGTTCTTGCTGCACAAGCAAATCACCTTTGAAACTTTCAAAAACACGCGAATTTTTATCAAGTTCGATAAAAGCATCATGTTTTTCGGCAGTAGCCTCGTTTAACGGCTGAAACCAGTGAGTATAGTGTGTTGCACCGCGTTCTACAGCCCAGTTTTTCATTCCTGCGGCAATCGGGTCGGCATATTTTCTATCGATTTTTTCGCTGCCGTCAATCGCATTTTCAACAGCAGCAAAAGCGTCTGCCGATAAATACTTGCGCATTGTTTCCCTGTCGAAAACATTTATTCCGAAATATTCAGAAATTTTTGCATCTTTCACGTGAAATCTTTCAGCGTGATGTTTCGCACAATCTTTCAGTGCATCAAAACGTAAATTTGTATTTTTTGCCATATATACCCTTATTTTTTTATTAATATCGGCACAAAAGTAATTATTTTTTTGATAAGTATAATAATTTTCAGGGGATATGTTGATAAAAAGTTAATATTTTTAGAGCATCAATATTTTTAAAAAAGACAATTCATTCGCATCATGTTTAACCAATCAATAATCCAATTTTTTGGTAGCCAAACTATCAATCGCACCGGTTTTTAGTATTCTGCAGGAGACAAGGTTTCGATTTTAATATCAGACAGTATTGTATTCATAACAGAAATAAGTACTTGAAATTTTAATGTACTGTTATCTGCTGATTTTTATTTGTAAGGTGCGATTGCAATAACTAAAAACTGACTTTGATATAAAAAAACGATTGGCATCTATCCAAAGATGTCAATCGTTTTTTTTACCAATATTTTAAGTACTACAATTTTTTCAATCCTTTGGTTTGAGTCTTGTCGGTTACTTCAACAATACTTATTGCATAACCGCCGCCGGGTGCAGATTTTTGCACAAGTTTCGATTTGCTGTCAACTATTGCTTTGCGGATAACATAAGCCTGAGGATTTGTTTTGTAATGAGCATCGCCGGCATCTGAATAAATTGTTGCTACATATTGTTTTCCTGCATCGAGAAAGTCAAACGATATTTTGGAAACAAAGCCTTTTTCGCCGCAAACATTACCTACAAACCAGTCGGAACGTCCTTTTGCCTTGCGGGCAACGGTGATATATTCGCCCGGTTCGGCTTCGAGATATTTGCTGTAATCCCAGTCAACGGCAACATCTTTAATAAATTGAAATGCGTCTGGGAAACGATTGTAATTTTCAGGTAAATCGGCTGCCATTTGCAGCGGACCTGACATTGTAACGTACAGTGCCAGCTGGTTTGCTATTGTTGAATTTACATGAGAATTATTGTTGGGACTGATTTTTGATATGTCCATTTCAAAAATTCCGGGCGTATAATCCATTGGTCCTCCAATCAGACGCGTAAAAGGCAAAATTGTAACATGACTGGGTTTGCTTCCGCCGAAAGCTTGATATTCGGTGCCGCGCGCCGATTCGTTACCTATGAGATTGGGGTAAGTGCGGCAAATTCCCGTAGGGCGTACGGCTTCGTGCGCATTTACCATGATTTTGTATTCTGCCGCTTTTTCTATTGCGTATTGATAATGATTTACCGTCCACTGGCTGTAATGATAAAACCCTCGCGGAATAATATCGCCAACATAACCGCTTTTTACCGCATCATAGCCGTTGTCTTTCATAAATTGATATGCACGGTCGATATGGCGTTCATAATTGCGAACCGATGAGGATGTTTCGTGATGCATAATCATTTTTATGCCTTTGTCTGCTGCATATTTGCGAATTTTCATAACGTCAAAGTCGGGATATGGAGTTTGAAAATCGAAAACATAATCTTTTGATTTGCCATACCAGTCTTCCCAACCGATATTCCAGCCTTCAACCAGTACGGCGTCAAATCCGTGCAGGGCGGCAAAATCAATATATTCCTTTACATGTTCGGTTGTTGCTGCATGCCGTCCGCTTGGTTTTGTTTTTGCATAATCGGTAATTCCCAACTGTATGCTCGGCAAATCGTTTGTATAAGCCCAATCTTTTGCTCCTGTAATCATTTCCCACCAAACGCCTATATATTTTACGGGTTTGATCCACGAAACGTCTTTTATTTTACAGGGTTCGTTAAGATTAAGTGTAATATTTGATGCTAAAATGTCGCGTGCATCGTCGCTTACTATAACGGTTCGCCACGGACTTGCGCACGGCGCCTGCAAATGTCCTTTTGTTCCTTTTGTGTCGGGCGTCAACCATGATTCGAAAATAAAATTTTCATCATCCAGATTGAGATGCATGCATGCATAATTTATCAAAGCGGCTTCGTGCAGGTTAATGTACAGTCCGTCGTCGGTTTTTATCATCAATGCCGTTTGTACTCCTGTTTGCGAAAAGGGCGTTTGCGAAGAATTTGGCGTGATTGCTTTTGACATCAATTTACGAATTTCCGACAACCGCGAAGTTGTATAATCATATTCCTGAGTGTCATAATCGCCGGCTATCCAGAAAGCGGTGTGGTCGCCTGTCATTGCAAATTGAGTTTTTTCTTCTTTCAACACAAAATAAATCAGATTTTTTTGTTGAGGAAATTCATACCGGAAGCCTAATCCATCGTCAAACAGGCGAAATCTTACAATTATTTGCCTTTGGGTTGACGCCTGTTCCAGCGTTACGGCAAATTCGTTATAACTGTTTCTGATGTCTTTTGTTTCGCCCCAAACGGGTTGCCATGTTTCGTCAAACTCGGCTGTTTCCGTTTTAATTATTTTAAAGCCGCTGTAAAGATTTGTTTTCTTGTCGGCATTGGTAACAACCGGAGTTTCGGGCGAAAAGTCGTCGAAATTGCGTTGAGGCGTTTCGGGTATCAATTCAAACCCCAGTTTGCTTGGTTTGATAACTTCTTTTCCTTTGTACGAAAGACTGTAAACAGGACTTCCATCTGTGGAAATTGAAAAACTTGCAACCAAATTTTTATTTGGAGAAGTAAATGTTTGCGCGCTCGTCATCGAGCATGAAATCAATAGTAGTAAAAGTGCTTTTTTCATATTTAATTTAATCTAATCTAATTCTATTATATACGCTTCCTTTGCGGGAATATTCAGCGTGCCGGTTAAATCTAAAATCTGTTCCGAAATTATTTCTTTTCCCGATTTGGGATTTTCCGTTATTTCGCCGTATTTATTCATTTGAAGCGTCTGTTCCTTATTTGTTCCGTTTATAATAATCAGTACTTTGCTGTCGTTTTTTATGCGAAGATAAACATAACAATTTGAATCGGGAGTATAATGTATTAATTTGCCTTCGCAGATAGCTTTGTTTTTTTTGCGCCATTGCAGCAGTTTTTGCAAATAGTTCCATGCTTCGTTTTGCAAATCTGTTCTTCCGTTTCGGGTGAAAGCGTTTATTTTGTCGTTTGCCCAGCCTCCGGGAAAATCCTTGCGCAAAAGTCCGTCTCCTTCGTGTTTTTCACCATGCATTAATATTTCTGTTCCGTAATAAATTTGAGGTATTCCGCGCGTAGTAAGAATAAAAGCCAGCGCCTGTTTATATCGATGCAAATCTGTTTCATTCTTTTTTACAAAACGGCTTAAATCATGATTGTCAAGAAAAACAAGAATATTATCAGGGTCGGCGTAAAGATAATCCTGCGCAATTACTCTGTAAAGTTTATACAAATCATAGCCGGTATCTGTTTCGGAAGTAAACGTTTCTGCGCAGGCGTTCATTAAGTCAAAATCCATAATGGTTTTAAGATTTGTCTGTTTCTGATTAACTTTTGAGTTGCGTTGCCACCATGGCAAAGTAAACCACGATTCGCCTACGATATTGAAATTCGGATATTCATCATGTACTCTTTTGCACCATTCGGCAAGAAAATCAAAATCGGCATAAGTGTGAGTATCATGGCGAATTCCGTCAATTTGCGCATATTCTATCCACCAAATGCTGTTTTGAATCAGATAATCGGCAAGCAAAGGATTTTGCTGGTTCATATCGGGCATTGATTCTACAAACCAGCCTTTGGTCATTGCATCAATTTCGGATTGCGGCGCATGAATATCGGCAACAGCAAAAGAATTGTGTGAAGTAGGTACAAATCCGTCCTGATGATTCAGCCAGTCTTTGCATGGTAAATCTTTCATCCACCAGTGCAAACTGCCGCAATGATTATAAATCATGTCCATCACTGTTTTCATGCCTTTTTTATGTATTTCTTCAATCAAAAAGCGATAATTTTCATTGCTGCCCAAACGGGGTTCTGTTTTGTAAAAATCGGTAACCGCATAACCGTGATACGACTGATAATTGCCGTGATGCATTTTGTTTTCCATCACAGGATTTAGCCAAATTGTCGTTATTCCCAAATCGTTAAGATAATCCAAATGCTTTGATATTCCGGCAAAATCGCCTCCGTGCCGCGCATACTGGTCGTTTCTGTTTATCGGTTCATCGTCCCAGACATCGTTTGAAGCATCGCCGTTGGCAAATCGGTCGGGCATAATCAGATATAAAACATCTGCCGTACCGAAACCCTGCGCTCCCGTCATTTTTTCGCGTTTACGAAGTTCATATTTGTAAACAAAGGTTTTCCTGTTTTCTGTAAACTTAAAATTGATTTCACCTGCTTTTGCATTTTCGGAAATGTTGAGATAAACAAACAGATAATTCGGATTATCAACTTTTACCGTTTTTTTCAGTTCAATGCCATCATACATAAACTGCAATTCGGCATCGGCAATTTTATCGCCGTAGAACATGATTTGCAATTCCGAATTTTTCATTCCCGTCCACCAGAAAGGCGGCTCGACTCTGTATATTTCGGATGCAAATGCCGAATGTGAAATGTATATTAACAGCAGCGTTATTAAAGAGTTTTTTATAAAATGATTCATTTATGTCAATATTTATTGAGAAAAATAAAGGCGATATTCGCCTGCATCCAAAGTAACGGATTCGGATGCCGATGCTGTTGATATTATCTTACCTGTAAAATGGTCTTTCCAGTTTCCCGCTTTGCCGAAATTTACGGTTTTGCCTGCGGCAGTTACGTCAAAATTTGCCATTGCAACAACGGTTTCGTTTGCTGTTTTCAAAACGATGTACTTGAATGAATCCGTTAAATCTGCCGTATAATCGGCGG
The DNA here is from genome assembly GCA_031275825.1 of Prevotellaceae bacterium. Taxonomy (GTDB): domain Bacteria; phylum Bacteroidota; class Bacteroidia; order Bacteroidales; family UBA932; genus JAIRKV01. The sequence continues at coordinate 31,729 of JAISOH010000095.1, read as the reverse complement.
TCGAAAACGTTGCGCTGTTTTTGCGCAGATTTATCATTTTACTAAAAACATCGTGAAGCGCTTTTCTGTCGGGATGGTCGTAATAATCCCATTTGACGGGTTTTTTTTCCAGCCTGTCGGCGCCGTTTCCTTCAAGGGGAAAATCATATCCGAGTTCGCCGAACTGCCAGATCATTTTTGGTCCCGGCAGCGAAAACAGAATGACGGCGGCGGCTTCGGTTCGTTTCAAACCTGTTGCCAGGTCTTTTACATCGTATCCTCCGTTTGTTCTGCCGTAATTTTCGTTTTTAAACATTATCCGTTCTTCGTCATGGCTTTCCATGTAAGCAAGCAGATTGGGTTTTGTCCATTCCCGCTGTTTATACGAAGCCCACGAAAGATTTGAATTTTGTACATATCCCATAGTTGCTTCGTTCATGTTGTAATTCATATTGCCCCAAAGCAGTATGTCATAATCCGCCAGTTCTTTTTCTTCGCTGTTGTCGGTAAGATGTTCAAAAATAATAATTGCATCCTGTTTGCGTTTGCGTATTTCGCCTGCCATGCGTTTCAGTATATCAATACGCGATTGGTTGTAAGCCTGACCATCTCCCGGCGTATTGGTAAATCCTTTGGTAAAGTCAAAACGGTAGCCATCTATTTTATATTCTTTTATCCAGTATGCGCATACGCTGTCAACAAAATCCTGAGTATATTTGCTTTCGTGATTAAAATCATATCCCCACGAATATGATGTATTTGGAGATGCCGTATTATACCACGGATTGTCGGGCGAGGGATTTCCGTCTGCGCTTTGGTACATTCTCACCAGCGGGCTTTGTCCGTAACTGTGATTAAGAACAATATCCATAATTACGGCTATTCCGTTTGCATGACATTCGTCTATAAAAGATTTATAGTCGTTTGCAGTTCCGTACGCCTTGTCGGCGGCGAAATAAAACGAGGGATTGTATCCCCAGCTGTCGTTTGCTTCAAATTCACTGAAAGGCATTAATTCTATTGCATTTACGCCTAATGATTTCAGATACGGCAATTTTGATTTAACTCCGTTTATCGAAGATTCTTCGGTAAAGTCGCGTATCAAAATTTCGTAAATTACCAGATTATTTACGGGCGCAGCCGAAAAACTGCTTATGTTCCAGTTGTAATTATCCTGCGCGGTGGTTACAACCATTGCAATTTCGGTTGTGTTTTCCGATGGATACCGCATAAGGTTGGGATATATTGATGATGGAATATCCTTGTCGTTCCACGGGTCTGATATTTTTGCAGCGTAAGGATCGGCAATTTTTATTCGATTGTCTATCAGGTACTGGCACACATATTCTCTGCTTTTGTCAAGATTGCCTGTTTTTATCCAAAACCTGTCGCCATCTTTTTTCATTTTATAGTCTGCGGACGCCATCCAGTTGTTAAAATCGCCAATCAGATAAACCGATTCTTTTTGCGGAGCAAACAGCACAAAGGCGAGAGAGTCATCCGATATTCGCGTTATTCCATCGCGAAAGTTCAATGTTTCCGTACTTGGTTTTTGAGGATTTGAAAGTTCGTTTTTTTCACACGAAAAAACAAACGGAAACAGCAGTGTTAGAAACAGTATTTTTTTCATTTTGTTTAATTGCGAATTTAATTTATGAATGTAATATTCCGTACTAAAAACCGTATTAATGCCATTGAATAGTTCATTCTTATGCCCACCGTGCAGCATCGGGCGATTCCGATACCCTGCATCGAGTGATTCCGATACCCTGCATCGAGCGATTCCGATACCATGTATCGAGTGATTTCGATACCCTGCATCGAGTGGCTCTGTGTATTTCGATTTTGAACGCAATAACAATTCATATCGATTAAAGTATAAAATGTTAATTTAATTCATTCTTAAAAAAATGAGGCTGTCTTAAAACTCCGGTTTCGTCATTGCGAGCCGTTAGGCGAAGCAATCCAAATGTTGACTGTCAATGGATTGCTTAGTCATTTCATTTCTCGCAATGACGTGTTGCTTCGGACTTCGCCCTCGCAATGACGTGTAAAATGCCATTTTGAGACAGCCTCGATTTTGTTTTACTGTACTGTTCCAGTTCCGCTGTTAAAATCAAGAGTTACCGTTTTGCCTGCTGCAACAGTTACCCGCTGCTGGTCGTCTCCTGTGCCGCGATAAACTATGTCGCCGTTAATAACAACAAATTCCATTTGCCACCAGTCGGCATTGGTAGCCGACGATGCTGCATACATTCGCACTTCGCCGCTTGCGGCAGCAGTAATGCGCATTGTTTTAGCGGCATTATTGTGCGTAAAGGGATATGTACCTGTGTTCCATCCTCCGAAGCAGTCGCCCATGCCATATACTCTGGCGGGTTCAACGGTAATGGTACTGGCAAGATAATCAACCAGCACAGAATAAAAACCTTCGCTTGCAACAAAAGCATTGTTATCGTGCGTGGTAAAACCTGCGTCTGTGCCGAGGCTGAAGAAATCGCCTCCCCAGTCTTTAACCGTATTCCATTTAAAGCCGTTTGTGGTAAAATAGCGTACGCACCAGAACTGTCCGGGATGACTATGTACCGGAACCATTTCTACTACCGCAGGATTGTTCCAGTCCCAGCCGCCGAAATCCTGACCTATCATGTAAAGTTTATCGGGATACAGCGGGGCTACGGTAGTTACGCTTACAAAAACAGGTTCGGAAGTAACGTCTGCATAAGCAGTACTGATAACAGCTTTAAGCGTAAAAGCGGCATCGACTGTAACGCCCTGTCCGGCGCCTGCCAGCAACATAGTCTTATTTATATCTTCAAGTTTCACTTCGATGGAATCTCCATACGCCGATGAAACTAATTGCGGTTCGCCGTTATCAACTTTTACGTAAAGAGAATATTCGACAGCCGCAGGCGTTCCGAAATCGGCGGGCAGCCATCTGAAAATTGTTGTCGAAGAAAGATTATCGGCATCTATCACAATTGCTCCGTGAGATGCAAGTACCGGAGGAGTTACCTCTTCAGCAGGCAGCACTTTGTACATGTCCTGGTCTTTTTCGCAGGCAATAAATGCTAATGCGAAAATTGACAGTATTAACAGTATATTTAACTTTTTCATAATTTAGAGATTTTAATATTTATCATTTTGATTTAAGTTAGGATTAGCCATAAGGTCGGTTGTCGGAATAGGATACAGGTTAAAATGGCTGTCAACGGCACGACCTGTCTTTACTCCGCCTTTCCATTCCCAAAGATAATCAATAGTTGTAAACAGTCCGTAACGAATAAGATCGGTACGGCGGAAACATTCCCAGTAAAGTTCGCGTGCGCGCTCGTCGAGAATAAAATCGAGACTTATCGAACTTACATTACCGCTTGCATTGCCCCAGGCTCTTTCGCGCAGCAGATTGACATAGCCCAGAGCGTCGCTTGCCGAGCCTCCCGTACCGCCGCGCAATACCGCTTCGGCGTAAACAAGATACATTTCAGCCAGACGAAACAGTGGGAAATCATTGTCGGCAAATTCGCTGTGCGAGCCGTAAACAGGATTTCCAACCGTTGATTCTGATTTTATGTTGCGATATTTATATGTCGCCAGCCCGTAAAGATATTCCGAAGGATGGTCGGCAATAGCGGCGTTTTCGCCTACAAAGAGAAAGCGTTTGTCGCCGGCATCAAACTTTTCGACAAACTGCAAACGCGCGCGATAGCCGCTCCAGTTGGCATTGTCGAAAATTCCGTAATGTATAAGCGTATTTGCATAATTATTCTGATAATCGCCGTTTGAGCTGCAATTAATAAGAAAAGTTGTTCCTCCGTAAAGGCGCGTGTTCATGCCGTCGTAATTGATTGACAGAATAACTTCGTTGTTGTTAACATTATTGTCAGCTAAAAACAGGTCTTCGTATCTGTTTTTGAGCGAATACCCGGCATCAATTACTTTTTTGCTGTAAGTAATTGCTTCCGTATATTTCGGCGAGCCTTTATAAACTTCGGCGTTTAAATATATTCGGGCAAGCAAAGCCCAAGCCGCAGCCCTGTCGGCGCGTCCGTATTCGTTGGTTTTTGCCTGTTTCAGCAAACCGTTTTCGGCAATATCCAGCAGTTCCGATTCTACATAGTCAAACAAATCGGCTCTTTGAATTTGCGAAGGCAGAAAGTCAAACGGGTCGTTTTCGGTAATAAAGGGCGGATTTCCGAACACATCCATCAATACCCAGTAAGCAAAAGCGCGTAAAAAGCGGGCTTCGGCGCGGAATGATTTTATTTCGTCAGTCTGTTCTGCGGTAAAGCCTTTGCCTGCAGCATCCCCGTCTGCCGAATATTTGATAAACTCGTTTGCATACATTACTTGCATTATGCATTTATTGTATAATCCTATGGTAAATGCGCCGTTGGCAATAAAATTGATACTGTTGAGTTCGGATACGCTCGGATCCTGACTCCAAATACAGTGCGCTTCGTCGGTAGGCATTTCCTGATGATTGAAGAAACAGCGCAGGAAATCGGCATTTTGTCCTTCGTCCAGACCCGAAATATCGGGACTTCCCGCAGGTCCTGTATTTCCCGAAAGGGTATAGGCTGCATATACTTTTGCAAGGGCTGATTTGTAGCCGTCAAAAGTGGAATAAACTATCTGTGCCGTACTGTCGTTTTCGGGAAACCTGTCAAGATCGCTTATGCATGAAGTAAACAGGAATACCGATAACGCTGCAACAGCCATTTTTATTATAAATTTATTATTTTTCATATCTGTGTTATTTTAATGATTTAAAAATTAAGTTTCAGCCCCAAACTGAATATCCGCGGATTGGGGTAAAAGTTATTGTCGATGCCGTCTGCAACTTCAGGGTCGATACCCTCGTATTTTGTAAGAGTAAATACGTTCTGCACCGTAAAATTCACCTGTAAATATCCGTTTTCAAATACTTTCCCAAAGTCGTATCCAAGCGATATGTAATCCATTTTCAGAAACGATGCGTTCTGAATGTAATAGTCGGAAAGCAACTGACGGTTAAAGAAATTCGTATTGTTTATGTCCTTCACATTATTCATAAGGAAATTGTTGGGATTAAGAGTTTGCGAGTAATTTCCCAAATCGGAAAATGCGTTGTTGTACGTGTAATTTCCCAAACTTGCCCGCAGTGCAGTGGAGAATGTCCATTTTTTGTAATTTAGCGCAGTGTTGAATCCCATATACAGGTCGGGGTCGGGCGATTTGTACCTGTACAGATCCTTTTCGGAGATTACGCCATCTCCGTTCAAATCGGCATAAGCGCCTTCTATCGGTCTTCCCGACTGGTCGTACAGCTGTTTGTAAACGTAAAAAGTGTTGGGAGCATAACCTACCGTATGTATTTGAACCGTATTTCCCGTACCGCCCGTTATGTTTCCGGCAGCAACGCCTTCGTAATCCGCCGTTTCGTTAAGCGTAAGTTTGGTAATTTCGCGTTTGTTGTAAGTAAGGTTAAAACCGACTTCCCAGTTCAAATCTTCTTTATTGATAATATAAGCGCCAAAGTTAAATTCAATGCCGCGGTTGTCCATATTCCCTATGTTTTTTATAATTCTGTTGCTGAAATTGCTGCCCATTGGAACATCTATCGAGTTCAGCAGGTCGGTAGTATGCTTGTAATAAACATCTATGCTTCCGAAGATTCTGTTGTTAATAAAACCGAAATCCAGAGCTGCATTAGCAGTTGCCGTCTGTTCCCATTTGCGGTTAGGGTCGTATGCGGCGGGACGCCACAAATTATAGAACCTGTCGCCAAACTGAACCCGCGCCGTAGATTCGCTGTATTGATACCTGCCTGTGTATTCGTAATTTCCTATTCCTTCCTGCTGTCCAGTTACGCCATAGCCCAAACGCAGTTTCAAATTCGACAGTACTTCAACATTTTCCAAAAACGCTTCTTTGTTTATTCTCCAAGCAAGCGCTACCGAAGGGAACGTTCCCCAGCGGTTTGATTTTGAAAAACGCGACGAACCATCGCGGCGTATGCTTGCCGTAAGCAAATATTTATCCATTAAGGTATAATTCAAACGACCGAAAAACGACACAAGAGTATTTTGCTCTACCGATTTCGGGAAAGATGGAGCATCTGCCGATGGCGAGCCATCATAATAAGTATCCTGAAAATTGAATTCCGTAGTTTTCCAGTCCTGATATGTGTAACCTGCCATCAATTCCAAACGGTTTTGCGCGTTCAGTTCCTTTGCGTATGTCAAATAAAATTCAAACAGTTTGTTTTGCTTCTGCTGCTTGTATTCGGTATGACTTCCGTTGGGATAGTTTGACGGCGACCATTTTTCTATCAGCACTTCGCCTTTTCCCTGAGAAAAATCATAACCGATATTCAAATTTGCTTTCAAATCGGGCAAAAAGTGCATTTTGTAATCAAACTGTATGCTTCCAGTGCTTCTTGCCACATTCGACCAGTCGTTTTTGCCGTAAAGCAAGGCTACGGGATTGTAAGTAGCAAGCGAATTGCGAATACCTGTGTCGCCGCTCAGCCAAACCCAGTAACCGTTGTAGTCATCAAATCCATCGGCTTTTACCGGTTGCGTAGGATCCATGCGAATGGCTGCGCCTATTGCATCTCCGTTGCCGAAGCGGGCATGCGAATATGAGCCTTTCCAGTTGAGGTTTACTTTCAAATGGTCGTCGAAAAACGAAGGCGACAAATTCAAACCCAATGTGTTCCGCGTTAAATTATCGGTTTTCAGAATACCGTCCTGAGTCATTACTCCCATAGAAATTCGGAAAGGAAAGTTTTTGATGTTTCCGCTTACGCTTACATTATTGTCGGAAGTAAAGGCAGTGCGAAATATTTCATCCTGCCAGTCGGTGTTGGCAGTTCCCAGTAAATCGATATAACGCTGTTCGGTTTTGGGATGATTAATCACCGCTTCGCGAAATTCGCTGCCGTTCATAACCTCTACTTTCCGCGCTATGGTAGAAATTGAGTTTTGCGTTGATGCTTCAACTTTCAAGTCCTGCCCTTTCACTCCTTTTTTGGTAGTGATAATTATTACTCCGTTTGATGCCCGCGAACCGTAAATAGCGGTTGCAGACGCATCTTTAAGAATGTTCATCGATTCGATGTCGTTTGTGTTGAATGTTCCAAGCGAATTTGTTGCGCCCGATATTCCGCCGTTATCAAGAGGAATGCCATCTACCACAATCAGCGGGTCGTTGCTTGCCGTCAAAGATGCTCCTCCGCGAATACGGATACGGTTTCCATCGCCGGCGCGCCCTCCGTTTGATGTAATTTGCACGCCTGCAACTTTTCCCAAAATAAGCGAGCCTGGATTGGTAACAACTCCTTTCTGAAAATCTTTTTCTCCGATTGCCGTTACTGCGCCTGTTAAGTCGCCCTTTCTTACCGAACCGTAGCCAATTACCACCGAAGCGTTCAACTGTTGAGCATCAGGCTGCAATGTAACTGTAAAAATAGAATTAGTACCTACAGGAATATTTTGAGATGCATATCCTATATAAGTAATTTCCAAAACTGCATTATCCGGCACGGATAATTGAAATTTACCGTCAACATCTGTTGATGTTCCGTTGAATGTTCCTTTTTCAATAATATATGCTCCTGTTGCAGGCTGGTCGTTTTCATCAACCACCGTTCCCGTAACGAGCCTTCTGTTTTGAGCAGATGCGCTCAAAATTGCAAACATGCAAATAATTAATAAAAATGCATATCGCATCATTTTGATTTTTTTCCTTGTTCTCATTATTATTTTGGCTTTTTGTTTATAAAATTTCGGATGTTGTTTAATAAACATTTTTTTGTAAAAGTATATCCTGAAATAAATCGCCTGTCGGACTTAAATAAAAATCTAAATATGTTAAAATAATAATGCTTTTACAGTTAGGTAATTATATTGTTTTTTACAAACGAAAAATCTAAAACCCTTATGTGAAAAACACTGAAAGAAATTGCGTATTTGCGATACATTAAACGCTTTTTTTGATATAGTTAACCACCCATATTGCATTTAATAAGATTTACAGGGCGGTTAAAGGCAAATAAATTGATCTATTGAACATCGTTAAAGGCGAAATTTCGGAAATAATCCCCATAACCTGTCTTATTTGTGAAAAGTTTTCAACATGCGAGCAGTTTTTTGTCAATTTATCAAAAAATAATTTTGTAATTTTACAGCAGATAGTTCATTGTATTTAATTAATTGATAACTATATAAATATATGACATTTTTGTCAAATGAACAATCTTTTTTTATTTTTTTTCTGAATACACAACGGGTTATTTCAATTCTTATAATTATCTTTGCATGTTAAACAAAATTTTAAAAAAACGATATGAAATTTAAATTATTATCCATTACAATTATTGTTGCGGCTTTTTGTGCATGCAACAGCGGTAAAAAAAACGAACGGCAAAGTCAACAGACCGAAACAAAAATTATTAACGAAGAAGTACAGTCCGCAAACAAAAATACGGAAGATACTGCTCAAAAAGAAACACAAACAATGACAGAGGAAACAGCAAAAGAACAATCTGAAAAAGCGGCGGAAATAAAAACAGTTGCCGAACCTGTTTTTGACATCGTAACATCGCTGGGAACAATTCGCATTAAACTTTACAGTGAAACGCCCAGGCATCGCGATAATTTTGTAAAACTTGCTACATCGGGATATTACAATGGAGTACTTTTTCATCGCGTGATAAAAAATTTTATGATTCAAACCGGCGACCCTGATTCAAAAAACGCACAACCCGGAGCAGATTTGGGAATAGGAGGTCCCGATTATAAAATAGATGCGGAAATTCTTCCCAAATTTAAACATAAAAAAGGCGCTGTTGCGGCTGCACGTCAAGGCGACCAGATTAATCCTGAAAAAAAATCATCAGGTTCACAGTTTTACATTGTTCAAAATCAAAACGGAACGCCACATTTGGATGGAGCATATACGGTTTTCGGAGAAACGGTAAGCGGTCTTGATGTTGTTGATAAAATTGCAACCGTTCAAACAGGAAAAGGCGACAGACCCGTTACGGATGTTAAAATTGAAAAAATTGTTCGCATAAAATAGGTTTTATAAACATGAAAAATAAAGTAAGGGAACTGCTTGAACATGTTGAAAAATTTTCTTCCCAAAAACTTGAGCAAGTTGAGGAATTTCGTATAAAAATGCTCGGTAAAAAAGGAGAAATAACTCAACTTTTTGAACAGTTCAAAACATTTACATCCGAACAAAAACGCGAGTTGGGAAAAGATTTGAACGAACTTAAAACAAAAACACTTGAAAAAATAAATTCTTTTAAGGAATTACTTGAACAGCATCAGGGAAAATCGGCTGCCGATTTTGATTTGACAATGCCGGCAAATAACGAACCGGCGGGTTCGAGGCATCCTATATCAATTATGAAGAACAAAATTGTTGATATTTTCAAACGACTTGGATACACTGTTGCCGAAGGACCTGAAATAGAAGATGACTGGCACGTTTTCAGCGCATTGAATTTTCCGCCCGAGCATCCCGCACGCGATATGCAGGATACATTTTTCATTGAAAAAAATCCCGATATACTGCTGCGAACGCATACAAGTTCAATGCAGGTGCGGGCAATGGAACAGAATAAACCGCCGATTCGTATAATTTGTCCCGGACGCGTTTTTCGCAACGAAGCAATTTCGGCTCGCGCACATTGTATTTTTCATCAAATAGAAGGTTTGTACATAGATGAAAACGTATCATTTGCCGACCTTAAACAAACATTATTGTACTTTGCACGGGAAATGTTCGGAAAAGATACGCAAATACGGCTTCGCCCTTCATATTTTCCGTTTACCGAACCATCGGCAGAAATGGATGTTTCGTGTAAAATTTGTGACGGAAAAGGTTGCAATGTCTGCAAAGGCACAGGCTGGCTCGAAGTAATGGGCTGCGGCATGGTTGATCCCAATGTGCTTGAAAACTGCAATATTGATTCCGAAAAATACACAGGTTTTGCATTTGGAATGGGAGTAGAGCGCACGGCAATGCTTAAATGGCAAATACGCGATTTACGCCTTTATTTTGAAAACGACATACGATTTTTGCGGCAATTCTGTTCGGTAATCTGATTTATTAATTAACGGTAATAAACATTTTTATGGACACCGTGTGCGATACTGCCAAATTTGACGGCATGGACTCTTAATTTTTATCTTAATGCTACTTTGCTTATATTAGCATTTTAATCATTTCTGCGCATTTTTCGCCATCCATTGCCGATGAGGTAATTCCTCCCGCATATCCCGATCCTTCGCCGCAAACAAACAGTCCTTCGATATCGACATGTTGCATGTTTTCATTTCGCGGAATACGAATAGGAGAAGATGATCGCGATTCTACTCCAACAATCAACGCTTCGGAGGTGAGAAATCCCCGCATTTTTTTATCGAAAATCCCGAACGCTTCCTGCAGACGTTTTACAATTTCATGCGGCAACCATTCGTGCAGTGCGGATGTTTTTAATCCTGCGAGGTATGAAGATTCGGGCAGATTTGACGAGTATTTTGAATTTACAAAATCGGTTAAACGCTGTGCGGGAGCAATTTGTCCGCCGCCGCCATTTTCAAAAGCCGCTTTTTCTATTTGCTGTTGAAACTTCAATCCGCAAAGATTTTTATACTGTTCAAAATCTTTCAAGTCTTCAATTCTCGTTTCAACCACAATTCCCGAACCGGCAAATGCGGTATGACGGCGAGATGACGACATTCCGTTTACAACAATTTCGCTGCCGGATGTTGATGCCGGAACAATATATCCTCCCGGGCACATGCAAAACGAATATACACCGCGTCCGTACGACTGCGCTCTTAGCGAATAGCTTGCGGCAGGCAAAAATTTTCTTGCCGTTTTACTGTGATATTGAATAAAATCTATCAGCGATTGAGGATGTTCGACCCGTACGCCGACTGCAAAATTTTTTGCTTCGGTTTTTATATTCTTTCTGTCAAGCAGTTCGTATATGTCGCGCGCCGAATGTCCTGTTGCAAGCACTACGGCTTTTGCCTCATAAATATTACCGTTTGAGCATTTTACTCCCGATACTTTTTTATTGGAAATGATTATGTCGCTGACTTTACTGTTGAAATAAATTTTGCCGCCGCATTCAACAACAGTGCGGCTCATGTTTTTTACTATTTCGGGCAGTCTGTCGGTGCCTGTATGCGGATGCGATTCGTACAGAATTTCGTCAGGTGCTCCGTGAAAATGAAAACGCTGAAGTATTCCGAAAATATTTCCACGCTTGTTGGAGCGCGTATATAATTTCCCGTCCGAAAAAGTTCCCGCGCCTCCTTCGCCGTAGCAGTAATTTGATTCCGCATTGATATTTTTACTGCGAATCATTGCCGCAATATCTTTTTTGCGTTCGCTTACATTTTTTCCGCGTTCGAGAATTACGGGTTTTAATCCGAGTTCTATAAGGCGAAGAGCGGCAAACAGTCCGGCAGGACCCGACCCGACAATCACCGCTTCGGGCTTGTTTGTTACATCCTGATATTTAAAATCCGCTTTGGGCGATACAGGTTTTTCGCCGCAGAATATATCCAGAATCAAGTTTATTTTCGGCTCGCGCGAGCGTGCATCTATTGATTTTCTTTCGATACGAATGTCGCTTATTTCGGCGGTTGAGATTTTGAGTTTTCGCGCCGCAAAACTTTTTACAGCATCATTATTGTTTGCATCTTGAGGCGAAATTACTATTTGTATCTTATACTGCATTTGATTTTTAATACATCATTTCATAAATTTCCCTTTTGTCGCGGTCATATAATTCTCGACTTGAAAGAAAATAATAGCCGGAGATATCTTGATAAACAAAAATTGTTTGTCCATGTATTATCTGCGTTCTCTTTTTTTTCTTCAGATAATCATAAAATTCTTTTTGGGGATTATAAAATAAGTTTTGAACCCATGTGCGACGTGAGGCTGCGCTTAATGCTTCTTTTTCCAATACTCTGTCTTGCAGAGCATCCGCATAATCATACAGATTTATTACGTTGAATTCTTGTATACCCGTGCTATTCTCAACAATAATCCTTTTTTCAACCCAATCATAAATATTGTTGCCTTCATAAGCGCCTAACGGATTGTCGTGTTCAATATAAACAGTTTCTATAACATTGCCTGTAAAAACCGTCTTAAATATATCGCTACTGAAAGGCGGTTTTTCATTTTCAGCGCAGGAATATAACAGACACACTGCTACTGATATTATAAAAATATTTTTCATTTTTTTGTATATAATTAATTCAACTTTTTCATTTAGTTACTTATAATTAAGTACAGTCAAACGAACCGAAAGATTTCTGATGAGAATTTTTAAAATCTGTAAGTAAGCCCGACAGAGGCAATAAATCCCGGTACCTGATAGCGGCTGTAAATATCGTATTTCTGATTTAACACGTTAGACAAATTACCGAATACCGAAAATCTGTTTGTAACAAGATATTCTGCGCCAAGCGACAAATCGAAAACATCTTTCAGTTTGCGGGATACAATCAAATCAGGCTCGAAAGTTGATGATAACAATGACCATAAATTGTTATCAACGGCATAACGTTTGAGCAAGGCGCGGAAATCTGCCGTAAGAACCAAATCGTACGATATTTTGTAACGCAAATTAAAATTGCCTTCAAAAGCTGGCTTGTGCCATGCGTGTTCAATTTTTGTATTATCTACCATTTTTAAATTATATTTGTTATAAACGGCTTTTGCATAAACCGAAAAATCGTCATCGTTGTACGACAGTTCTGCGCCTATGTTTATTTTATATCCTTTTGCATACCATATGCCAAACTCCTTGTAATCGTAGTTATACGTGTAATACGGATGTATAATTGTTGCCGTATTGTTTGCATACAGCGGTAAATATTCGAGTTTTGAATATGAGGTAAAAACATTATACGAAAAAGATTCAATATCGCCTTTTATCGAAAACATTCCGATTATTTTGTGATTTGTGTTTTTGAATGTCGGATTTGGATAAAAAACTAATGAATCTTCGGCAATATTTCCAAATGATATATAATTATTTTCCATTGCAAGTTTACGGAAATTGTTTACTTCTGTTTCGCCTTTTATTTCTATTGAGGGAGTAAAATAGTCGTGAATTTTATAGGAAGCCGACACGGCGGGATATATGCGGTGTTTTGTTGTTTTGTTATAATTGTCCAAAAGATATTGAACGCCGAGCTTCACCGAAAGATAATCGTCGTTGTAAACCCACGAAGGCAAAGCGCTCAAAAGAATATTGTTGCCAACGGTATCGAGTTCTTTATTGCGATTGTACAGTGCAGCGCGTCCTGCTATTGATACCGACTGGGTTTCGTCGTCAAGGTCAGCGCCAAGCATTCCCGAAAGCGCAAAGGCATTTTCTTTCATGGTGGCGGTTTTTATGTCATTATGTTTATCTCTTGCGTTAAAAAGCTGGTAAGAAGCGCCGAACGAATAAAACACTTCGCCGGCGTCCCTGTCCGATTTCCATATAACATTTCCGTTAAACAGATTCATCGCGCGTTTATCGTTATCCAAAGGGGAATAAACAGAAATAATGTCAGGGTCGAAACCGTAGAGATGCAGGTCGCGGCGCGAATAGTCGACATTGAGCGTAACTGTTGAGCCGTCGAGGAAGAATTTTGAGAAAATTCCCAAATCGTTATTCATAAAATCGCTTTTAACTTTTTTTGAATGTTGCCTGCCTTCAAGTTTTGTTTTTCCGAAAAACGAGCGATGATTTGCATAAAAACCCACCAGAACAGACTGTGTATTTTTGTTGCTGATGTAAAAATCAAACAGCGGCGAAATTTGATAGCCTATGCCGGCTCTGATATATCCAAGTCCGGGCAGCGAGTTTTCGCCGTCAATAATTTTTGCAGACGAAATCGGTGCAAGTCCGAAATTCCCGGGCGATGATTTGGGAAATATGGAATAACTGAAAGCATCGCGAACATTGGATGAATCGGCGGTAACTGTCGGTTCGTACCAGATTTTTTGAGCATCCATAACAGTCGGGTCATAGTTGCGAGTAACTTCAACATCTTTGTTTGGTTGGGCGGCAATCGAAAATGCCAGTCCGCTTGAGAAAAATATCAATAACAGTTTTTTCATAATATTGCATTTAATTATAATTAATTTTAGTTTTTCTTATCTTTCAATTTTTTAAGAGTTTCGAGGGTTTCTTTTGCTTCATCAAGAACTCCGTCGTCGGTTTTTTTGTAATTTTCTATAATACTGTTAATGGTGGCTTCTGCCTGGAAATAATCTTTTTTGTCAATATAAATATTGGCAAGTACTGTAAAACTGCGTGCAAGCCATTCGGCGTAAGGCGTTTTTGATTCGTTGAAGCTGAAAATCATTTTTTCGGCTTCCGCCGCTTTTCCTGTCTGGTATAAATAATCAATAACATTATAGGTAGCTTCGGCGCCTTCAAAGGTTTTGGGATTTTGCGCAAGAATTTTAAAAACGGCAATAGATTCATCGTCTTTGCCGAGTTCTTTCAAGGCATGCGCTTTTGTTGTAAGCGCTTCGGTTTTGGCGTCTTCGGTTATTTTGGGCAATGCATGATATTTTGTTGCCATTTCAACTGTTTTCTCATAATTTTTTATTTTATAGTATGCTCTCATGGCAAAAAGCAAGGCTTCCACCAAATCATCGTCATTTGTTGATTCGGCGGCTATGCGTTCAAATGACTGCGCTGCAGGTTGGTAATCTTCAATCAGATATTTAGAGCGAGCATATCTGTTCAAAATGTTTTGCGGTAATCCGCTTACTGCCGGTATATCGATTAAATCTTTTAACATATCGGCGGCTTCGGCATATTTCCGGTTTCGGTAATAGCAGTCGCCCGTGTAATATTTTGCAAGCAAATGACTGTTCCCGTTCGGAAAATCTTTCAAATACTGTTGCAACGCCGTTACCGAACTGTTGCAATCGCCCATAAGGTACTGGCGTTCGGCGGCGGCAAACGAAAGAGAATCGCGATAGTTGTCTGTTACTGAAATCTTTTTTTTGTCGGCGTATGCAAAAAACTCGTTTATTTTTCCCATGTTAATGTAAATATCCTTTATTCCTGCAAGCGCTGTTTTTGCTTCTGCCGAGTTCGGATATTCGTCGATAAGTTTTTCGTAATATGTCAGAGCTTCATTGTTTTTATCGGCGTTGATATTTATAAGTCCAAGTTCTATCAATGCTTGACGGTAATAAGATGTTTTGCCGTATTTATTCAATATTGTTTTAAAATCTTTTTCGGCGTTTATGTAATCCTGTTTCTGAACGTACATTCTGCCCGATTCAAAATAAGCGGCAGCTGCATACTGCGAATTTGGATATTGAGAAATTATTGTTGAAAGCAGTTTGCGTTTTTTTGCATCGTCGTTGAGCAGACCAACCGACAATGCATTTTGGTACAGCGAATAATCGGGATTTGACAGTTTAATTTCGTAAGCGCGTTCGTAGTTTTCGCTTGCTTTTTTGAAGTCGCGCTGTTTGAATTTGCAATCGCCTATTCGATTGTAGCAATCGGCGGTATAAACGTTTTTTGAAGTTCCTGCGAGATTCAGGTATTTGGTAAACCACGATACGGCTTCGTTAATGTTTTTGTCATTCAGTTCGCAATAGCCGAGCGTGTAATGAGCCATTTTATATTCGGCGGTATTTTTTGTAATGTTTGTATTTATAAAATTTTTCAATCCTGCTTTTGCCGATTCATAATCTTTTTGACTGTATTGAACTTCGGCTTTCCAGTATTTGGCAAGGCTTGCAACGGTTGCATCGTATTTCGACAGTTTCAGGGATAAATCAAAGTAATTAAGAGCTTCCTTTGGTTTTTTTGCTTTAAATTCTTCAAGTCCTGCATAATATGTGGCTTTTTGAAGGTTTGCATAATCCTGTTCCGTAGGATTTGAAGCGTTTTCAACCAAAGCAATTGCTTCGTCAAAATGTTTTTCGGAAATATATGTATTCATCAAGAAGTTTCTTATTTGAGGGTCATTTGCTTTTGATTTGTTTGTTTTCAAAAAATCGCTCATGGGCTTTGTATCGCCGTTTATTTCCAGAGCCAGCTTGGCGTAATTGAATTTTGCATCGACAGTTGTTTCTTCATCAAAATTCATTTTGCCCGCACGTTCAAACATCGGCAGTGCTTTATCTTTCTTATTTGTATTTACATAAATTCCGCCAAGCAAATACAGGGTTTTTTGGCTTAAAGTGTCGTTTTTTATTGCTATGCGCTGTAATGTTTGAGCTGCTTTGTCGTAATTTTCCTGCTTGAAATCTATATAAGCCATCAAATAATAATCGGCTGCGGAAATTTTCCCGCGTCCCGAAGATGAATTTTCATATTTATCGAAATATTCACGCGCTTTTGCATAATCGTTTTTATTTAAATATGATTCTGCTATTACCCGTGCAACTTCGCCCTGACGCTGTTTTGCGGCTTTTTCGTAAAAACCTGTTCCTTCTGCTATAACTTTGTCGTATTCTTTTTGATAAAAATAAATTTGCAGGATGTAATAGGAAACTATATTTTCATAGTCACTGTCGTTTTTAAGATTTAAAAAACTTTCGAGAGCGGCTGCATATTTTTTCTGTTCGTATAAAGTATGGGCATAATAATATTCGGCTTGCGATGCAAAGCGCGTATGAATATTGTTTTTTGCATTTGCAAAATACTGCAAAGCCTCGCCGGTATTGCCCGCTTTAAGATGAGTTTGACCGTATTTGAAATCATATTCTCCCTGTTCGCCGGGCGACAGTTCGCTTCGTTTTACCTGCTGAAAACAGTTAGCTGCATCTCGATACGAATTTTTTACATCATAAAAATAAATTCCGAGCCAAAATACCAGATCATTGCGTAATTTGCTGTCGAGATATTTATTAATAAATGCCTGCGCCGTAATTTCGGCATTCGACTGTTTCAGTTTTAGAGCGCACATGGCATTGTAGTAATCAATGTTTGATAATTTTGTCTGATCGGTTGCGGGAGTGGAAGAACGTTCCTGCAAAAACAATTGCTGCGCTTCAACATAAACGCCTTTATTGTAAAGGTCGATAGCTTTGTTGTAAGCGCTTTGCGCTTTTGCCGAAAAACATACTGCTACCGATGCAAAAACAAGCAATACGGATTTCAATAATTTTAATTTCATACAGTGTCAATTTAATAAATAAAACTCTCAAAATCTGTGGTAATAAGATTTATTAAAAATTATTTTTCAATGTTTTGTTTAAACAAAATTATAAATATTTTTAATATCAATGAAAATTACCTGATTTACTACATGTTAAATTATCGAAAAATGTTGAAATTCAGAATGTCGTGAAATTAATGAAAATTGTCGTAAGCGCATTTATAAGCAAAATTAACCGGTATGTTTAATTTCTTGATGTAATTTTGGATAGCAGCCGTAATATTTCCAGATAAAGCCATACCAAAGTAACCAGCAATCCGAACGCTCCATACCATTCCATATACTTGGGCGCTTTCATTTGTGAACCTTTTTCGATAAAATTGAAATCCAGCAACAGATTCAGAGCAGCAACCACCACTATTACAACGCTTATGCATATACTTAACCAACCTGTTCCGTAATAAAAAGGAGTTGATACATGAAACAGATTCAGTAAAATAACAGCAAAATAAAATATTCCTATACTGACAGTTGCCGTAACTATAACCGAACGCAGTTTATCGGTTACTTTTATCAACCTTGTTTGATAAAAGAACAGCATAACCAAAGCCGTTAATAATGTTATCGACACGGCGGTAAGTACAATTCCCGGAAACGTTTCGGAAAATGCTATTTCAAAAAAAGACGATATTGCTCCAAGCGCAAAACCTTCTGCCGCAGCGTATAAAGGAGCAAGATAAGGTGAAGTTTTCGGAGCAAAACAAATTATCAGTGCAAGTACAAGACCGGAAACAATTCCTGCCCACAACAATGTGGTATTAACAGTTGACAGATTATTTACATAAGTGTAAGACGCTGCAAATATTGTCATTGCTATCAACAGGAATGTCTTGATAACAGAACCTTTAACCGTCATTGTTCTGCCTGATGAATCTTTTAAAGCGGCTTTCTCAAAGATACTTTCTTTCATTGCCGGGTTTGATGAATTTCCGAATAACGCCATATTTCTATATTTTTAAGATTAATTTTTTGTGCAAAAGTAATAAAAAAAATGAATAAACCCTGTTGCTGAATTAAAAAATATTTTCTTAAAAAATAAAAATTACAAGCAGTCGCTTCTTAATAACTGTAAAAATACAAAGACAGTCTTTTTGTTAGATATGAAATACGATAATTTCTTTAATATTATTTATAAAAACATGCTTTTCTTTCATGCCAAAAAAGCGGCGGCTCTGTCGAATATCCCGGAGAAACATTGCTGAACTGTTTCATGATCTATGCGATTGTGAAAAGGGAATGGCGTTTGGTGAGAATATTCGTATGGAAAATCCAGTTCTTTCAATATTTCGCCAGCGCATTTTTTGCCTAAAGCTTCTTCAACGCCAAGCGTTGGAATGACGGTATCTTTTTTCAATGTAATTGCTGCTATACGGTCTTTGTCCTTACAAAAGAAATTTTCCCTGTATCGGCGATATTTGTCTAACGACAACATGGACTTAAATGCTTTTTCCATGAAATCATCTTTCCTTTTTAAGATGCTGAATCCTTTATGAATAAAATCGTTCAGAAGATATGATTTCAGTTTTTGAAACGATTCATTATCCATAATATCGCGTGCGCTTCCGTTCATTCTGCTGAATAGCGCACCGCCGCAAAACATGAACAGGCGGCTGTCGGAAGTCAGTTTGTCAGGATTCGACAATAACAGGATTTGAGCCAAAAAAGCGCCGATAGAATAAGCAAATATATTTACCGATGTATTTTCTTTGAACAGGGGATGTTGTCCGTTTTTTATTTCTTTTATTAACTGCCACAGATTGAAAACGGATTCTTTTCCTGAAATATAAAACCGAATGGGATTCTCTGATAAACGGCTGCTTAGCGCCAAATTGACAAAAGTAGAATTGTCTAAATCGGCAAACTTCTCTTTACGATTATTCACGTATGGCAGGATAGATCTGGGATTATACCAGTTTTTAGGCGTGCGGTTCATGTGAAAAGCAATAGGAAAAAGAATAATAGATCTTCCTGTTTTAACAGATAATTCTTCAGCCCAAGGAAGATATTTTTCCCAGCTGCGTTCGTTCAAACCATGTAATAACAAAATTGCCTTGTCGGTTTGCACAGTGCCCTGCGGTACAAAAACAGGATAGATAAATGTTTTGTTTTCTTCGATATTATCGTCCGAAACGGCGCAAAATTCAGCAGGAAAAATCGTTTGTTGAATTTGTTGAATTTCTTTGTTAACAAATTCTTGATTAAATCGGAACGGGCGTATTTCCAACGAAATGTCATCCAGATTTACTTTCTGCTCGTAAGAGAATAAATCTTTCAATTTGTGAAAGCGTTCGATTAATTTCATACAATAGAGTTAAAAATTGTTTAAATGTTTATTATTGTTAATAAATAACCGCAAATCAGTTATAAAGTTGGAACTTATTTTGTTATAAATCATAAAGCGATGAACAAAGCAAATTATCCAATGAACCTGACTGAAAAACAATACAAATATACAAATATTTTGAATTGCAGGCATACGAACAAATGTTTTCGATAAAATTTTCAGAAAGAAATTAATAACTTTTACAGATAACAGATTATTTTCTTAAATGAACACAAATTTTGTAAATTTTTCATTTTTTTTGGAAATTCTTTACAACATAAAAAATTTCACTAATTTTGTCTGCGGTAAGTAAACTTATAGCATCAATGTATTTTATTGTTTTTCAGATACAAATATATGAAAATTATTTTACACTTACCTTTTTTTTATTTTTTTCTTAATCCAAAACTCATGTTAATAATTGTATTAAATGAGTTTTTATAGGATGCTGTGTAAACAATTTAATTTTACATTTTGTTTTGCAGCGGCAAATTCTTCTTTTATAGTTGCCATTACTTCTTTAACGCTGCTGATTTTTTGAGCCAGATATGCGTTGGCGCCGGCAAAGGCATAACCTTTTTTCATATTTCCTCTGGCTGCATTATACAGGGCTTTGATAATACAGTACGGACTTTTGGTATAGTCGCAGGTTTTGATACAGTGAAACGGACAACTTTTTGGCGTTTCGTTGCCTTCGTTTACACTGCGGATAAATTCGCCATCAAAAGCGCGCCCTGGCATACCAACCGGACTCTGAATTATCATCATGTCGCTTTGACTCGAATCAATATATATCTGTTTAAATTCGAGGGCTGCGTCACATTCATAAGTTGGAACAAAAATACTTCCCATTTGTACTCCTGCAGCACCCAGTTTCATAAAGCGGTAAACATCTTCTCCCGTTGTAATTCCTCCGGCTGCTATAACAGGAATTGTTTTGTCGCCGCCATATTGCGATGCAACGGATATTACTTCGGGAATCAATGTTTCCAGAGAATAATTGACGTCTTCTATCTGCTCTTTCTTAAATCCCAAATGACCGCCTGCTTTTGGACCTTCAACCACAATCATGTCGGGAAGATAATTATAATTGGATTTCCATTTTTCGCAAATTATTTTTGCTGCTCGTGCAGAAGATACTATAGGCGACAAAAGCGTATTACTGTCGGGAATCAGATATGAGGGCAAGTCAAGCGGAAGTCCGGCGCCTGCAAAAATTATATCGACTTTTTCGGCTATTGCCGTACGAGCCATATCTGCAAAATTCGACAGTGCCACCATAATATTCAATCCTATAATGCCTTGGGTTTTTTCTCTCGCTTTCCGCATTTCTTCTTTAAGTCCCCATATACAGTTTTGAAAATAATTGTCCTGAGTTTTTTTGTAAAACAAGCCTAATCCTGCGCATGAAATAACGCCTATTCCGCCTTCATTGGCAACAGATGAGGCAAGTCCTGAAAGAGAAATGCCTACGCCCATGCCTCCCTGTATAATTGGCAGTTTAACTTCTTTATTTCCGATAAAAAACGATTTCATAAATATATTTAGAAAAAATGTGTCGCTATATTGTTCTGAACACTTTCGCAACTGGTAAATAAACTAAAAACAAACAAGTTGATTTTGACGTTTATTTTTGACGCTGAACATCCGATAAACAGAAGCGGAGCAAAACATTGTTAATAAAGATTTCAATATAAACCTTGATTGTTTAAGCCGCAAATGTAATAAATTATTTTGATTGGCTGGTTAATTCTTACTGTTATTCTTTTATAAGAACAATCCAAACCGCCTGTTGCTATTTTTTATATTGTGTGTAAATTGTTCAAAACCAATACAAAATATGTAAAATATTAATTATGTGAATATAATAAATATTTTCAATTTCAATTATTAAAATAACTGATAATTACCTGTTTTGGTTTAAATTAACTGTGAGTTTTTATTTTATTGCATCATTTTGTCAAGTTCGAAAGAAAAAGGCAACATTAAACTTACGCTGTCAACAACAATAATTGATTTGACGCCTCCCATTATAAGTTTTATTTTTGTAACCTGTCTGTTTTCGCTTTCAACCAAAACTTGACGGCACGAACCGCACGGATAAACTTCGCTGTCGTTTAATTTATTATTCACCGCCGAAGATATGGCTATTGCTTTTATTGCCACATCGGGATATTTTGCATTTGCATAAAATACGGCAACGCGTTCGGCGCACAATCCTGATGGATATGCATTATTTTCCTGATTGCTGCCTGTAATTATTTCACCGTTTTCAAGCAAAATCGCCGAGCCTACATTGAATTTCGAATATGGAGCATACGAAGTTTTGGTTGCTTCGTTTGCAGCTTCGAGCAATAAACGCTCGGTTGCATCAAGTTCATCAATTGAGTTGTACCGTTTGGCTTTGATATTTATTTCAAATTCATTCATTTCAATTTTTTTTATAACTTTACAATAAAAATTATTATATTAACTGTTTTATCGAACTGCAAATTTAATATATTTTTATTATTTTAATAATTTTGCAAAAAAAAATGGATATGAAAAAAAATTATTTGTTATTGTTTTCACTGATATTGTCAATGCATTTATCTTTTACTCAAAAGCTTACTCGTGAACAGTATATCGAAAAGTATAAAAATATTGCAATACGGCAAATGAAATCCTACGGAATTCCGGCAAGCATAATATTGGCGCAGGCATGTTTGGAGTCAAACAATGGAAACAGTTATTTGACTGTTAGCGGTAAAAATCATTTCGGAATAAAATGTGCAGGCTGGCAGGGACGTAAAATTTATCACAATGATGATATGCCCAATGAATGTTTTCGTTCGTATGCTACCGATGAAGAATCCTTTGTTGACCATTCCGATTTTCTTCGTTATCGTCAGCGTTATGCATCTCTGTTCGATTTGAAAATAACCGATTACAAAGGCTGGGCGCGGGGTTTGAAAAAGGCAGGATATGCAACCGCTACGAATTATGCCGAAATGCTGATAAAAATAATTGAAGATTTTCAATTATATAAATATGATGATAAAAATTATGTGCCATCGCCTGAAACCGCAACTGTAAACAAAACTCACGACAAATACAAAAAGGAAATCGAACAGGCTGAAATTATAAAAAAACCTTCGGAAGCAATGCGCGAATATAATATTGATAATTTTGTGATAACGCTCAATCGTAGCATAAATAAAAGAAACGGAGTAAAATACGTCATTGCCAAATACAACGACACTTACGAAAGAATAGGAGATGAGTTTAAAATGTCGGCGGAACAGATTAGAAAATACAATGATGCAGGTAAAAATGAACAACCGGATAAAGATGACATTGTTTATATTGAAGCCAAAAAATCGAAAGCAGGAAAAGATTTTCCCATGCATGTTGCCGAAGCGGGTGAAACATTAAAAAACATATCGCAGCAGTATGGAGTGAAATTGCGCGATTTATGCAAAAAAAACAACATGCAATCCGACGAAGTTCTTGATGAAGGACAGGTTGTTTATCTGATAAATGCAATGAAAAAATAGCAGTTATATTTTAAATCACTGTTGTCAATTAAAATAAAGCAAAGAAATATGTAAGGATTTAATTATATGATTTATAATGGATGGAGTTAGTCGTTCCTTACGAAGGTATTATTTTATTAAATGGCGATAAAATAAAAGCGAGAATAATGCAGAATTCCGTAACTTTGAATACAAGTAAATCGGTAAAAAACAAATAAAAAAACAGACAAAAAATGGTTGAAAATTATCAGATATAAAATAGAGCGTACTATTACATGCGCGAACATTATAACAATCTTCCGAGAGGTCAGTCTGCAAGATTGGAAAAAACAACATTTCCATCGCCGGTACAGGCGCCGCCAACGGAAGAACAGTATAATGCCGGCGGTCAGTATCATACGGAAACATGCGATTGCCAGATAAGAATTTATTCGTTCAGTCCGTATCATGGTACAACTTATTACGTAGCCGAAACTTTAAACTACACAACATGGCTCAAGCCGCATTCAAGATAAATAATTTTTCTCATGTTAAGATTATTTAATGAAAAAAGCAACTGAAATTTAGTTGCAATGAAAATTATTTCTTAACTTTGTGAAAAAATAACAGATGTCAAAGATAGATAAACTGATAGCAAGATTGATTTCGAAGCCGAAAGATTTTACATATAACGAATTACAAACGTTATTGTCGGCATTTGGATATAACGAAGTGCAGGGAGCAGGTTCAAGAGTATGTTTTGAAAAAAAAGAGCATAAAATAAAACTGCATAAACCACATCCAAGTAATATTATGAAATTCTATCAATTGGATATTGTTACAAATGAATTGAAAAACAAAGGATTAATTAAATAAAATAAAAATATGAATAATATATTAACTTATAAAGGTTTCATTGGTTCGGTGAATTTTTCTGCTGATGATAATGTTTTTTTTGGAAAAATAGAGGGAATTAACGACCTTATTACTTTTGAGGGAGAGTCGGTAGACGAACTTAAGCAGGCATTTTATTATATGGTGGACGAACATATAAAAGATTGCAAGTGCGATAAAATTCCTGTCGAAAAAAGTTATAAAGGCAATTTTAATGTGCGTCTGACACCTGAATTGCATCGTAAGGCAGTAATTGCAGCAAAATTAAAAGGACGAACGCTTAATGCCTTTGTAAAAGATGCTATCGAAAAAGCAATGAGTTTATAGAGAAATTAAATTTATTGATTGCCGCCCCGCC
Organism: Prevotellaceae bacterium; assembly: GCA_031275825.1. GTDB lineage: Bacteria > Bacteroidota > Bacteroidia > Bacteroidales > UBA932 > JAIRKV01. The sequence continues at coordinate 7,468 of JAISOH010000095.1, read as the reverse complement.
GATTTCGGCGGGGCTTTTTTGTCCTTTAATTTCAGATAAAACACACATACTTTTGCGATATGTCAGAAATAACAGTCATATCGCGACCTCAGGGCTTGTGTTTTGCAGGCAATCTTCCCAAACTCGTTTTGGAAAGTGCTGAAGATGTGCGTATTCAATTATATGCAGGTAGCCAAATACTGCTTGACGAAACTTATACGCCCGATTTTGACAGTCGCGTTACCGTTGATTTTAAGGACATTATAATTAACGAACTGTTTCTTAAAATACCTGATTCAAACCTGTTCTTTCAAAGCGATACTGTAAAAGAGTTTACGATAGATATAAATGAAGGCATTGCAACAATAGAATTTGACGTATTGCGCGCAGATGTTAAAAATCTTTCGCAGTCGCCGGAAATTTTTAGTCTGAAAAATTTTCTTACCTGGCAGCCGAAAATGAAAAACATTACCGCTGAACAGCCTGAATATCTGACTCATTACGCCAATTACAATGCCGCTCAAACGAGATTCATGTATGCAAAAGCGTACTTTGCCGGCGGCGCAACTCAAAACATCCGCATCGGCGAACTGTCTGCAGATTTTGCTTATACTGTGAATATTAATGCCATAATCAAAAATCTTGAAAACATACCTGAAAAACTGGAAGTTGCCATATTCAAAACCGACAGTCCCAACGTCGAACTGCTGCCTAAATATCAATATTACAGCATAATAAATAAACTGCCTGATGAGCAGTATTTTCTGTTTGAAAATTCGCTCGGCGGAATTGATACCGTTCGCTGCACGGGCGAAACGACAAAAACATGAGTTCTGTATAAGTAGAAAAATGATGTGTATATTATTCAACTTTTCGGCGCGAAACATGACCATTTCGCCTGTTTTCGGATTGCGTTGAGATAACTCAACAAACCACTTTTTTGTTAAATTACCACCCCTGTCTTTAAGGTTCGGCAAGATTAAAATTTTTTTCTGCGCATTGTTTTTTCTCCTTTAATTTTTTTGAGAAACATAAATGCGTAGTATTCAATATTTTAATTTTAAGTGTATTTAATTGTATTTTACTGTATTTTTTTAGTTTCAGCAATTTTACAATTAACTTATTTTTAAAGTCTTACAAGCTTTGTCGGGGTGAGATGACTCGAACATCCGACCTCTACGTCCCGAACGTAGCGCGCTACCAACTGTGCTACACCCCGATTTCAAGCAACAAAAGTAAAAAAAAATTATGAACAAACATCATATAACATAAAAAAATTAGCGCATGATAAGAATTGCATTTTCAATAAGAACATTGCAAAAAATAAAAAATGAATATTTAATATTTCATTTTGGCAGTTTCTAAATTCAAATATTGTCTTCTACAATTCAAATGAATAAAACTTTTTTGGTGTAAGAGTTTTTTTGAGATTGGAATTAATAAAAAAATAATTAATTTTGCCTGAAAATATGAAAAACAGAAAAATCTGGCTTGTCAAAAAAAATATCATTTTATCTGATATATAAATGAATAAAGAAAATCAAAATATTATCAACGATGATTCACGATATGGCAAAAGAGGAGTATCGGCATCAAAATACGATGTACACAATGCCATAAAAAATCTGGATAAAGGTCTTTTCAAAAAACCATTCTGTAAAATTGTTCCTGACATTCTTTGCGGCAACGATGATTACTGTATTGCTATGCATGCCGACGGAGCAGGAACAAAATCGTCGCTGGCTTATGCCTACTGGAAAGAAACAGGCGACATGAGCGTATGGAAAGGAATAGCGCAAGATGCTATTGTGATGAATATAGACGATTTGCTTTGCACAGGAATTACCGACAACATTCTTTTATCGTCGACAATAGGACGAAATAAAAAATTAATACCCGGCGATGTTATAGCCGAAATAATAAACGGAATATCGGAATTTATACAGAGAATGAAAAACTTTGGTGTAAATATTACACTTACAGGCGGCGAAACGGCAGATGTTGGCGATATTGTCCGTACCATAATAGTGGACAGTACCGTAACTGCGCGTATCGAAAAAAATAAAATAATTGATAATGCAAATATTGCAGACGGAGATGTTATTGTCGGATTATCATCGTACGGAAAAGCGATTTACGAAGATGAATACAACGGCGGTATGGGAAGTAACGGACTTACATCGGCACGGCATGATGTTTTCTGTAAAGAGATTGCGAAAAAATATCCTGAAACATACGACAATGCAATATCCGAAAATCTTGTATATTCGGGTAAATATAAATTAACCGATATAGAACCTGATACGGGATTAACTGTCGGAAAACTTGTTTTGTCGCCAACTCGAACCTATACGCCTGTCGTAGCCGAAATTCTTAAAACAATGCGTACCGATATTCACGGAATAGTTCACTGCTCGGGAGGAGGACAGACAAAAATTATGAATTTTATCGAAAACTGTCATGTTATAAAAGACAACATGTTTCCTGTTCCGCCGCTTTTTAAAATTATACAAAACGAATCACAAACCGCATGGAAAGAAATGTATAAGGTTTATAACATGGGACATCGTCTTGAAATTTATGTAAACCGGCAAAAAGCCGAAACTGTAATCAAAACATCTGAAAAATTTAACATAGATGCACAAATAATAGGAAAAGTAATAAAATCTGCAGAAAAAAAATTAACAATCATTACCGAAAAAGGGAAATTCATTTATAACTAAATCGTTAATATGTATATAGTATGTATAAAAATTTTAATTCGTATATTGAAGATTGTATAAAAAATAACTGGGAATCTCCGGCATTGTCCGACTATCGCGGCGAAGCAAACAAATACAAAGATATTGCCATGCATATAGCCAGATTGCATATAGTTTTTGAACAGTGCGGAATAAACAAAGGAGACAAAATATCTCTGGCAGGACGAAATTCGTCGAACTGGGCAATTTCGTTTCTTGCAACAGTTACATACGGAGCGGTTGCCGTGCCTGTTCTTCACGAATTTAAGCCAGACAATGTACACAACATCATAAATCATTCCGAATCAAAAATTTTGTTTGCAGGCGATGTCGTATGGGAAGGATTAAGCGCCGACGAAATACAGAACGTAAATGCAATAATTCAAATAAATGATTTTAAATTTTTATATGCAAAAAAAGCATCTATAAATAAACTGAACAGTATTATTGATAATATTTTCAACGAAAAATACAGAAACGGAATAACTCCCGAAGATGTAAAATATTATCACGACAGCAGCGAAGATCTTGCAATTATAAACTATACATCCGGAACAACAGGATTTTCTAAGGGAGTAATGCTTCCGTACAGGTCGCTTAAAGCAAATCTCGAATTTGCATTTACAGCCTTGCCCCAGTTGCAGGGCGGCGGAGTTGTTGCAATGTTGCCAATGGCTCACATGTACGGATTAATATTTGAAATAGTTTTTACGCTTGTTTCCGGCTGTCATATACAGTTTCTTACACGAATGCCTACTCCGAAAATAATTCTCGAAGCATATTCTTCGGTAAAACCGCGACTTATAATATCAGTTCCACTTATTGTGGAAAAAATATTCAAACGAAAAATAAAACCCATGCTTGATAAACCAAGTTTGCACTTTTTAATGAAACTGCCAATAATAAAACAGGCAATAAAAAAGAAAATATTGAAATTATTGAACCATTCGTTTGGCGATAATGTGCTGGTGGTCGTAATTGGAGGCGCAGCTTTCAACAGCGAGGCAGAAGCGTTTTTCAAGAAAATAGGATTTCAATATACCGTAGGCTACGGAATGACAGAATGTGGACCTCTTATCTCGTACGACGATTGGACAACACACCATATTTATTCATGCGGAAAACCGATACCGTGCATGCAGTTGAAAATAGACAGCCCGAATCCGAAAACAGGAATAGGCGAAATTGTTGTGAAAGGCGAAAATGTGTTTTCAGGATATTATAAAAACCCCGAAGCAACAAAAAATGCATTCGATGCCGATGGTTGGTTTCATACCGGAGATTTGGGAGTTATTGATAAAGATGGATACCTTTATATAAAAGGACGCAGCAAAAATATGATACTCGGACCTTCGGGACAAAATATTTATCCTGAAGAAATAGAAGACAGACTTAACAATTTGCCGTATATAAACGAATCGATTGTAGTTGACAATGATGGTAAATTAACGGCGCTTATTTATCCCGACTACGAACTTGCATATTCAGAAAATTTAAGCGACAGCGATTTGGAAAAAATTTTGGAAGACGAAAAAAATGAATTAAATAAAAAACTTCCGAATTACAGTCAAATAGCGCGAATAAAACTTTATCCCGAAGAGTTTGAAAAAACCCCGAAAAAAAGTATTAAAAGATTTTTGTACGAAAAATAATACTGCTAACTTGTAATCAAAATATACGATTTATGAAAATATGAAAGCTACTGTTCCCGCTACTGCACAATAAACGGCAAACCAGACAAGTTTTCCGCGTTTTACAATATTTATCATTACAGTGCATGCAAACAATCCCGAAACAAATGCGCTCAAAAATCCTGCAATCATGGCTGTTGCCGGTATTGAAGCATTGCAGGAAAATTCTCCTTTGCACAAATCAAGCAATGCTTCGCCAATTATCGGAATCAAAACCATAAGAAATGAAAACTGGGCAACATTTTCTTTTTTATTTCCAAGCATCAAACCTGTCGCTATTGTGCTGCCTGAACGCGAAAGCCCGGGAAGTACGGCTATTGCCTGTGCAATTCCAATTATGAACGAATCAATAAATGATATGTTATTTTTTGTGCGCGGTTTGAGATAATATGAAAATGTTAACAATATTGCTGTGATAAACAGACAAATTCCGACAGTTACAAGTCCGCCGCTGAAAATTGTTTTAATTTCATCTTTAAAAAAAACTCCTGCTATTGCAACAGGAATCATCGATACGGCAAGTTTGGCTATATATTCGGTTTCTGTGTTCCATTTAAATTTCAACAATCCCGTAAAAAGTTTTACTGTAATTTTCCAAAAGACAACTATTGTACTTAATACCGTAGCGGCGTGTACAACAACTGCAAACGACATGTTTCCTGCTGAATCAATATTAAACAGTGTAGCGCCTATTTGTAAATGACCACTGCTACTTACCGGCAAAAATTCGGTAATGCCCTGTACAATACCGAGGATAAGTGCTTCGAACCAGTTCATTTATTTTCTTTAGGCTTGCGCATTATTGAATATCCTACAAAAATAAATCCTGCAATTACTGTTATCGGCGCAAGCGTTATGCGTCGAAAACTGAACATTTCTGCAGCATCGAACTTTGCCGGATCTTCATTTCCACCTCCAATCATTAGCAAAAATCCTAAAAATATAATTGCGCAACCTATTGCCATTAGTTTGTAATTTTGTCGAGGTATTGCAAAATTTTTGTTCCCGCTATCCTTTATTTGAGTAATTTTTTTTAATGTTGCCATTATTTTATATTTAATTTTATGTAAAAGATTTAATAATACAGTTTGTCAAAATCAATTCGTATATATTTTCTGACTGCAAAATATGTTGAAAGATAGTTAATTCCTATACCAAGAAGTAATATTGAAAGCAAAAGAAACAGCATTGTTGCAAAATCGGTAAATTCAAGTATTCCTCTAAATTCCGACTGTAAAGCATAAATTGCTCCATATAACATTATAATTGCAATAAGTCCTGAAATAATTCCGCGCACAACGCTTTGTAATAAAAATGGTTTGCTTATGAAAGATTTGGTAGCTCCAACAAGTTTCATTGTATGAATTGCAAAGCGTTTTGCATATACCGACAAACGAATGGTGTGATTTATAAGAACCATTGATACAAACAGCAATAATAAAATAAATATTGCCATTATCAGATTTATTTTACGAATGTTTGCATTTACCAAATTCAAAACCGATTTTTCATATTTCACCGATTCTACTTGCGGCATCGATTCAAGTTGCTGCTGAATAACGCTGATGCTGTCGATAGACGAATAGGTTGATGATATCCATATTTCTATTGATTCGGGTAAGGGATTACCATCAAGTATTGCCAAAAAATCTTTTCCCATTTGCTTTTCAAAATTCCTTGCCGCATCATCTTTTGAAATGTATTTGGTTTCGCGCGTATAAGGCGCAATATCAAGATGTTTGCGAAACTGCGAAATGTCGCTTTCTTTCAAATCATCGTTAAGATATACATCTATATAAATACTGTCGCGAAAGTATTTTGTTAGCTGTTTTGCATTAATAAAGAAAAGCCCTGCAATACCAAGCAAAAAAAGCACAAGCGACATACTTATAATCGACGATAAGTATGAACTGCGCAACCTTATGTTCGTTATTTTTTGTTCTTTACTGACCATTCAATTTGATAGAATAATTGCAAAGGTAACAAAATTAATTTTTATACAAGGCAAAAATATTTTTATTTTTACCGGTATTCATCTAATTTTTATTAATCGAATAAATTATTTACAGTTTCTCCGTTTGCAAGATGATAAGCGTTTAGTCCTGCAAGTTTTGCGCCTTCAACATTTATTGCAGTATCATCGATGAATAAGGTTTGTGATGCTTGCAGTTGCGCGTCATTCAAAACAAATTGATATGTTTTCTTATCCGGTTTTCGCATGTGTATTTCGTGTGAAAGATACATTTTTTCAAATTTTGATTTTATCATACCAAAGTTCAGATTTCGCATGCAATAGTCAATATGAATCTGATTGGTGTTGCTAAGTAAAAATATTCTGTAATTCAAGCGTAATTTGTCAAGTATGGCGATTCTGTCGCACGGAAAATCCAATATCATTGCATTCCATGCATCATCAATGCCGGTATCAGATATGTTGAATCTGCATAATTCACGCAGATTTTTACGAAATTCGGCAGGCGAGATATTGCCGGTTTCAAGTTTATCAACAATTTTACTTTGCCGTACCTGTGAAAATATTCTGTCAAAATCTGAAATTCCCAGATTTTTAAAAGCATTTTCTGTTTTATGATAGTCAACATTTATTATAACACCGCCTAAATCAAAGATAATGTTACGAATATCATTATTAAGGCTATCTAAAAAATATTTTTTTTTCATTTTATTTTGATTTAAATTTGGAAATCGACAACAAAGGTTGTAAATTTGCGGCTTAAAACAAAAAAATAATGTTTTTTTTGAGGGCCCATAGCTCAGTTGGTTAGCAGCACCTGACTCATAATCAGGGGGTCGTAGGTTCAAGCCCTACTGGGCCCACAAAACAATTCCCAACAATAAAGCGGCTTTTAGAAGATTGCCGCTTTTTGTTTTTCCAAAGTTGCGGTTAAATTTAACCGATATTTCGGATGTTTTCTTTACTATATTTTTACGAAAAAACATAGTCAATCACTTTTCGATTTGCTTCATCAATAACATTCCAGTCGCGCTCGATATATACATCTGCCATCTTGTGCATCGTATCAACGTGATTTAGACATT
>JAISOH010000094.1 GCA_031275825.1 Prevotellaceae bacterium | reverse complement strand
TGTTTTGTTCATCGCTTTGTAAATCATGTTGCTAATAATCACAAAAACACAAAATAAATATCAACTAACAAATTGAAATTAAATTAATTATATTGTTTTTTGTTGAATTTAAATAGCTTATCAGTTTGCTTCTCCCTGCCTGACAATATTCCAACGTGTTCCATTAAACCAAATGCCATAATTGGCATTTCCATAAACATATACTGTTTCTTCAATCCATTTACCGCGCCTTTCATCATAGTAACGAACCTTTACATTCTACTAACGCTACAATGGTTTTTCAATTCAAGATAATTTGACGTGCAATTCGGAGACCAATCACTTCCTTTTAAACTTACTGTAACGCAAGATGCATTTGCACTAATTCCAAAGCCAATTATGGCTACCAACAAAATTAAATTTTTTTTCATAAAAAATCTGTGTCTGTTATATACCATCGACCTGTCGGTTTTTAATTATATAGAATACAGTCGAAAATTTCAATTACACTAAAACGAAATTGTTGATTTTTAATATTATAAATCACAATTATTTATAAAAATTTATTAGACTTTATATAAAAAATTATTTTTCTCCTGCGGTTACGGCTTTGCTGGTTTTGCCCGTTTTTAGATAATTTTTGTTCTTTCCTGCTGTATGATTTAAATGTTTTGGTAGTTTCATTCTGTATTTTTTGGTAATAACTGCAATTCTGTTTATATATTGTGGTGGTTTTTCCGTCATCGGATTTTTTCAGTTTATGATAAAAAAACTACCTTAAATCCGTTTCAGAGGTCTTCGCCTTTACCCACATAACAAGATATAAGCCCGCGAAGCAAGCATTATACTTATTTCTGTTTGTTTCGAGAAACGGTGAAGTTTCTGAAACAAGAATACAGCAAAGCGCTATTTTACTTATCTAATTATCTGTATTTTATTCTAAATCATATTTTTCTGTTTTTTAGTTTATAATTCAAATGCAAAGTAATAATATTATTTTAAAGTTCAACATATATTTCATATAAAAAATCAATATTATAGAAATCCGCAGCGAATCAGCAAGGCTTTAATTGAAGGTTCCTGCTCGCGAAAGCGTCTGTAGAGTATTGACGGATGTTCGGAGCCGCCTTTTTCCAAAATATTTTTACGAAATGATGTTGCCGTTTCTCTGTCGAAAATTCCGTTTTGCTTAAATAATAAAAAAGCATCTGCATCAAGAACTTCCGCCCATTTGTAACTGTAATATCCTGCCGCATATCCGCCTGAAAAAATATGCGTAAACGAAGTTGATCTCAAACAACTGTCGATGACAGGCAATAGCTGTGTTTTTGCCATTGCTTGTTTTTCAATTTTTTCGATATCATCGCTAATTTCGGAAGTTATTGAATGATAAGCCATATCAAGCATGCCAAAACTTAATTGACGAAGCGTTGCGAAACCTTCGTTATAGTTTTTTGCCGCAATAATTTTATCAATAAGTTGCTGCGAAATAAGTTCTTCCGTTTGGTAATGTATAGCAAACAAATCAAGAAATTTCTTTTCGATGCAATAATTTTCCATAAATTGTGATGGAAGTTCTACAAAATCCCACATAACGTTTGTCCCCGTAAGCGATTTGTAAGTTCCTCGCGCCAGTATTCCGTGCAGGGCGTGTCCAAATTCATGAAGAAAAGTTTCAACTTCGTCGAAAGTCAATAATGCCGGTTTTGTTTCAGTTGGTACGGTAAAATTGCATGTAACCGAAATAAGAGGGCGAATTTCTTTTCCATCAATAATTTGTACATCGCGATAACTTGTCATCCATGCGCCGTTGTTTTTGCCTTTTCGCGGAAAAAAATCAAGATATAAAACAGCCATGAATTTTCCGTTTTCATCGTTTACTTCGTAAGTTTTCACATCCGGATGAAAAACGGCAATCCCTTTGTTTTCCGTAAATTTCAAACCATACAAGGTATCGGCAAGTTTGAAAATGCCGTTTATTACATTTTCGAGTTTGAAATACGGACGAAGCGCTTCGTCATTTACATTATATTTTTCGGCTTTAAGTTTTTCGCTGTAAAAACTCCAGTCCCAAGGCATAAACTGTTCGGTGAAACCTTTCGATTTAGCGTAATCTGCGACTTCCGAAACATCTTTGTTTGCAGCTGGTTTTGCCGCTTCAAAAAGCTGATTCAGTAATTTTGTAACATTTTCAGGATTTTCGGCCATGCGTTCTTCAAGAACATAATCGGCATAAGTGTTGTATCCCAACAGATTAGCCATTTTCATGCGCAAATTTACAATTTGTTTTACAATTTTACGATTATCATTTTCATTGCCGTTTGCTCCTCGTCTGTCATATGCTTTCCATATTTGTTCGCGCAAATTGCGATTTTCGGCATATTTCAAAAACGGCGACAAACTTGGCGCTTGAAGCGTAAAAGTCCATCCTTCCTGTTTTTTTAATTTTGCCGTTTCTGCGGCTTCTTCGATAAGATTTTCGGGCAATCCCGCCAAATCATTTTTATCGGTAATATTTAACGTATAGTCGTTTGTTTCGGCAAGTACGTTTTGTCTGAATTTCAACGATAGCGTTCCGAGTTCTTCGGTTATTCTGCGATATTCGTTGCGTTTGCTGTCATTAAGATTTGCTCCCTTGCGCGAAAAACTTTTATATGTTTTTTCTATCAGCATTTTTTGTTCGGTATTCAAGTTAATATTATCACGACTGTCATAAATTGCTTTTACTCGTACAAAAAGTTTTTCGTTTAATGATATGTCATTTTCGAGTTCAGTAAGTCTTGGCTGTACTTTTAATGCTATTTCCTGCATTTCCGGATTTGTTTCGGCGTTCATAAGGTTAAAAAATATTTCTTCTGTTCTTGCCAGCAATTCACCGCTTCGTTCCAGCGCTTCTATTGTATTTTCAAACGCAGGAACATCGGGATTGTTCGTTATTTGATTAATTTCTTCACGCAAACGACTCATGCCTTCGTCAAAAGCGGGCAAATAATGTTCGTTTTTGATTTTATCGAATGGCGGCGTTTGATGCAGCGTATTCCATTCCTGCAAAAGAGGATTGGTTGAGATATTTGATTTTTCTTTACTCGAATTTGTTAAAATTATTGCCATGACAATTAAAATATAATATGTTGCTGTTTTCATTTTTATTTGATTAATATAATTTGCAAATATATAAATTTTAATTTAATGCAGGATGCCGTATTGACTGTAAATTTAAAATGACAAACATAATTTTGCAGAAATATTGTAAATTATTATTACCTTTGCACTTCTTTAAACAGACTTCGTAGCTCAGCTGGTAGAGCAAATGACTCTTAATCATTGGGTCGAGGGTTCGATCCCCTCCGAGGTCACAAAATAATTCCCAACAATAAAGCGGCTTTTAGAAGATTGCCGCTTTTTGTTTTTCCAAAGTTGCGGTTAAATTTAACCGATATTTCGGATGTTTTCTTTACGATATTTTTACGAAAAAACATAGTCAATCACTTTTCGATTTGCTTCATCAATAACATTCCAGTCGCGCTCGATATATACATCTGCCATCTTGTGCATCGTATCAACGTGATTTAGACATT
>JAISOH010000039.1 GCA_031275825.1 Prevotellaceae bacterium | reverse complement strand
ACCCGACCGAATTTTCCAAATTAAAACGCCGAAAACGTAAACGAATTGAAACCCTGTTTTCGCAGCTTGACAGATAGTTCTCTATGAATGTTAATTTTGCTAAAACTTTTGACGGTTTGGCTACAAGAATTATATCTAAAATCACAGCTTTAACGATGATCCAATACCTCAATTTATTTGTCTTTAACCGTCTCTTAAATATTATCAAATGCAATATTTCCTAAATGCACAACAGGTGTATAAAATTACCTGATTCTGTGATAAACCGCATTAATAAGCCAATACAAAGAGATTATATTATCAGCGTTTACAGAACGCACTATTATGAAAGGGACAATACTGCTGTTCCTGTGTATAACTATTTGATAAAAAAGCCTGTAACAGATAAAATAATTTCCTGCCGTTACAAAAAGGCGAATATATGTTTTTTATTAGAAATGAATATAACGAATCAATTTCCTCAGGCAAAATGGGAAATGATAATTAATATTTCAAAATACATGCCCCGTTCAACGCAGGCTCTGCCTGCATTCGATTAAAAAGCAAAATTACATTTTGCGCAGACAGGAACTTGCTTTTATCTGCGACGCAGCGAAAGACGTTACCCCGAACGGAAATTTAAATCTTTTCCGTATTAACTCCGTTGGTTTCGGTTGCTTCGTTATTTCATTCATCCCTTGCAATGACGTTTTGTTTGTCTGTCCTGTTTTTACGCCTTTTCTGCGCTTCCGAGAACGTTTATGCACTTGTGTTTATAAAGTTCTTTGAGCGCATCGCGGGCGGGTCCCAGATATTTGCGCGGGTCAAATTCGGCAGGTTTTGTTGCAAACACTTCGCGAACCGCTGCAGTCATAGCCAAACGACCATCGCTGTCAATATTGATTTTGCAAACAGCCGAAGATGCCGCTTTACGCAACTGGTCTTCGGGAATTCCGATGGCATCTTTCAACGCTCCTCCGTATTTGTTGATAGTTGCAACCTTATCCTGTGGAACGGATGATGAACCGTGAAGTACAATAGGAAACCCCGGAATACGTTTTTCTATTTCTTCGAGAATATCGAAACGCAGTGGAGGAGGCACCAGTATTCCATCGGCATTGCGCGTGCACTGATCGGGCTTGAATTTGTTTGCTCCGTGAGATGTTCCTATCGAAATAGCCAAAGAATCAACTCCCGTTTTATTAACAAAATCTTCAACCTGTGCCGGTTCAGTATATGTATGATGCTCTGCTGCAACTTCATCTTCAATGCCTGCAAGCACTCCAAGTTCGCCTTCAACGCTTACATCGTGTTTATGCGCAAATTCGACAACCGCTTTTGTAAGAGCAACATTTTCGTCGTAAGGAAGATGCGAACCATCAATCATCACAGACGAAAAACCTGTTTCGATGCACGATTTGCAAAGTTCAAAAGTATCGCCGTGATCCAAATGCAGCACAACGGGAATTGCATAACCCAGTTCTTTTGCATATTCAACAGCGCCCTGAGCCATATATCGCAAAAGAGTCTGGTTTGCATATTTGCGCGCTCCGCTCGAAACCTGCAAAATCACAGGCGATTTTGTTTCTACGCAGGCGGCAATAATTGCCTGCATTTGTTCCATATTGTTAAAATTAAATGCAGGTATCGCATACCCGCCTGTAATTGCTTTTTCAAACAATTTTTTAGAATTTACCAATCCTAATTCTTTGTAATTTACCATAATTTTTATAATTTTGTGTGTTTTTTCGTTGTACAAAATTATGAAAAATAATGATAATACAAATATTATTTTTACAAAATGCTAATATACAAATACATAAAATACACATTTTACAAACAAATAAATTACAAAAAACATGAGCGAACAAAAATCAATTCTTATTCTTTGCGGCGGAGGTCCGGCTCCCGGAATAAACACCGTTATCAGTGCAGTATCAAAACAATTTCTTGCAGCAGGCTACAGAGTAATCGGCTTGCACGAAGGTTACAGAAATCTGTTCAATGGAAAAGCCGAAACTGTTGAAATTAATTTCGAATTTGCCGATAATATTTTTAATATTGGAGGTTCTATGCTACAAATGAGCAGATATAAACCTGCAAACGAAGAATTTAATCCCGATTTTTTTGTAAAAAACAATATTAAACTTTTGGTTACAATCGGAGGCGATGATACGGCGTCAACAGCAACTCGAATATCAAATTATCTGGCTGAACATAATGTTAAAATTCAAAATATTCATGTTCCCAAAACTATTGACAACGACCTTCCTCTGCCAGAAGGAATTTCTACTTTCGGTTACCAGTCTGCAAAAGACGAAGGAACTCGAATTACGGCAGCCGTGTACGAAGATTCGCGTACAAGCGGAGTTTGGTTTGTGCTTTGCGCAATGGGACGCGAAGCCGGTCATTTGGCTTTTGGAATCGGCGCTGCAAGCCATGCTCCAATGATTATAATTCCCGAAATGTTCAGCGAAAAAAATCCGGTAACTCTTGACAAAATCGTTAAACTTATTATTTCATCAATCGTTAAACGCAAAATCATGGGAATACCATACGGAGTAGCAATAGTCAGCGAAGGCGTTTTCCACAATCTGCCCGACGAAGAACTGAAAAATTCGGGAGTTACATTTACATACGATGAACACGGACATCCGGAACTTGGAACTGTGAGTAAAGCCCATATTTTTAACGTACTGGTTCAAAACAAACTTAAAGAATTGAATCTTAACGTAAAAACACGACCCGTAGAACTGGGCTACGAATTACGCTGCATTGCTCCAAAAGCATTCGACCTGTTTTATTGCAATTTGCTTGGAATGGGAGTGAAAATACTTTATGACCGGGGCTACACGGGCTGTATGGTTACAGGAAATCAACGCGGAGACATAAAAGGCGTTTTTTTGAAAGATATGATTGACCCTGAAACAGGAAAAATTGCAACCCGCCTTGTAAATATGAAAGGAAACAAATGTCAAATGATATATCGTTACGGATTGCAGTATATTATCGAAAAAGATTACGAAGCAGCACGTAAATATCTGGGAAATCCCAAAGATTATGATTTTAACAGATTGGTAAATATTCCGGAATAACAATATTTGTAAAAAAACTGACGATGACATTAGCTAAAATATGCGGATGTCATCGTTTTGTTAAATCACCACCTCTGTCTTTAAGGCGCGGATAGATTAAATTTTTTTTCTGCGCATTGTTTTTTCTCCTTTAATTTTTTGAGAAAGTGCGTAGTATATTATAATTGTATCTAAATTGTATTTAAGTGTATCTAATTACGTCATTTGCTTTGCAAACTTATAATTTTCAATAACTTATCTACGTTGTGGAGCATATCGGAATCGAACCGATGACCTTTTGACTGCCAGTCAAACACTCTAGCCAACTGAGCTAATACCCCAATCATTTTATTTTGCAAATGTATAAAAATGAAACGAAACAGCAAAAAAAACATAAAATTATTTTTAAATTGCGGGTTTGAACAACGGTAACATATCATTTATAGCTTCACTCTGAAAATTTGCAGCAAGATTTTGTATTCATTAATTTATTGCTAATTGTTAATAATTTTCGTACCTTTGCGGCTAAATTCAAAAAGGATAATGGAAGAAACCAATTACCAAACAGCCAAAGATATGGGTTTATTGCCCGAAGAGTTTGATAAGATAAAAGAAATTCTCGGACGGACGCCGAATTTTACCGAACTGAGCATCTATTCTGTAATGTGGTCGGAACATGCATCATATAAAAATTCGATAAAATGGCTTAAAACTTTACCCAAAAAAGGCAAACACGTTTTAGCCGAAGCAGGAGCTGAAAACGCAGGACTTGTTGATGTAGGCAACGGTTATGCCTGTGCTTTTAAAATCGAATCGCACAATCATCCATGCGCTGTAGAACCTTATCAGGGAGCGGCAACCGGAGTGGGCGGAATAAATCGGGATGTTTTTACAATGGGAGCGCGTCCAATTGCACAACTCAATTCACTGCGTTTCGGCAATCTTAAATCCGACCGTACAAAATGGTTGCTGAAAGGCGTTGTTAAAGGAATAGGAGATTACGGCAATGCCTTTGGTGTTCCTGTTGTTGGCGGCGAAGTGTTTTTTGATGACTGCTACAATATGAACCCTTTGGTAAATGCAATGTCGGCAGGTCTGGTACGCAAGGAAAATATCATTTCGGCTATTGCCAGGGGCAAAGGAAATCCGGTATATATTGTAGGTTCATCAACAGGAAAGGATGGAATTCACGGTTCTACTTTTGCTTCGGCTGATATTACCGAAGATTCGGCAAACGATATTCCTTCCATTCAGGTTGGCGACCCTTTTATGGAAAAACTTCTTCTCGAAGCAACTTTGGAACTGAACAGAACAGATGCCGTAGCAGGTATGCAGGATATGGGAGCAGCAGGAATTATATGTTCAACATCTGAAATGTCGGAAAAAGGAGGTTGCGGAATGAAAATTTATCTTGATAAAGTTCCCCTGCGCCAAAAAAATATCGAAGCATGGGAAATTCTTCTTTCCGAATCTCAGGAACGTATGCTTGTTGTTGTTAAAAAAGGCAAGGAAAAAATTGTAGAAGATATTTTCAAAAAATGGGATTTAGCCTGTTCCATAATAGGCGAAATAATTGATGAAGACCGTTTACTGTTTTACTATCAAGGCAAACCGGTTGCGGATGTTCCCGCATCAACGCTCGTACTTGGCGGCGGCGCTCCCGTTTACGACAGAGATTATAAAGAACCTGCTTATTACAGCGAATATAAAAAATTTGATATAAACAGCGTCCCCCAACCCAAAGATTTAAAAACTGTGGCAATGTATATTATTTCAAATCCCAATATTGCATCAAAACGTTGGATTTACGAGCAGTACGACACAATGGTAGGCACAAAAAACATGAGTACAAACACGCCCTCAGATGCGGCTGTTGTAAATATAAAAAAAACAGACACAGCGCTTGTTTTTACAACCGACTGCAATTCGCGTTATGTAAAAGCCGACCCTGAAACAGGTACAATGATTGCCGTTTCCGAAGCCGCACGCAATATAGTTTGCAGCGGAGGCGAACCATGCGCTATAACAAACTGTTTAAACTTCGGCAATCCCTATAATCCCGAATCATACTGGCAGTTTGTAGGCGCAATAAAAGGAATGTCGCGAGCCTGCGAATATTTCGGCACGCCGGTTACAGGCGGCAATGTCAGTTTTTATAACCAGTCGAATATAGATGGAAAAACAGAATCGGTAAATCCTACGCCCGTAATAGGAATGTTAGGTATTTTGAAAAACAAAAAAAACCAAATGACGCTTGCCTTTCGTAAAAGCGGAGATGCTATATTTCTGCTGGGAAAACCTGTTGAAGATATTGCATCATCCGAATATCTTTATTCGTATCACAAAATTACCGCTTCGCCTGTTCCGTATTTTAATATTGAAGAAGAATACAATTTACATCAAACGCTGCAACATCTTATAAAAAACAAACTGATTTGCAGCGCGCACGATGTTTCAGACGGCGGACTGTTTGTTACGCTGGCAGAATCTGCAATGCCGCTGAATTTAGGCTTTGATGTAACAACAGATGAAAAAATCCGCAGGGATGCATTTCTGTTTGGCGAATCACAAGGCAGAGCTGTAGTTTCGGTTGATGTAAAAATTATTGATTCGTTTGTTGAATTTATGAAATCTCAAAACGTGCCTTACGTTAAAACAGGAAACGTTACGGAATCGGAAATAATTATAGACAAAGAACTTTTCGGCAAAATCGACCATATAAAACAAATCTATGATACGGCTATTGAAAAAATCATAGAAAACAGTTAAAGATTAAAAAAAGAAATTATGGCAAATAAAAAATATGTCTCAAAAATGTTTGATGATATTGCCGAAAAATATGATTTTACCAATCATGTTTTATCATTCGGCGCAGATAAATTTTGGCGCAAGCGACTTGTTAAGGAACTGAAGCGCCACAAACCCCGAAAAATACTTGATGTAGCAACAGGTAC
Source organism: Prevotellaceae bacterium (assembly GCA_031275825.1). Classification (GTDB taxonomy): domain Bacteria; phylum Bacteroidota; class Bacteroidia; order Bacteroidales; family UBA932; genus JAIRKV01. Next base: position 2,651 of record JAISOH010000039.1, on the reverse strand, counting down.
AGGCGATTCGGCAATAGTTTTGCTGCAAACAGACGCCGAAAAAATAATTGGCGTTGATATTTCAAAAAAAATGCTTGCAAAAGGAAAAGAAAAAATAAGAAAAAAACGACTTACAAACAAAATAGAACTGAAATACTGCGATGGCGAATCGCTTGAATTTAAAAACAACTCTTTTGATGCTGTAAATGTAGCTTTCGGCGTTCGTAATTTTGAAAATTTAGACAAGGGTTTATCCGAAATATATCAGGCGGTAAAGCCCAATGGAATAGTAACCATACTGGAATTTTCGATACCCGAAAATTTTATTATACGGCAAATTTATTCCATATATTTTTTCTACATTCTACCGCTTATAGGACAATTTTTTTCGCAAAACAAATACGCATACAAATATCTCCCCCGTTCGGTAAAGTCATTTCCAAGAGGCAAGCAATTTATACAGCATTTGCAAAACGCAGGTTTCCGGCAAACGCGAAATATCACGCTTACATTCGGGGTAGCCGAAATTTACACAGGAATTAAATAATAGATGATTACGGATAAAAATTGATAATTGACAGTTGAAAATTTGTTTATTCCGTCATTGCAAACGGTTTAATCAGAAGACAAATTTTTATCCGTCTGCGTGCAATTCTGAAAATTTCACCTATATTTGCATTCAAATTTTAATATTGATAAATACAATGAACGCATATATTTTCCCCGGACAGGGAGCTCAATTTACAGGAATGGGTAAAGACCTTTATGAAAACTTTGCCGAAGCAAAAAAAATGTTTGAAAAAGCAAATGATATTCTCGGTTTCCGCATTACCGACCTGATGTTTTCAGGCACGGATGCCGACCTTAAACAAACCAAAGTTACGCAGCCCGCAATATTTATACATTCGGTAATTCTTGCAAAATTGCTTGCCGGTTTCAAACCCGACATGGTGGCAGGACATTCGCTCGGCGAATTTTCGGCGCTTGCCGCAGCAGGAACATTGTCGTTTGAAAATGGTTTGAAACTTGTTGCCGCACGCGCAAATGCAATGCAGAAAGCCTGCGAAAAACAGCCATCAACAATGGCGGCAGTTATGGGTCTGGATGATGCAAAAGTTGAAGAAATCTGCGCAAATATTGACGGAACCGTTGTTGCAGCAAATTACAACTGCCCCGGGCAGCTTGTAATTTCGGGAACAGTAAGCGCAGTTGAAACTGCCTGCGCAAAACTGAAAGAAGCCGGAGCGCGGCGCGCACTTGTTTTGCAGGTCGGCGGAGCATTCCACTCTCCCCTGATGGAACCGGCACGTATTGAACTGAAAGCAGCCATTGAAACAACACAGTTTGCAGCACCTGTCTGTCCCGTTTATCAAAATACGGATGCAAAGCCCCGTACCGATGCTAATTCCATTAAGGAAAACCTGATACGGCAACTTACCTCTCCCGTAAGATGGACTCAAACCATACAAAACATGTGCACAGATGGCGCTACACGTTTCACAGAACTGGGACCGGGCACGGTATTGCAGGGACTGGTAAAAAAAATCAACAGTAGCGTAGAAGCAGAAAGCAAACAAACTATTGAGAATTAAGAAAGAAAGCCTCATTGCATTCGCAAATAAGCAATCCAAAATAATGGATAATTGATAATTTGTTTTGTTCGTCATTCTCCATTGTCCATTATTCCGGTTTGCTTCACTTCGTTCGCAATGACACGCTACGTGTTGTTTATTCGTCATTGCGAACTGCGAAAGCAGTGAAGCAATCCAGATATTGTTTGTTATTATTTTCATTCTCCATTATCAATTAATAAGTATTTTTATTTGTATTTTAAAATTTCTTTTACAAGATTATCCATACCGGCAAACACTTCCGAAATGTTGGCTGCCGACATGTAAGCGGGCGTTGTAAATATTTTGTTGACGGAATCAACGCATACATCACTTACATTTTTTACCGCATGACTTGCGCCGAAATATTTTATGTCGGCAATCATATTTTCGTCGGGATTGCCAAGCGTAACAGTAATATTTCCAAGTATGCGGGAAAGTAAAACGGGCGAGATACATGCGGCTGCAATTATTTTTTTACGCTCGAACATCGATTTTACGGCTTTTGCAACATCCGGATTTACGTTACAGTTTCTTCCTGCTGCGCCGTAGTCGCATAAATTTTTCACCGCTCCGAAGCCGCCCGGAAAAAGCAAAACATCAAAACAACCGGCATCAAATTCCGACAGCGGTTTTATATCGCCACGCGCAATTCGCGCCGATTCTTCAAGCATATTGCGATTTGGTTTGGTTTCGGCGCCTGATAAATGGTTTATGGCATGCATCTGTTCCGTATTCGGAGCAAATATTTGATACGAGCCGCCGTTTTTATCAACAGCCAGCATTGACGCCACGGCTTCGTGTATTTCGCTTCCATCGTACACGCCGCAGCCTGATAATACAATAGCAAATTTTGTTTTCATTTTTTATTTATTTTTTTGTTTGTTCGTCATCCTAATGTTTGTAGAAAAAAATAAGAAAGATTATGAAGCTGTTTATAGTCTAACAAAAAACAATATAATTAATTGAATTTAATCTGTTTGATTGATATTTATTTTGTATATTTATTTTGTATATTTATGATTATTAGTAATATAACCCACACAGCAATGGACAAAACAA
>JAISOH010000012.1 GCA_031275825.1 Prevotellaceae bacterium | reverse complement strand
TTCGCCAAAGATGCGCAGATTTGCGTCATTCCTGCGCAGACTTGCGCCCAATCCGCAGATATTTTCGCCCGGTATGAGCGGCAAGGTGCCGATGGTTTCCAAACTGCCTGTGCTTGATGTTGATGTCATAATTTTTATACTTACTGATTTTACATTTTTTTCTGTCTTATAATATATATTATGAGACAAAGCAAATACGGGCATCTCAATATGATAAGCGGTTTTTTCCGCAAATTTTTAAAATATTATGTATCCCCGTTATTTATGAAATTTCTGTTATCTTTGCAAAATGAAACACATGAAAATTGTGTTTATATCTTAATAAAACTTATATTATATTATTTATAAAATTATAACATGATGCCGGAACAATTTATATCACGCCACAATGGACCTCGTCCATGCGAAGTAAACCGAATGCTTAACACAATAGGCGTTTCATCCGTACGGGAACTGGTAAACCAAACTATTCCAGAATCTATTCGCCTCAAAGAACCGCTTAAACTTGATGCTCCTTTGAATGAATATCAGGTTTACAATAAACTTTATGAAATTGCAAAAAAAAATAAAACGTATCGTTCTTTAATAGGAATGGGATATTACGGAACGGCAATGCCTGCAGTAATTCAACGCAACATTTTTGAAAATCCGGGATGGTACACATCCTACACGCCTTATCAAGCCGAAATTTCGCAAGGCAGGCTGGAGGCTTTGATAAATTTTCAAACGGTTATTTGCAGCCTTACAGCCTTGCCTGTTGCAAACTGCTCGTTGCTTGATGAAGCCACTGCGGCAGCCGAAGCAATGATTATGATGTTTAATCAGCGTTCGCGCATGGCGGTAAAAGAAGGCAAAAACATATTATTTGTTGATGAAAATATTTTTCCCCAAACTCTGGATGTAATCAAAACACGAGCTTTGCCTCTCAACATCGAAGTTGAAACAGGTAAATACGAAGACTTGGCTTTCAACAATAAGACATTCGGAGCGATAGTTCAATATCCTGCGGCAAACGGAGAGTTGCGCGATTACTCAAACTTCTGTTCGGTTGCCCACGACAGGGAAATTCTTGTATGCGTATGCGCCGACATATTAAGTCTTGCTATTTTGAAAGCACCGGGCGAGTTCGGCGCAGATATTGCTGTAGGTAGCACTCAACGTTTGGGCGTTCCTGTAGGTTATGGAGGGCCTTCGGCGGCTTATATGGCTACCCGTGACGAATATAAACGAAACATGCCGGGACGAATTATAGGAATTTCTATAGACAGACACGGCAACAAAGCTTTACGAATGAGTTTACAAACACGCGAACAGCATATTAAACGCGAAAAGGCAACATCAAACATTTGCACTTCCCAGGCTCTTATGGCAACAATTGCAGGAATGTATGCCATTTATCACGGGCAGCAGGGAATAAGACAAATTGCTTCGCAAATACATCATTATGCAGCCACTTTTGCTGCAAAACTTGAATCTGCGGGATATTCGCTTGCAAGTAAACATTTTTTCGATACAATAGAAATTCTTAATGCAGATGTAGAACAGATAAAAAAGACAGCGCTCGAAAATAAAATAAATCTGTATTATACCGATAAAAAAACAATCCGCATAAGCATGGACGAACTCACAAACTGCGACGAAATTCATACTTTGCTTAAAATATTTAATAACGGTAAATCAAAAATTAACGATTGCGACTGCGGTAATACCAAAATAGACAATAAGTTTGCCCGACAAAGTGAAATATTGCAGCAGGATATTTTCAATAAATATCATTCGGAAACCGAAATGATGCGCTATATAAAAAAACTCGAACGTCGCGATATTTCTCTCGCTCACAGTATGATTGCGCTTGGCTCGTGTACAATGAAACTGAATGCGGCTGTTGAAATGTTGCCGCTCAGTTTTCCTGAATTTACATCTGTTCACCCTTTTGTTCCTGTCGAACAGGCGCAAGGTTATGCGGAACTGATTGAAGAACTCGAAAAAGACTTATCAATAATCACAGGCTTTGCGGCAACGTCTTTACAGCCAAATTCAGGTGCGGCAGGCGAATATGCAGGATTGATAACAATTCGCAATTATCAAAAACATTGCGGAGAACCGTATCGCAATATTGCTCTCATTCCTTCATCGGCGCATGGAACAAATCCCGCAAGCGCAGCAATGGCAGGAATGAAAATAACAGTTATCGACTGCGATGAAAAAGGAAATATAAATGTTGATGATCTTAGAAAAAAAGCCGAAGAAAACAGAGAAAATCTTTCATGTATAATGATTACATATCCATCAACACACGGAGTATTTGAAAGCAGAATATCGGAAATAATTGACATTGTTCATTCCAGCGGTGGACAGGTTTATATGGATGGAGCAAATATGAATGCACAATGCGGAATTACAAATCCGGGAATCATAGGCGCTGATGTTTGTCATTTGAATTTGCACAAAACCTTTGCAATGCCGCACGGAGGCGGAGGACCTGGAGTCGGTACCATAAGCGTTGCAAAACATCTTGTCGATTTTCTTCCTTCGCACTCGCAGGTAAAAACAGGCGGTAAAAACGGAGTTCCCGTTGCGGCTGCGCCTTACGGAAGCGCAATGCTTTTGCCGATTTCGTATGCATACATCAAAATGCTGGGCAGCGAAGGATTAAGACAGGTTACCGAAATTGCAATATTAAATGCAAATTATGTTTCGGCAGCGCTCAAACCTCATTTTGAAACTCTTTACACAGGCGAACACGGCAGAGTAGGACACGAATGTATTATCGACTTGCAACATTTCAAACGCGAATACGGAATAGAAGCAAGCGACATTGCACGCAGGCTGATGGACTACGGTTTTCATGCGCCCACGCTTTCGTTTCCTGTTCACGAAACATTGATGGTAGAACCCACCGAAAGCGAATCGTTGTCAGAGTTGGACAGATTTGTAGAAGCGTTAATAAAAATCAAGCAGGAATGTGAAGACATAAAAAACGGAAAGGCTGATGCTCATGACAATGTTTTGAAAATGGCTCCGCATACGGCAGTCGAACTTTGCGCCGATGAATGGACGCATAAATATTCGCGCAAACAGGCTGCATTTCCCGCAGAATGGATAAAAGAAAATAAATTCTTCCCGTATGTAAGCAAAATCGATAACGGCTACGGAGACAGAAATCTTGTTTGCACTTGTTAAATAATTTATTTGAAATCGTAATAAACTTATGAGGCTGCCCGTAACCGGCAGCCTTTTGTTTTTATTATGCTTTTAAAGATTTCCGCTTTTACATGTTGAACAATATCGAATGAAGTGCCTGTTAAAACTTCAAAATATCAAATTGAAAATATATTAAATGCTGTTTTAAGCAAAACAGGTTTTATCACCTTTGCGCGTTTTTTGAAAAACAAAACGTTGGTTTTTCCGGAAAACATAACAAAAGCGTTTTGATTTTGCTTTGATTTAGAAAATCGTCAATTTTCAAATCACACAAAGTAACAGGCAGCAAGCGTCAGTTTTTTTATCTGTATGTAATTTTAGACATGACAAAGGCGTAAAACTGTCATTATCATTAGTGTTGTAAATATTTTGGCGATGCTCCTGAAACAAATGAAACATTAAACAGTTCCCGCGCTTTTATATCAAATTACAACAGTCTTTTGAGGGAACAGGAAGACATATTTATTAAAAAATGAAAAAAGTATCAATTTTTATTATTGTTATAATGTTTTTATTTCAAAGCCTGTCATACAGCCAAATCCATACAGCGGATACAGACATGAGAAATCTTCAAAATCACGGATTTTCGTTTAAATCGCTTGTAATTCCTGCAACACTGATTTCATACGGAATTGCAACAAGAATTTTTCAACCATTACAACAAATGGATCATAACATTGCCAATGAAACTGCCAAACATTACAAATATCATACGCAGGCAGACAATTACCTGCAATACATTCCACATACTGCTGTTTTTGGACTGAATTTTATTGGGATAAAATCAAAACACAATTTGCGGGACAGAACATTTATTGTGGCGGCATCAAGTATCATCACGGCTCTAATTGTTCAAACATCAAAAAGAAC
>JAISOH010000174.1 GCA_031275825.1 Prevotellaceae bacterium | reverse complement strand
GTCTCCAAATGAGACTTTTCTTCTTCAGACAGTGTTACTTTGTACTTTTTCATTGCTGTTTTTTTGAATGCAAAGATACAACATTTTTAAGACTTTCTAAATATGACACGACAGTAGTTTCCTGCATCGGTTATTCTTAATCCTTTAATTTCGCCGAAACCAAAATATAGTATTGCTTATTTGGCGTTTTATATTACCTTTGCGTGCCGTTTTGAATTTTAGTTAATAATGCAACCTCGTGAATGGTTTTGTTAATTAATATGCAGGACGGTTTTTTTATGCTTGCAAGGCTAAAAAATCCGCTTATATGTTGCGTCCCATAAAAACTATTATATGATAATATTCCATTATTCTATTCATCTTTTCTTTCTATAGTTTTTATTTTACTGTACATCTGTATGAATATTTAAGTGTTGCAAAATTAATATTTTTTTAATTTTTGCAAAGTTAGAGAACAATTTTTTAGCGGCAATTGTTTTTGTGTCGAAAAAACGGACAAAAATGATTTATTTTCAGACAGTGACTGTTTTATTGTTTTTTAAATATCCTTTTTAGCCATTTTATAACGGTTGCAATATCTGATTTGGGCATTGTTTCCCATTTCAAAGTGAACATGTTAAATCGATATTCGGTATCTATATATGCTCCGAAATCTTCGGTAATTTTTAACGGCATTCCTTTTGCGTAATCAGGATTTATTTTTTTGAAAATTTGCGATGATTCGTAAAACGCGCTGCGTACAAACAGCAAATTGGGATTAACAGAATCATTTCCAATTTTTTCATTTCCGTATAAGTCCGCTTCCAAAGTAAGTTTTAAAGGATAAGAATTATTTATCCGGTTTTTCACAGTGTTTTGCGGCAAAACATCGCTATTATTCAACGTGCTGTTTTTCAATGATTTTTGTGTTTCAGTTTGAGCAAAAACCTTGCCGGATATAATTATTAATGCAAATAAAGCAATAAAACCTTTCATACTTCAGATTATAAAAGCAAAGTTAATGATAAATTTATACGTTCATAACAAAAATATCAATTTTTATTTGTTCTTTTAAGCAGAATAGAATTTTCGGGTAAGGCTTCGGGAATTGCGTTTCCATCCAAAAATGTAATAATTGCGTAATCAGAATCCATATTTGTTTTTTTAGCATAATGTTTTTCAATAAAATCATAATCCAGCACATCGGATATTTCCCTCAATAAATTAATATCTATACTTGTGCTTTCATAAATATTGTAAACTGCTCCGCGCGAGAGGTTAATAAATTCTGCAAATTGTGTTACGGATAATGATTTTTCTTTTACTTTTTGTCGTATCAAACTGCCAATATGTATTTTGTCGCTTTTCATTTTGTATGTTATTGGATGATTTAAAATTAAAAATCGTGAACTTTCATTGTTTGTTCACGGTTCCGGAAAAAACCTCTATCATCAAATGAAAAGCTCACGATTGCTCGTGAGCTTTTCATTCCTTTAAGATAGTTTTATGTTATAAATTTCCGGTTTATGAACAAACAAAGAATTAAGCTAACGCTTATATGTTATATTTTCGTTATTTTTTATGTCATATCATTTATTCTGTTTTGTTTAAATTATTTTCAAATATACGTAAAAATCCTCAATTACACACACACAAACAAATAAAAATGTTTTTCAAAATTTGCACGGGAAGATACTGTTTTTCACACAATTTCCAGTAAAACCTGAATTTTTATGCTTCCCATTGTAACTGCTTTTTTAAAACTCTATTCCTTTTTTGTTGAAAATCAAATGCCCGAAATTAATTGAAAATATAAATTTATTTTTATATCCGTTATAATAATACAGAGTTGCGCTCAACGGACCAATAGGCAGTTGCCAAACAAAAGACATGTAGCCCATAAAAGAACGGTTTTTAAATTTATCGCCGTAAACAATCTGATTTTTTTCGCCTTTTCTCAATTCCCTGTAAGGTTGAAAAACATATACGCCTCCTTTAAAATACACTCTTTCCATAAAAGAAAATACAGGCATTATGCCGGCTGCAACATACGAATTTGCTCTGAAATTTTCCAAAAACAGGGTTTTGCTGTGTTGTGTAGGTTGAAACGATGGCGACAGAAACAGGGTAGGATAATAGCCCGAAAATGATGCTTTTTGAGAATAAACGCCTTCAAGCAAGTATCCTACAGAAAAATTTTTGGAAATCTTAAAATAGTTTTCTTCATAAAGTTTCATCGAAAAAATGCTTTTCGACATTTTTTCTTTCTCAAACATCGAAGTATTGCCCGGCGTGTATTTGCCATCTCCTGTTATAAACTGCAATTTTATCTGCCATTTTCTGCCTTTGGTAGGATATTCGATATAATTCAAACTGTTTCTGACAATTTCAACGCCTGATGCAAAATAATGAAGTTTATAAGTATCGGAAGTGTCGCTTACCAAAAAATTACGGTTTTGATAATAATCGCTTTCATTTATTCCGGCTGTTGCATCCATTCTGAAAATTGTATTTCGATTGACAATATAGCCGCCGCTTAGTTGATAATGCACATCCTGATGTTTCAGATAAACAGGTTTTTCATCTTCAATAAAAAAATCGGTTCGGCTTTCGTAATAATCGTAATGATTGTATCGAAAATAATGTTCCCAAAATACGGACAAATTAAAGGGATAATCGCGACGAAAACCAAATTGAGTTGCCGAATACAGTTTGCCGTAATGAAAATTTATGCTGTATCGCGAATATGCTTTTCCCCAGTGCTTATGTTCAAATCCGAGGTAAGCCTGATTCAACAATGTTGATGAAATATTTGCGCCAAATGTAAGTTTATTTTCAGATCCAAGCGTTACCTGAAGTTTTACATTAAAATTTCTTGAAATCGAATCATAAACAGCCATAGGAAAAAGAGATGAAACTACTCCGGTTTCTACAATCTTGAAATATCTGTCCTTAAATCTTTCTATCGACATTGTAGTGTCGGGATTGTTTCTGCCCTGACTAATCATTTTTTGTATAAAATTCTTTTCTTTATCTGGAATTTTACTGCCTGTTACACTTATATTTTTCAAGTTGTTATTCGGAATATTTGCTTTGAATGTTTTGCGCCGCTCCGCTATTTCGCCGGCTGTACGGCGTGAGGAAATTCTTTGTTTTATCGAATCTATCAACTTCAAGGTGCTCCGGTAGCCGGTTTCAATTATTACATCCATTTTTGAAAATTCAAATATATCAATATCATCCAGCTTTGAGTCAATACGAATACTTTTTTCTTCGGGCATGGCATAATCGGTATCATTCATCAGCATTTTTCTCAACTGCCTCAAAATATTTTCTTCATCAACAACAGGCTCATTATCCGAACATTTGCTTCCTATAATAAAATCGGGATTAAAATCATTTTCCATAACATCCCATGGGAAATTGTTGTAAATTCCGCCATCAAAAAGCAAAGCCGAATCAACAGAAAGCGCTTTGAATGCAAGCGGAAAAGTCATGGATGCTCGAATCGACAGTCCCAAATCGCCGCTGCGCGAAACAAACAGTTTATGAGTATTAATATCGACAGAAACGCAGCGAAACGGAACAAAAAGTTTGTCGAAATTGCCATTACATGCGGCAGTTGCTCCCGAAAAAAGTTCAAAAAAGGCAATATCCATAGGATAGGGCGATATTATACTTGAAGGCAAATTTATTTTTAAAGGAATTTTCTTACCTTTTTCAATATTAAATTTAACCAGAAATAATTCAGATGTAGGTTCTTTCGACAGCGCATAATACCTGTATTTTTTATCAATATTTCCCGAAAGCCAGTTTTCAAAATCATTTGATTTAAATATTTCTATCATTTCATCAGGCGAACAGCCCGATGCATAAAGTCCTGCAACTATGGCGCCCATTGATGTTCCTGCAACATAATCAACAGGAATATCATTTTCTTCCAGCGCTTTTATTACTCCTATATGCGACAGTCCTTTTGCTCCGCCGCCGCTCATTACCAGTCCTACGCTTTGCGAAAAAGCAAGCATGGGCAGCAGCATAAAACAAAAAGATGCAAATAATTTTATACCTGTTTTATATTTATTTCTGTTCATTATAATCATTATAACGCAAAATTACACAAAATAACATGAATAATAAAAATTTAAGAAAAAAAGATTCTCGCCCGAATCTGATATTTGCAAAAGTTTATTTTAAATGTTTGCATAAAGCCAAAAATAGAGGTTTTTCAAAATAAACTTCCTCCGTTCATATTTATTCTTTCTATTTTCAAATGCCTGTAAGCAAGTTCTGTAACTTCGCGTCCGCGAGGCGTGCGCTGCAAAAATCCTTCTTTTATCAAAAACGGTTCGTAAACTTCTTCAACAGTTCCCGCATCTTCGCCAACGGCGGTTGCTATCGTTGTCAATCCTACCGGACCTCCTCTGAATTTATTTATTATTGTAGTAAGAATTTTATTATCCATGCTGTCCAAACCGCGTTTATCAATATTCAAGGCATCAAGAGCATATTTTGTAATTTTAATATCAATGTTTCCGTCTCCCTTTACCTGCGCAAAATCTCGTACGCGGCGCAACAGAGCATTGCAAATTCGGGGAGTTCCGCGACTGCGGAAAGATATTTCTTCGGCAGCATCATCGTCTATTGTAACGTTTAAAATAATTGCCGAACGTTTTATTATACTCAAAAGCGTAACATAGTCATAATATTCCAAATGACAGTTGATTCCAAATCTTGCCCGCAAAGGACTTGTAAGCAAGCCGCTTCGTGTTGTTGCACCTATAAGAGTAAAAGGACTTATTGATATTTGCACCGACCGTGCGCTTGGTCCTTTGTCAAGCATAATGTCTATTGTATAGTCTTCCATTGCCGAATAAAGATATTCTTCAACAACAGGACTTAAACGGTGAATTTCGTCAATAAACAAAACATCTCCTTCTTCAAGGTTTGTTAATAATCCGGCTAAATCTCCGGGTTTGTCAAGAACAGGACCTGATGTGATTTTCAAGTTTACGTTCATTTCACGGCTGATAATATGAGCAAGCGTTGTTTTTCCAAGACCGGGAGGTCCGTGAAGCAAAACATGGTCAAGCGATTCGCCGCGCAGAAGCGCCGCCTTTACAAATATTTTAAGATTTTCAATAACTTTTTCCTGTCCGAAAAATGATGAAAATTCCTGAGGACGTATTTGGTTTTCAAAATCCTTATCCTTATAGTCTCTCTCTTTGTGAGGATTAAAACTGTTTTCCATGTTATTTTTTATTTAATATTAAAATTATTTTGACATTTCCAACATTCTTAAAATTGATTTCTTAGCTTTCTCAATCAGTTCAACATCGATTACAACTTCAGGGCTTTCATTTTTAAGCGTATTGTAAACTTTTTCCAGTGTAAGCATCTTCATATATTTACAATCGTTACAGCCGCATGTGGAATCAACAGGCGGAGCAGGAATAAAAGTTTTTTGAGGACTTGCAAGCTGCATCTGATGCAAAATTCCCGATTCGGTTGCAACTATAAACTGTTTACAGTCATCTTTTTTTGAAAATTCCAGCAAAGCCGAAGTAGAACCTGTTTTATCTGCCAAAATCAAAACCGCTTTTTTACATTCTGGATGCGCCAGCACTTTTGCACCGGGATATTTATTCTTTAATTCTATTATTTTTTCAACCGAAAATTCTTCATGCACATGGCAGGCTCCATCCCAGACAATCATATCATCGCGCTTTGTAATTGACTTGATATAGGAACCGAGGTTTCTGTCGGGTAAAAAAACTATTTTCTCATTTTCGGGCAAATTTTCTATTATCTTCACAGCGTTGCCCGATGTACAGCAAATATCGGTCATCGCTTTAACTTCAACGCTTGTATTTACGTAAGATACAACGGTATGATTCGGATAATCTTTCAAAAACTCTTTCAAATCATTTACTTTGCACGAATCGGCAAGAGAACATCCCGCAGCAGGTTCGGGCAAAAGCACTTTTTTACAGGGAGAAAGAATTTTTGCGGTTTCAGCCATAAAATTCACTCCGCAAAACAGTATTATATCAGCCGCAGTTTCAGCCGCAGTTTGCGAAAGCTGAAGACTGTCGCCTATAAAATCGGCTATATCCTGAATATCGGCAGTTTGATAAAAATGCGCTAAAATAACGCAGTTTTTCTCTTTTTTCAATTTTGATATTTCCTTTGAAAAATCCATTTTTATTTTTTATTTTTAACGACTTTTTTCAACAGTAATATATTTTAATTATATTTTTATTTTTTAAAAAATAAATATTGTTTAATATTATCTGTTAATAATGTCGGAAAATTTATACGAAAATACATCTTTTTTTCTTATAAAAAAATAATAAACAGAAATTAGATGAATAAAAGTTTAAGTTTTACGCATTTATACAGTGAAATAAACAAATGTTGAAAAGGCGAATGTTTATAAAAATTAATAATTTCATCCCGTTTTTTGTGTTGAAAACTTTGATAAAAATTAAGTATGAAAATTAATTTTATATGAAAATTTTTTATATATGAAAAAGCGAGTTTAAAATCAAAAAAAAGATTTCATTTGTAATTTTTTTTATTGAACATTTTTTTAGTATTGTTTCAACAGTTTATAAACATAATATTTTTTTTCTGTAAAATTTACGGGAAATTTTTATCAGCCTGCGGGTAAGTAAAAATTTTATGCTAACTTTGCCTGTTATTTTTTCAATGGTGAATTATGCGCCATGTCCGTAATGATTGTGCTTTGCGCTTGAAGCGTAATAATGTAATCACGCAGCGTACAAGCCTGCGTTCATAGCGTAAAAACATAATCACGCAGCCTACAAGCCTGCGCTTTGAATATAAAAACATAATCAGTCAGCGTATAAATATGCGCCCGGAGTGCAGGAATATAATCATTCACTGTATAAACATAAGATTAATGATATTGATGATTTAATATATTTGTGTAACATTAAATTTTAAAAAAATGGAAAAAGAAAACAAAAGACTGCGTCCCTTGCTTTTACAGGATGACGCTTATGTGCTGAACGCTTTACAGGGCATAACCGGTTACAGTCCGATAAATTCGGAATTGAGTTTGGATAACCTTCTTGCCTTATATCAGGCTATGCTTAATGCGCAAAAAACGGAAGTGCAAAAGGAAGGCGAGATGAAAGCGGCGCGCGACAGAGCAGTGAAAAACGAACATGATTTTCACAATGCCATACTGGGCGTGAAAGACCAGATACGCGCGCAGTTTGGTGCCAGTTCCGATGAATATCAAAGCATAGGCATGAAGAAAAAAACCGAGTACAAAACGCGCAAAAAGAAAGCCGAATAAAACGGATTTGCCGTTAATTGACGATTTTATCTACAAAATAAAAGCGCTGTCTCAAAATGGTATTTTACACGTCATTGCGAGGGCGAAGCCCGAAGCAATCCATTGATAATCAACATTTGGATTGCTTCGCCTAACGGCTCGCAATGACAAAACCGGAGTTTTAAGACAGCCTCTGTGGTTTCTATTTGTCGTGCAGTGAAAAGCTATACCTATATTCGTTTATTTAATCTCTACCTGAAAAATGAAATTTACAGATACAAAAATTAATAACCAGACATTTTAAACCTAACAGGTTTCCGAAGCCTGTTAGGTTTGATGATGCTTGCTGTCCCGTCAGGGGCAGAATATTGGTAGAAATAACCGCAGACAGATGCATGTAGCGCGAGTTGCCGGCGGTTTTTCATGTCATCGACAGAGCTTCGCGCGAAAATATCGGAGGCAATTATTTTTCTGCCGACATTTTGTCTCTGCGAGACATTTCTTTATTAATTATTTTGTTTGGTTTAATGATTTTGAAAAAATATTTTCAAAATATTTGCAGACTTTTGCGGAATACGAGTTAAAACCCTGCAATTTCTTCACCTTACTTTCATTATTAATTGTATGTTAATAATTATATCCTTTTTAAGGATGGACTAAATAGTACACGTGTACTTTTGAATAGTTCATCTGTACTTTGACTAAGTGCGCCTGTGCTTTAACATTCCGGCTAAATTTCTGATTTCGCAGATAACAAACAAGGTTCCCGACTCACACAAGTCGAGAACCTTGCTTTTATTTGCAGCACGGGATCTGCGCCGTACATGGGCAAATTCTCTATGCCAACAAACGCAACGTAAACACTAAACTTTTGGACAAAACTCGCATTCAAAAGTACACGAAGAAAAGGTCATTCCGAAATTTCAGCTTTAACACCCTATTCTTATAATAAGAGTCTCGGATATCAATACCATAGTCGAAGGCATCAGATATCACGCCAAGTACTTTGGACTCTACGTTCGGAGTCTCTCAGCCGTAGGGAGTAGTAGCCCATGATGCTCCCTTGCTGCAATCCCAGCAATCACGCACCAGATTTATACAAAACTCTTCCGTTAGCTCGTATCCGGTCAATTCCTGATCAAGATTACATGTATCATTTTTTTTCATCATCCTTACTTTTATCACACGATACTACAACAAGAGTACAAAAGATAACCAATACGCTTAAAAGCGATTTTTTTATTAATGTAAAAAACTTATTGCCATAGCATACAATATTTATATTACGGCGCAGAGTTATAACATAATTTTGTAATGATGCAAATTTTGTATAAAAAACTTACAGAAAATTTACGGAAAAACATTATTTAGCAGGATAAATTTATTAATTTGTGCATAAACTTAATGATTTCATGTATCTTTGCAAAAAATAAAAATTACAGTATGAAAATAGGATTTGCTGCCGACCATGCCGGCTATCAGTTAAAAAAATTTTTAATAGACCTGTTGAAACGAAAAGGAACCGAAATTGTCGATTTTGGAACAGGTTCAACCGAAAGCGTTGATTATCCCGATTTTGCTCATCCGCTGGCTGTTGCAGTTGAAAACAAAGATGTTGACTGCGGAATAGCAGTTTGCGGCTCTGGAAACGGAATAAACATGGCTTTGAACAAACATCGGGAAATACGCGCTGCGCTTTGCTGGAATGAAGAAATTGCCGCTCTTGCGCGCAAACATAACAACGCAAATGTATGTTCTCTTCCCGCGCGGTTTATTTCGGAGAACGAAGCCGCCGGAATTGTTGAAAAATTTTTATCAACCGATTTTGAAGGCGGACGGCATCAAACGAGAATTGATAAGATTGGGTGTAAAATATGAAAATAAAAACTTTCTTTTGAAATTTTGCTGTGTATGTAGATTATTTCACCTCAATCACAGCCTTTCCTCTGTGATAAATAAGTTTTCCATTATCATTCACGCCTTCTATTACAATAGAATATGTTGTAGGAGTATCTGCCGTATAAAAATCTATTGTTGCCTTGCCTGTTTCATTTGCTAAAACATTGGGTTTCCAGTAAATTGTGCTGCGTATATCTGCTTTTTCATTTTTTATGGCTTCGGGAGTATCGTATTTTGGAGAGTAAAATTCTACAGGTTTTTGGTAACCCAAAGGAGATACTGTTTTTATATTAAGTTTTGCGGGCGGTTCAATATATTTTCCTCTTTTTGTTATTATTTCTATAACTCCAGCACTACCTTCCCTTCCGTAAATAATCAGTTTGGAAATTGATTTTATCAGATTTATCTGTTCTATTTCATGAACATTGATATCGTCAATAGGACTAATATTATAACCGGCTAAATTTTCATCTGGCGTGGATAAAGGAATACCATCAACAGTGAATAAAGGCACTCCCGCATTTTTGCTGTTAATAGAACTCCTCATACTGCGAAGTATTTTTACCTGTTTATCTCTTACAATCACGCCGGGCAAACGAGCCAAAAGATCGTAAATATCAAACGGAGGAAATCTTTCCAAATCTTCTTGTGTGATAGCATTATCAGGTTCAAATCCGTAATATGTTTTAGGGCTTGGCTTTAGTTCAATGCGTTTTGCCGTTACAATAGATGCCTCTATATTCAATACCCAGGCAATATCGCTCGAATATTTTGTATCCGTATTTTCTATATAATCCAAAATATCTGTATTTTCTTTTTTATTCTTTTTAATTTCTGATGTAAATATTTCCAAACCCTTTGCTTTGGGATAATTAACATCATTTAAATTCAGAAGTACAGAACCTTTGCCTTTTCTTGTTAATGCCTGAATTACATATTTGGTACTGTCGGGATATTCAAAATCGTTTATAACAAAATTTCCTTTGGTGTCTGTTTCTGTTTCGGCAAAAAAGCCTTCGTCGGGCGAAAATATTTTAACCTGTGCTCCTCTGTATGGTTTTGAAAAATTGTTAGTTACATATCCTGATATAGACTGTGTTTCTTCGGGCGCAATTTTCGGAGTTTTAATGTTACCCTTTAATATTTCGGGAATATTATACCGTTTCCATCCCTGTGTCAGCATTAGCAAATCGGCTTTTTTGTATGTTTCTTCATCCTTATTTTCAAAATAATATGCAGGATTGTTTACATGCCCGTAAAGTTCGGAAGATAAAAGTATTTCAGCCAGAATGTTAGTTGTTGTGTCAACAATCACATCCTTATCATCCGTTACCGAAACGGAGAAATTACTTTTAACAGTGTCCGACAGTTGAATATCCATTTTTACATATTCTCGTTTATCAAATTCATTTTTGTTCGTTGTCAATTCAACATCCGTCCAGTCTCCTTTGTTTACAAAAACGAGACGCTCGCTCACGGGTTGCAGATCTTCTGTGAGCAGCATAAAATGCTGAACTCCCGTAATAAAAGCATTTTTATCTATTAACATGCTTCCCTGTTCAAAATTCCATTCATCAAAATACAGTAAATTTCCTCTGCTGTGTATAAGCAGGTACATTTTTTGCATAATTATGTCAGCCGGTTTGTTTACAAATACCAAAAGTCTGCCATTATTCCACGAGGTTTTTAATGAGTAGGTATTTGATTGTATATAAGGTAAATCAAATCTGTATGTTTTGCCTTTATAGTCGCATTGTGCATGATATTTTTCACCTTTTTGTGCTAAAAGATTGAAATATCCCATGCCATCGTGCATGGTTTCAAATTCGCTAACAAATTCATCTTTTTTATTAAAAATTTTTCCTTTTATTTGTGTCGTATTACCATTAGGCAAAAGCGCTTTAAAGGCTATCTTACAAGGCATGTTTTCTATAATACTGCCGCCTTCGGGGTAAAATCTTATGTCAATATCATCGTTTTTTTGCAACGGAATATGAATATATGTTTCAAACAGCCTCATTTCTTCTCCGTATCCTGCTGTCAAAACTCGTTTAGTTTCTGCTTGGTTTAATTTGAATTTCAGATTTACCCAACCATCTTTATCGGGTTTCAGCAAAGCCTGTTTTTCATTAAACCGCAATGCGATACGGTCGGGACGCTTTATCTCTTTTGTCGTTTTATCCATAAAACGCAAACTTAATCCGATTTCTTCATTATCAAAATATTCAAATTCGGTTTGCAGGTCAAATTTTATTGCGTTTGAACTGGCAATAAATACGGAGCGAGTGTAAAAAAACCTGTCTTCAAAATTTTCCATGTAGCGGGTATATGCACGCAGAGTGTAATTTCCCTGCGGCAAACTGACAGGCAGCGTTATTGCTCCGTAAAACATTAGATCTTCGGGTCGTATTTGCTGGCGAATGACAACAGAATCTAATGGATTTATCAGTTCCACATATACATATCTGCTAAACAGCGCAGGCTGATTCAACTGTGCATTAAGCAGATATATGCGAAAATACATGTTTTCGCCCGCCAGATAATATGGTTTGTCGCTTTGTATATAAATCTTTTCCTGCGGAAATACCGACAGTTGAGTTGTAAAATTGTCTATTGCGCGGTCGATATCCGCATTTTGCCCGTAAGAAAGCAAAAACGAACCGGTAAATATTAAAAATAAAAAGGTCTTTTTCATGATTGAATAATTTTTAAACAAAGTTAGCATAAAATTCTCAATATACACAAATGCACAAAAATTTGAAAAAATTTATAAGCTGTGATATAAAAAAATAAAAGAGGCTGTCTAAAAAGTCCTGTTTCGTCATTGCGAGCCGTTAGGCAAAGCAATCCAGATGTTGATTATCAATGGTTTACTTCGATCTTCGCCCTTATGATGACGTGTAACATACTCTTTTTAGACAGCCTCTTCACAAATTTAATCAATAACAAACGTATATGGATATGTTATGAGTGTATAATTTTGAACCATTCTTAATATATAGACTGTATAGCTGTCATCATCGTTATCAATCCCAGGATCAAATATATATGGATGTTGGTATCCTGGTGTGACACTATAAACCTCATAAGTTCCACAGGCAATTTTATTACTCTCATTGGTAGTCGCCTTTTTTGCAGTCAGTTTAATTTTATTACCATTATTGGTAATAAGATAGTCAAAATCCGAAGCATAAACGTTAACATAATCCCAAATTCCAATGCCGGTACCACCTGTTGATATATTTGTTGGCGCCAACCTTTCTTGGATTTCACCTACTACAAAATAAAGGGTTGCATTATAAACTTCAGGAGGAGGAAACCACACACCGTCACTCCCATTTCCTCCAGGAATACTTGGCGGCAATTGTTTCATTGGTGTAAGAATTTCCTTACCATCTTTTATTTCTGACATGTAACAGGCAGGTAATCCTGCATCTGGCTCTTCAAAAGGCAAAATAATTCTTTCGAGACTTTGCCCCTGCGCATTGATGTTTGTTTCATCAGTTTGTTCGGATCTTATATTTTTATCTTCCGAATAATCTTTTTGGCAATTTATTACAAATAAAATGCCAATTAAAAGAAAACATAATTTTAAAATTTTACTTTTCATAATTTTTATTTTTTAGAAATTAATTAAATTTTTTTTATCAAGTACAAAATTACAATCATATTTTTTGATTATTTAATAATCAGCGTTATATTTATCTACAAAAGCGTGATAAAATTCTACACATTATTTTATTTCCTTTTCTAACAAACAAATAAATTCTTTTGGAAGGTCTAATTTTTGTATTTGTTTTGCATCAACAGCAATGCCGATAATTAATGTTTTTTCTTTTATATTTTCAGATTTTAAATAAATTTCATTAATAAAATTATAATGTAAAACTTTTGATATGCTTATTAAAAGTTCAATATCAATGCTTTTTTGCTCGAATAAAAGATAAACGGTAGAACGATGAACATTTATTTGCCGAGCAAACTCGGCTTTTGTCATTTTACTTTCTTCAAATTTTTCTTTTATCAGTTTTCCAATGTGAATATTTTTCATATAATTAAAATTTTATTAAATTTATAGAAATAAAAAGCGCGGAACATTTACTTTCATTTGTTTATTGAGGTTCTCGACTACCTACCAGACAAATATGAATAATGCCCACGCAACTGCGTAAAGGCTACTTTATCATTTTGTCTGGTTTTGAAATTGTCGAGATTTCAATAAACAAGATAAAGCAAACGCTTTTTATTTAGTATGCTTTTACACCTTATGTAATGCACTGATTTTTATTTTTTTATTCCTTTTTCATAAATACATTATTTAATTGATTATTAATGATGCAAATTTATAAAAAATATTATAAATAAAACAGTTTCTACAATTTTATTGTAATTTTGCGGCAAAAAATCACTGTATTTTGAATAATATTGAAGAAAAATTGAAAGAGGGTTTGATATTTTCCGTTGATAAACCTTACAAATGGACGTCTTCGGATGTTATACGGAAAATACGAAGTATTCTGCGTTACCGGCATGAAATAAAAAAAATAAAGGTTGGACATGCCGGCACTCTCGATCCGCTTGCAACGGGCGTACTTGTTGTTTGCATTGGCAAAGCCACAAAGCAGATAGAAGAAATTCAAACCGGAGAAAAAGAATATATTGCCGATATTCGTTTTGGAGCGACAACGCCATGTTTCGACCTTGAAAAGCCTGTTGATGAAGTTTTTCCGTATGAACATATTACGCGCGAAGCGCTCGAAATTTCGTTAGGGAAATTTACGGGAGACATAGAACAGATTCCTCCGCTTTTTTCGGCAAAAATGATAAACGGAACACGGGCTTATGAATTTGCGCGTAAAGGCGAAACATTTGAAATAAAATCATCCACAGTTTGCATCAAAGAAATTGAAATTGTTAAGTTTGACTTGCCGGATGCGATTTTAAGGATTGTTTGCAGCAAAGGCACTTATATTCGTTCAATTGCAAGGGATTTAGGTTTTGAAATGCAAAGCGGAGCGCATCTTACAAATTTATGCCGTACTCGAAGCGGAAATTTTTTATTGAATAACAGCATAAATATAACCGATTTGGAAATTTTTTTCAAAAATTTTGAAACAAAATAAATATATGTCCGTATAAAAGGCATTGATTATAAAAACAATTTTTTGTAATATCTTAAAATAAAAGTAAAAATCAAATAATTAATAAAATCAAGCAAGATGAAATTAAATCAGTTTAATTTTAAACTTCCGGCAGAACTTGTTTCCAAATATCCTTCTCCGGAACGGGATGAATGTAGATTAATGGTTATAGACAGGAAAAAAGGGAAAATCGAACACAAAATATTCAAGGATTTGGTGAAATATTTTGACAGCGGAGATGTAATGGTGTTTAACAACACAAAAGTTTTTCCTGCACGTTTATACGGAAGTAAGGAAAAAACAAAGGCAGAAATAGAAGTTTTTCTTTTGCGCGAACTTAATCCCGACCAAAAGCTTTGGGATGTTTTGGTTGACCCCGCGCGGAAAATACGCATAGGAAATAAACTGTATTTTGGCGAATGTGACGAACTTGTTGCCGAAGTTATTGATAATACGACATCTCGCGGGCGCACATTGCGTTTTTTGTGTGATACGCCTCATGATAAATTTAAGGAAATGCTTTATAAACTTGGAGAAACTCCGCTTCCTCACTGGGTTCGCCCTAAAGTTGAAAAAATAGATGACGAACGCTATCAAACGGTTTATGCAAAAGAAGAAGGCGCTGTTGCCGCTCCGACAGCAGGCTTGCATTTCAGCAAAATATTGATGAAACGTTTGGAAATAAAAGGAATACAATTTGCAGAAATTACATTACACGTCGGACTTGGAAATTTCAGAGTGATTGAAGTTGAAGATTTGTCGAAGCATAAGGTAGATTCCGAAAAAATTTTGATAAGCGAAGAAACGGCAAAAATTATCAACTCGGCAAAAGACAGAGGAAAGCGGGTTTGCGCGGTCGGAACAACAGTTTTGCGTACTCTTGAAACATCAGTTACAACAACGGGCAGAGTGATTCCCTTTGATGGCTGGACAAACAAATTTATTTTTCCTCCGTATGAAATTAATATTCCCGACAGAATGATTACAAACTTTCAGATGCCGCTTTCAAAAATGTATATGATGGTATGCGCTTTTGCCGGTTACGATTTTTCACGTGAAGCATATAATGTTGCGATAAAGGAAAAATACGGTTTCGGCACTTATGGCGATGCTATGCTTATATTATAGTTTTTCATAATTAATATTTTGGGAATGTTCTGTATTGCAAAATACGGAACATTTTTTATAATTGAAATTTTAGCAGTCGATTTTTTACATCATTACCTTTATTTTAGATGCAAAATATGATATTTATTATATAATTACGGAAGCATGATTAAAAACGGACATGTTTTTTCAGTTATTTTGTAACATTATCGGTTTTCATACGTCTTATGCATAAAAATTGCAAATTAAAATTTATAAAAATAAAATATATGTAATATATGAAAATGAAATTATATCTGACTGAACGGACAATACGTTCTCCGAATTTATAAAATCGGCTTAAACGAACATCAGGCAGTTTTGAAAATATTAAAAAAGGTCGCCACACAAAGCAACGACCTAAAATATTCAAAAACAATATTGTTCTTATTCCGGAATAATAGCTGAAACCGGACAAGCATCAGCACAAGTTCCACAACTTGTACAAATTGTTGGGTCAATAGTGTAAACATCTCCCGGAATAATAGCTTCGACAGGACATTCGCCTGCACACGTTCCGCAAGCTGTACATTCGTTTTCGTTGATTTTGTAAGCCATTTTATTAAATTTTTAATTAAACATCTTGCAAAAGTATATTAAACATTCTATTTATCAAAATATTTATAATATTTGTTTGATTAATTAAAAAAGATAAGGCATTGAAATTCAACAAAAACATTTAAATATCGATTAACCATATTTAACAATAACTAATATTAAGAAAATTTAAAATATTTAAAATGTCACATAGAATACATATTAAAATTATAACTTTGTGGCTCAAAATGAAATTATAAACATAAAATAAAAATAAAATAAAATGAAAAATTTATTAAAAACAATACTGTTAGTAACAGTTTTATCGTTTGCATTTACAACATCTAATGCACAAACAGGAAAAATGGTATTTGACAATCCATCACATAGTTTCGGAAATGTTTCCGACAAAGGCGGAAGCGTAACAAATCGCTTCATATTCACAAATCAAGGCGATGCGCCTGTAACAATACAAAATGTAAAAGCATCATGCGGCTGTACAACTCCTGCATGGACGAAAGAACCGGTAGCGCCGGGCGAGCAGGGATTTATTGATGCAACTTACCGTCCTTCAGGTAGTGGAAATTTCACCAAAACTTTGACGGTAACAAACAATGGAGAGCCTCAAACTATAATGTTGACAATATCAGGCACTGTTGTCAGTGAACCGAAAGTTGAAGAAACACCTGCCGCCGGCGAACCGAAAGCCGAAAATGTTACGGATACTCAAAAATAAAATTATGGACACGGCAATGAAAAAATTATTAAAATCAATATTTTTACCGGTAATTTTATTATTTGCATTTATAGCAGCCAATGCGCAAACAGGAAAAATAGTATTTGACAATATTTCGCATGATTTCGGCTCAAACGTTCCTGAAAAAGGCGGAAATGTAACCCATCGTTTTGTATTTACCAATAAAGGCGATGCGCCTGTAACCATTCAGAACGTTACAGTATCATGCGGCTGTACAACTCCTGCATGGACAAAAGAACCTGTAGCGCCGGGCGAAAAGGGATTTGTTGATGCAACATATCGTCCAGCCGGACGTCCGGGAGAATTTAAGAAAAATCTTAACGTAACAAGCAATGGCGACCCTAAAATGATATCATTAACAATATCAGGCACCGTTGTTAAACCTCCGCTTACTGTTGAACAGGAATTTCCGGTTGTTATGGAACAAATAAGACTATCGGAAAAAGCATTTGCATTCGGGCGCGTTGTTATAACCGAAAAAGAAAGCAAACCGAGCGAAATAAAAGTTTACAACAGCAGCGAAACTCCGGTTGAACTGTCATTCAAAAATGTTCCCGATTATTTGCAAATTCAATCGATAACGCTTCAGCCAAAGGAAAAAGGAGTAATAAAATCCGTATATGCTCAAACAAAAAAATCAAAATACGGTACAAACATACACGAAATCGAAGTGTTTGCCAACGGAAAAAAATTACAGGAAACATTAACATCTACAATTACTCTTATACCTGCCGCATCAGGCGACCAAAGCAAATTAAAACCTGTTATGAATTTTATGAACAACAATTACACGTTCGGCAATATCAAACAGGGTTCGGTAGTATCAAACGAATTTAAATTTAAAAATGCAGGTCAGGCTGATTTGGAAATATTGGCAACCAATGCAGTAAATACAAATAACGATAATTTGAAAATCACTTTTCCAAAAACGGTAAAGCCCGGAGAAGAAGGAATTATAAAAGTTGTTTTAAATACTAAAAAATTAAAAGGTCCACAGGATTTTAACATTGAAATTATAACTAATTCATCATCAAATCCTGTTTCTAATATTGCATTAAGAGGAAACATTATAGAATAAATTTGTAATGAACGATACATTTCTTGAAAAAAGCGCATTACAAGTAAATGATGGCGTTGAACAACCGCCGATAGTGAATCCGAATGCAGTATCGCGATTCAAGAAATTTCAACAAAAAATACCTTCAGCAGATGAGTTTGTTGAAGGTATTTTATGTAAAAACATCACGATGTTGAGCAAAGCCATAACACTTGTCGAAAGTTCGTTGCCTCAACATTACGCCTTGGGACAGGAAGTTATTGAACGATGTTTGCCCTGTTCGGGAAATTCCATACGCATAGGAATAACAGGCGTTCCCGGCGCAGGAAAAAGCACTTTTATAGAAACATTCGGAAAGATGCTTACCGCTCAGGGATGCAAACTTGCAGTGCTTGCAATAGATCCAAGCAGCGAACGTTCAAAAGGCAGCATTCTTGGCGATAAAACGCGCATGGAAACGCTTTGTGCCGACAAAAATGCCTTTATCCGTCCAAGCCCGTCGGCAGGTTCGCTTGGCGGAGTTGCCCGCAAAACTCGCGAAAGCCTTATACTTTGCGAAGCTGCCGGCTTTGATGTGGTTTTTATAGAAACAGTAGGTGTAGGGCAATCGGAAACGGCTGTACATTCCATGGTCGATTTCTTTTTACTGCTTTTGATTTCGGGCGGTGGAGATGAATTGCAAGGTATAAAACGCGGAATAATGGAAATGGCTGATTTGCTTGCTATAACAAAAGCCGATGGTGAAAATATTGTTAAAGCGGAGCAAGCTCGTATTTTATATCAAAGCGCAATGCATTTTATGCCTAGATCCGAATCGGGCTGGACGCCGAAAGCGCTTACTTGTTCAGCCAATGCCAATAAAGGATTGACCGAAATATGGGAGGTAATAAACGAATATATAAATTTTACAAAAGCAAACGGATATTTTAGAAAAAACAGATTGCGCCAGTCAAAATATTGGATGTACGAAACTATAAATTCATACCTGCATGACAATTTCTATCAAAATCCGGTTATAAAAGAAAAACTTGCCGATTGTGAAAATGCAGTATTGTCTGATAAATTAAGTTCGTTCAATGCCGCAAAACAATTATTTGATATTTATACGGACTTGACAAAAAAATAGCATTTAATCACTCCTTAATAATTATATAAATAATTTGTTAATAATAATTACAAGCCTAAATTAATGAATAAAATACAGGGCAAAAAATGTTTTGCCGAATAATGACGAAGCAAACAGAATTTATTTATTATTTAATTTCAACAGCAATTATCAATTGTTCTTTCGGAGCAAACGCAGTTTAATGATTTAATCCGGCGACAATTTTTATCCACCTTCGCATAAATCAAATTTTTCATGTACATTTGCAATAAATATATTATCGTAAATTATTTACAGTTATCGATAATTATACTGTTAATTTAATTTTTATGGCAAAACAAAAAAAGAAGAAAAAAAGCGAATCGCATAATTTATTGCAGGACGAAAGATTCAGATTTGTACTTGGCGTTGCATTTGTGTTAGTATCAATATTTTTGATATTTTCAATCATATCGCACTTTTTTTCATGGAAAAATGACCAGAATATTTCAACTCTTACCGCTTCAACACATGCCGAAAACAGCGGCGGCAATTCGGGATTAAAAATTGCAAGTTTCATCGTAGATAAAGGCTTTGGTTTTGCCGCAATAGGCATACCCCTGTTCATAGCGATACTGGGTTTAAGCCTGCTTAAAATTCGCAGAATCCCGTTTTTCAAAATACTTTTTACAATCGCATTCAGCACCATCATCTCATCTGTCATGCTGGGATTTATTGACAGTATGATGCAAACAAAAATACTTGCCGGCGGAATGGGCGGCGCTCACGGATATTTTGTAAACGACTGGCTGCAAAAAAATATCGGAATTGCAGGCGCCGTTCTCTTGCTCATTTTTGCTACGGTGCTACTTGCTGTTTTTATAAATAAAAATACAGTTTTTATGCTCGAACGCATGTTTATTCGCTTTGCAAAACTGTTCAAACGCAACAAAAAACAGAATATTACAATCAATAACGATATTGAAGAAAAACATCAATCAAACATTAAAACGGGAGATGACGACTATTCAAACGAAGAAAACGAATATGCAGAAGACGAACAATTCAGCAAGGAAAAACATACTTTCCCAACTGATATTGAAATAAACAAACCCGAAGAAGATGAATTTTTAAATCCGGATGAAATTTCAAATACACTTTATGACCCCACTCTTGATTTGTCATCCTACAAACTTCCACCTGTTGATTTGCTCGATGACTATGCAGGCAAAGGCGGCGGAGAAATGACAACCGAAGAACTTGAACGAAATAAAAACAAAATTGTAGAAACACTTTCACACTACAAAATAGGAATAAAACGCATAATCGCCACGCCCGGACCAACAGTAACACTTTACGAAATAGTGCCGAGCGAAGGAATAAGGATAGCAACAATCAAACGCCTTGAAGATGACATAGCGCTGAGCCTGTCGGCATTAAGCTGCAGAATAATAGCGCCTATACCGGGAAAAGGAACGGTAGGGATTGAAATACCTAATGAAAATCCTGCAATAGTATCGATGAAATCGTTGATATGTTCCAAAAAATTTCAGGAATCACGCTACGAATTACCCGTTGTGATGGGAAAAACAATATCAAACGAAACATTTACATTCGACCTGTGTAAAATGCCTCATCTGCTTGTTGCCGGCGCAACAGGACAAGGAAAATCAGTAGGTCTGAACGCCATAATAACTTCGCTTCTTTATAAAAAACACCCATCGCAACTCAAATTTATAATGGTTGACCCAAAGAAAGTCGAACTTACGCTGTATTCCAAACTCGAACATCATTTTTTGGCAAAAATGCCCGATGCAGAAGAAGCGGTGATTACCGAAAATCAGAAGGTAATACATACTCTTAAATCGCTCTGCATAGAAATGGACAGCCGGTATGCCCTGCTCAAAGATGCACAACTGCGAAACATTAAGGAATATAACGACAGGTTTATAAACCGAAAACTTAATCCAAACAGAGGACACAAGTATTTGCCATACATAGTTGTTATTATTGACGAATTTGCCGATTTGATAATGACGGCAGGGCGCGAAGTTGAAGAACCTATCGCACGCCTTGCGCAGTTGGCTCGCGCTATAGGAATACACCTTGTAATTGCAACTCAGCGTCCTACAACAAATATTATTACAGGGCTGATTAAAGCCAATTTTCCGGCGCGTATCGCTTTCCGCGTTACAATGATGATTGACTCTCGCACAATTTTAGACCAGCCGGGAGCAAACCAGCTTGTAGGTCGCGGTGACATGCTTATTTCAACAGGCAGCGAACTTACACGCCTGCAATGCGCTCTGATTGAAACGGATGAAGTTGAACGAATAACTGCCTACATAAGCAGGCAGCAAGGCTATCCTACTGCATTTGACCTTCCCGAATATACAGGCGAAGAAAACGATAAAATTACAGATGTAGATACAAACGACCTTGATAAACTGTTTGAAGAAGCAGCAAGGCTTATTGTTGCCGCACAGCAGGGTTCAACATCGCTTATCCAGCGAAAACTTTCGCTCGGATACAACCGCGCAGGAAGAATAATGGACCAGCTTGAAGCAACAGGAATTGTAGGTCCATACGAAGGCAGCAAGGCTCGACAGGTATTGATTACAGATTTAACTTCACTCGACCAGATTTTGAATGATATAAAAAACAGATAAAACTTTTAATTACGTAAAACAGCACCTGCTACATTCCATAAAACAATCAGCCGTTCCCTGCAAAAAATTACAGGATTGTTAAATCCAATGAACAGTTTGGGATAATTTATGATTATTGGCTTAAAAATAAAAACTTGCAGAGTTTTGTTCCCTGCAAGTTTTTAAATTAGAAAAAGTAATTTGTACAAATTACTTTTTTAGCGCTTTTATAATCTTATCTTCATAGAAAAGAACAATAGTAACAATAATTACTAAAATTAACCCTATTCCCAGCATCGATAAAAGATTAGCAAATACAAGTATTATACCTGCACATACAGATAATTTGGCTATTCGCGACAGACTGAATTTGGGAATAATTTCGATATCTTTTGTTAAAGCAACAAAAATTAATACCGCAGCTCCGGCTAAAATCAGCAGAATGGACAAAATGTGAAGAATATTGCCGCTGAATAAAGTAAATCCGTTGGCAACGCCAAATCCAAAGAAAGATATAAATGGCAGGAAGCAGAAAATAATTATCAACGCTCCTGCAATAAGTTTGAAAAATTTTGTTATTTGTTCCATAACCCGTTATTTTTTTAAAACAATAATATTTTTATCAACGGCAAAGATATATATTTTTTTTGTAATAATGTTTTCTTAACAAAAAAAACTATCTTTGCAAATAACAAATAAAAATACTATGGACGACTTTTCTAAATTTATTGCAGATTTATCCTCATGGTTGTGGGGCTGGCCTCTTTTAATACTCCTTTTTGGAACGCACGTTTTTTTAACATTCAGGCTTGGTTTTATACAGCGATATACAGGTAGGGCTATTCGTCTTTCCGTGATGCCTGACAAAAATTCGCACGGAGATGTAAGTCAGTTCAGCGCGCTGGCTACAGCGCTTGCGGCTACAATCGGAACAGGAAATATAGTAGGAGTGGCTACGGCAATAGCGCTTGGCGGTCCCGGAGCAGTACTGTGGATATGGCTTACAGGTTTTTTAGGAATAGCAACAAAATATTCCGAAGGTTTACTCGCAGTGAAATACAGAACAGTTCGCAAAGATGGCAGCATTGCCGGCGGACCAATGTATTATTTGCAATACGGATTAAAAAATAAAAAGCTCGGTAAGATTTTGGGAATAATGTTTGCCGCATTTGCAGCGCTGGCAGCTTTCGGTATCGGGTCGTCAACACAGTCAAACTCAATAAAAGATGCTGTTTTCACAACATTCAAGTTTGCATCCGAAGTAAATATTTTTGGAATTGTTATGCAAACCAGAATATTGACAGGCATTGTTTTGGCAATAATTGCAGGACTGGTAATCATAGGCGGAATAAAAAGTATTGCACGCGTATGTCAGAGTATAGTTCCTTTTATGGCGTTTTTTTATGTAACAGGCTGTTTAATCATACTGATTACAGGTTACGAAACATTAATCGACAGTATAAAATTAATTTTTAATCAGGCATTTTCGTTCAAAGCCGCCGGCGGCGGAACTGCCGGCGTAATAATAATGCTTGCCGCACGCTACGGCGTTGCCCGCGGATTATTTTCAAACGAATCGGGACTTGGCTCTGCCGCAATTGTTGCCGCAGCCGCACGCACGCGCAATCCTGTACGACAGGCATTAGTATCTTCTTCGGGAACATTTTGGGATACTGTTGTCATTTGCGCCCTTACAGGTTTAACAATAATAAATACAGGAGCATGGAAATCAGGACTCACAGGTTTTAACTTGACTCAACTTGCTTTTTCAAAAATTCCTTTCGGCGAAACAGTTATAGGACTGTCGCTTTTAATGTTTGCTTTTACAACAATCATAGGATGGTCGTATTATGCGGAAAAATCTATTGAATATCTTTTTGGACGAAAATCGGTATTACCCTACAAAATAGTTTATTTGATAATGGTTTTTACAGGAGCGGTATTTTCGATCGATTTGATTTGGAATTTCGCAGATATTACAAACGGTTTAATGGCAATACCCAATCTAATTGCTTTAATTTTGTTGAGCGGAGTAGTTGCATCAGAAACAAAAAAATACATGCACGATATAAATAAATGTTCTCAGGACAAAATAATAAAACATTAAAATTTCCGGACAATTAATAATTGACAATTGTCGTCATTGCGAACTGCGAAGCAGTGAAGCAATCCAGTATTGACCATTGTTTATTTGTCGTTTTATATTCATTATTTTTTCTGGTTTGCTTCGCTCCGCTCGCAATGACGTGTTGCTTCGTCGCTACGTTCCTCGCAATGACGTGTAAAATACCATTTTAAGACGGGATCAATGAAAATATTAAATAATTATAAATATGGATTAATTTTGTTGAATCCGTTTCGCTTTTGCTCGCGATTAGCAATCCGAAAATTATATTTTCTTCATTTTTAATTTTACAATTTTATCGATGCAAAGTATATATGCAAATATATTTAAAAATAAAACAGGCAGGAAAGCCCTGCCTGTTTTTTAAAAACTTTAAAACCGTAACAATTAGAAAACTATTCCAATACCGAATGAAAGCCCGAATGTTGATGATTTATCAGCCTTGCTGAAACCTTTTTGGTAATATACAGCCGGTTCAA
>JAISOH010000110.1 GCA_031275825.1 Prevotellaceae bacterium | reverse complement strand
TTACTGTTTGACATGTTTTAATGTGAAAATAAATATTTTGCATTTATTTCAAAATAATTTTGTAATTTTGTACCCGATTGTTTATCCTTGAATTTATATGATAGATGCTTTATACAAATAAACAATTTTAAATTTTAAATTATAAATTATGAAAATAAAAAATATTTATTCAAGCATTATATTGCTTGCAACAGCAAGCATTTTAACATTCTGTTGCAATGACGGCAAAACATTGAAATCTTCAGCCGAAATTATATTGGAAAATATTGCAAATCGCAAAAGCGTAAGAAATTACATCGAAGGAAAGCAGATAGAATCTGAAAAAATTGAAAAATTATTGCGTGCGGGAATGGCTGCTCCGACAGGTAAAAATAATCAACCATGGGAATTTATTGTAATAAGCGAACGTGCGGCATTAGATTCGCTGGCGGCAGGTCTTCCAAACGCAAAAATGTTGCAACAGGCAACGCTTGCAATAATTGTTTGCGCTGACACTGCAAAATCCGAATATTGGTATGTTGATTGCGCTGCAGCAACCGAAAATATTTTGCTTGCCGCCGAAGCAATGGGACTTGGTGCTGTTTGGACGGCAAGTTATCCTTACGAAAATCGAATGAAAGCAGTTAAAAAACTGACGCAACATCCTGATAATATTCAGTCGTTGTGCGTGATTCCTGTTGGTTATCCAAGTATGAAAGAATTGCCTAAAGATAAATGGAAACCCGAAAAAATCCACGAAAATAAGTGGTGAAATTTTCACAATAATTATTAGAAAATAATTATGCAAGAATTTAAAAGCCGTTGGGCACAGTTGGGGGTAAGCCATATCATGAATTATCATTACAGCAATAATATTTTTTGCCGTAAAAAATATCGGAAAATCAGACGACAGCAACAATCCCAGTTATCAGGAACTTGTTGAAATGGTAAACAAATACAACGAAACTGCACCTTTTATGCTTGATGAGGATATTCGCTTGGATAGCATGATTGCTTTACCTGACAAAACTTTGGAAAGCAATCTTACATTCGTGAATTTTTCAATAGATGAAATTGATATAAAGGCTTTTGAAGAATAATTTGATTCTATTGCTTTCACTCAGTTGCAAACAAATCCGGATACCGATAAATTAAAAAAGGCAAAAATTTAATCATGCTATATTTAACAGTGATAAAAACGGAAAATTTATAACAAAAATAGAAATCACGCCTGATATGTATCCATAATTAAGACGTTTTTTACATAATTTCTTTGTCGTAAATCTTTTTACAGATATTTCGCAATGTTTCCTTATCGTTGATTGCATAACGGACTTCTGCAAGTCCTTTTTCGTTTTTTTCGCTGTTTAAATACAGTTTCAAATAACCTTTTTCGCCGTATTTGTTTATAATGTGTTTATGCGCTCTTTCAAACTGAAATTCAAAATCTTTGTCAGGATTGTTTTTCAGACCAAACTGTATTGTACGGCGCAAAATAGTGTGCAATGAAATATCACGGTCAGCTTCGGCAACAATTTTTCCATAAATGCTGCGAGGTTCGTATTTGTTTGATGCTCTGTGATCTTCTACGGCTTCCCGCATAATTTCAATTTGCTGTTGCGAAAACCATTTTTTAAGATTTTTGTCGGATGCTAAAATTTCTCCGGAAAAAATATGATGCAACTCTCTGTTTTGTTCAATGCCAATATCATGATAAGCAGCAATCACATAAACCATATTCATGTCAACATCAAACTGCCGTGCAAGAACCAAACTTTCGTCAATTACTTTTGTAACATGACTGATATTGTGTCCGTTGTCTAAAGCGTTGTAACGCGGTAAAATGCTCTGTTCCACGTAATTTTTCAAATCGGGAAATATATTCATTATTTTCATATCGGTAATTTTGGATTGCAAATTTATTGATTTTTTAAGATTTTTTGTATTTTATTTTATCATGTTAAAAAAATATTATAATTTTGCGTAATAAAAAATGAAAATAATTTTGCTTATGACATAAAGACGAAAAAACGTGCTGTTTAGCACAAAAAAATACATATAGAATAGCGTTTTGCTGTATTCTTGCCTTTGGAATTACCACAAAAAAAGAGCTTCGAGAATATTGTAAGATTCGCAGAAATGCGGACTTACTTATTTGAAGCAAAGGTTGTGGTAAACCTCAAAGGCGGATAAATAAAGTCCGCTTTTTTATTTGTAAAAATTGAAAAAAATTAATAATATTTTAAAATAAAAAATTATGTTTAAGAAAATTACGAAAGTAGTGATGATTGCTATAACAGTAATATTTATCACAGGTGCAGCAAATGCACAACAGGAAAGACTCAAAATTGCCGTAATGGATTTTACAGCAGGGGTAGGATTAAATCAATCCGATGTGGACGGTATTTCAAATATGCTGACGACGGCATTATTTGATACAAGGAAATTTACTATCATTGAAAGAACACAAATTGAACAGGCTATCAAAGAGCAAAATTTTCAACGAAACAATTTAAGTACTAGTCAAATAGCAAAAATTGGACAAATTTTAGGTGTAAAAAAAATATTGATAGGGAATGTCAATATTGTTTTTCAAGAATACAACATTGATGTGCGTATCATTGATGTGGAGTCGGGCGTAGTAGAATCAACAGCAGGAAAAACAGTTAAGAGCAGTGGTTTAAGAGATGTAATGTCAGAATTGGCAAATGAATTGGTAGATAAAATTACATTAAAATCTGTAATTTTCACGCAATCGCAGATAAAGATTGCTTATGTCAATAGAACAAATATTATACAAACAATGCCCGAATATAAAGAAGCAATAAAATCACTGGAACAATACAGTTCACATCTACAGGATGAACTTGAAAAAATATCAAACAATTTTGACTCAAAACTAACTGCATACCAAAATTCAGAAAACAGTATGTCGGATTATATAAAGGAACAAAAACAGAAAGAGATACAAGAATTGTCAATTTATCATCAGGAACAAAAAGAGCAAGCACAGTTGAAGTTACAGCAAAAACAAAATAATCTGTTCGAGCCGATAATGGAAAAATTGAACAATATAATCCAAAACATCGCTGATGAAAACGGTTTTGCTGCTGTGTTGGACGACAATGGCATTTTGATTTACAAAAAAGGACTTATTGATGCAACTCAATTTGTTAAAAGGAAAATAGGACTTTAAATAACGTTAATTCAAATATCTAAAGTAATTTTATGTATATTGAAATCGCTCAAAAATTTTAAAAACCATACTCAAATATAAAATCAAAAGATAAGAATAGCAATAAAAAACGGCATATACTTCGCGCCTTTTGTTAATATTTTGCAAAATTTTAATAGATATAAAACCTTGCATTTTTTTTAGCAAACACAAAAAAATCCGTACAAATTTATTGCACGGATTTTTTTTAATACAAGGCGGCAGTTATTTACGTCCGCTTATCAAATTTATTTTTTCAAATTAAATTTTTTAATAAACTTATCCATTACGTTTTCCAAATTCGGATAGCCTATTTCCTGCAACTCATACCCTACTTTTACGCAGTTCTGTTTGATTTTTACAATTCGCTGCAAATCAATCGGCGTTGCAATTACAACAGTATCGCATGGCGTTGCCGCAATTGTTTTTTCAAGATCGCTTATTTGCTGTTCGCCATATCCCATTGCCGGCAAAAGCGTACCAATGTTAGGATATTTTACAAAAGTTTCGCTTAATTTACCAACTGTGTACCGGCGCGGGTCAATCAAAGTTTGAGCGTTGAATTTTTTTGCTGCAACGGTTCCTGCTCCTATGCGCATTTCGCCGTGAGTAAGCGTTGGTCCGTCTTCAACAACCAGCACCTGTTTGCCTGCAATAAGTTCAGGTTTATCAACAGTAAGATACGATGCCGCATCTATCACTGTGGCTTCAGGATTTATTCGCGCTATATTGCCGCGCACTATATTAATATCTTCGAGCGTTGCCGAATCTATTTTGTTTATTACAACAACATCCGCCATGCGCGCAACAACTTCGCCCGGATAATATGAAACTTCCGCTCCTGCTCGTAAAGGGTCGGCAACGGCAATTGTCAAATCTGACTTGTAGAATGAAAAGTCGTTGTTTCCGCCATCCCACAATATTACATCGCAACCATCAGGGTCGTTTTCCGCTTCGCGAAGAATTGCTTCATAATCAACGCCTGCATAAATAACATTGCGTTTTGTAACTACATGCGGTTCATATTCTTCCATTTCTTCAATAGTACAGTTATGTCTGGCAAGGTCGTCAACGGTTGCAAAACGCTGTACTTTCTGTTTCAACAAATCGCCGTAAGGCATTGGGTGGCGAACAGCCACAACGCGCAAACCTTTATTTACAAGGATTTCGATAATTCTGCGCGATGTCTGGCTTTTGCCGCAACCCGTGCGAACTGCACAAACCGAAATTACAGGTTTTGTCGATTTTAACTGGGTTTCTTTTGGACCAAGCAGCATAAAGTCGGCGCCTGCTGCGTTTACTATTGCGCTTGTGTTCATTATTTTTTGATACGGTACATCGCTGTATGCAAAAACGCATATATCAATATCAAGTTCCTTAATTAATTTTGGCAATTCGTCTTCGGAAACAACAGGAATTCCATTAGGATAAAGTTTTCCTGCAAGTTCTTTAGGATATTTGCGTCCATCGATGTCGGGAATTTGCGCTGCCGTAAATGCGCGCACATCATATTTTTCATTATTTCTGAAATATGTGTTAAAATTGTGAAAATCGCGCCCTGCCGCGCCTATTATTATTACTTTTTTTTTCATTGTTTAAAATATAAAATTAGTTTAACTTTTATTTGATTTAATTAATCTCCAATTTTAATAATGGCAATACCGGTCGATAAATATTTTATCGAAAAGAGATAATATTTAGTTGAAATGCAACAGTTCCGCTATAAATTTTATTCTAAGTCCTATGTTAAACATAGCTTTTTTACCCGCTTTATACATACAGTGTGTTTAATGTTATAATGATGCAAATTTATAAAATAAAACAATATTGACAAAATTTTTTTTAATATGCAAAGTTATATGTGTTGTTACATTGAGAAACTGTTTAAATTTCATATATAATTTCCATTTTCTTACTGTTTCGACAATGTCAAAACTTTCCCGACAGCCGTCTGCAATTCTTCGACAATGTCAAAACTTTCCCGACAGCCGTCCGCAATTCTTCGACAATGTCAAAACTTTCCCGACAGTCGTCTGCAATTCTTCGACAATGTCAAAACTTTCCCGACAGTCGTCTGCAATTCTTCGACAATGTCAAAACTTTTCCGACAGCCGTCTGCAATTCTTCGACAATGTCAAAACTTCATTTTAAATACTTTAAGAGCCTGTACAAACCGTTAAAATCAATATCATTTACATTTAAAATTGTAATAACAGTTTTACAGGCGAAATGTATATAAAATTTTAGAGATTACACACAGAGGCACAAAAATTTCCTGCAAAAATAATGGCAGTAAGATAATGCCGTGTCAGCCAAATATTGTATCATTTTGCAAATGACTAAAAAACAGGAATAGCGGGGGCTGTCTCAAAATGGTATTTTACAAGCCATTGCGAACTGCGAGCGTAGCGAAGCAGGAAGCAATGACGAAACCGGAGTTTTAAGACAGCCTCACTGATTGAGGGGATTCCTGCTTTCGCAGGAATGAGGCTTCTGTTGCTTCCCGCTTCACTGTTATGTTGCAACGACTAAACCCGGTTTTTGAAATAAACTTTTTTTGAACATATAATTGTGTGTTGATTTGATTCGTAAGGGACGACTGATTAAACTTAAGCAGTTTTTAAAATTACATGAGATATGCATTTTTAAAATTTTCATTGCGGCAAACTCTTATTTTTGTAAGGTTTTTTCGTTTTCATTATCGCCGGTTGCGGTTTTGAAAATTTTGTATCCCAGCGCTGCTGTTATTATGCTCATTACGGGGCTTATGATGTTGAAAAAACAGTAAGGCAAATACGTTAATGTTGGAACGCCCAGAATTGTTGCCTGCGTCATTCCGCAGGTATTCCACGGAACAAGCGGCGAAATCACAGTTACCGCATCTTCTGTCGTACGGCTCAGCAAACGGCTTTCGTAACCTTTATTTTTGTATATATCCTTAAACATTTTTCCGTTTAAAACTATGGCAATATACTGGTCGGCAGTTGTAAGCGTCAAAAACAATCCGCTACCTGCCGTAGCTGCAACCAGACTCACAGTCCGTTTTACCAAATGTGTAAACGAAGATGTGATGCTTTTCAACATTCCGCCTGCCATCATTACGCCGCCAAATACCATGGCGCATATAATCAGCCATACGGTATCCATCATTCCTGCCATTCCTCCGGTCGAAACCAAATCGTTCAATTCGGCATTTCCTGTTTCTATTGAAGTGCTTCCGTAAAAAATCATTAGCAAACCTTTGAATTTTGATGCTGTTCCCGATATTTCAAAACCCGATATTTCATGTAACAAATGCGCCTGTGCTATAAGGGCAGCAAAGCCTGCCATAACCGCCGACAGAAATAAAGTGATTATTGCGGGAACTTTTCTTACTATCATAAAAAACGTAATAACGGGAATTATCAGCAGCCATGCGGATATGTTAAATGTTTGCCTGAGCGATTCCGTATAAAGCATAATTCTGTCGGTAGTAACGCCCGCACTGTGCGAAAGCCCGGCAACAGTGAAAATAATCAGCGCAATAATCATCGATGGCACTGTCGTTATAAGCATATAGCGTATATGAGTAAACAAAGGAGTACCTGTTACCGACGAAGCCAGAATTGTTGTATCCGACAAAGGCGAAATCTTGTCTCCAAAATAAGCTCCCGAAATAATAGCGCCTGCAATCCAGCCCGGCGAAAAGCCCTGAACCTGTCCTATTCCCAGCAGTGCAACGCCTATTGTGGCAATGGTAGTCCACGAACTTCCTGTCATTACCGATACAATGGCGCAAATAATACAGGTGGAAACAAGATAAAACCCCGGATGAATAATCTGAATTCCGTAATATATAAACGTAGGAACTATTCCGCTAATCATCCACGTACCCGACAAAGCGCCTATTATAAGAAGTATCAATATTGCCGGCGAAACGCCCGAAATATTGGATATAATAGATTTTTCAATATCCGTCCATTTGGTTTTACAGTAAAAAACGGCTATTGCACAACAAATGGCAGCCGCAGTAAGCAAAATAATCTGATTGCCTCCCGACAAAGCGTCCGCGCCAAATATCCGTATAACGATAAATAATAATACAACCAGTACCAGCACGGGTATTAAGGCTAAAAAAACCGAAGGCTCTTTTATTCTGTGTTTATTCATATTTATATATATTTATCACAAATATATACGAAATTTTTGAAACAGGGCAAATTAGAATAATCGATAACTGACAGTTGACAGTGAAAAATGAGATATGAGAAAAATATTTCCGAACAGTTTCAGGCTGACACCGTTCTTTACGAACTGCGGGTGCTTTGCCCGAAGCAGGAAGCAAAGCAGAGAAATGGACAATGAAAACGTCATTGCGAGGAATGAAATGACGAAGCAAACCAGAGATTAATAATGAAAATAAAACAATGGTCAATCCTAAATTGGAGAAATTTGGTTAATAACGATGCAAAAAAATAACAACAAATATTTGTGAATCAAAAAAAAGTATTATCTTTGCATCGTAATAATAAGTTATTAACTATGTCATATATA
>JAISOH010000091.1 GCA_031275825.1 Prevotellaceae bacterium | reverse complement strand
GCTACAAGAATTATATCTAAAATCACAGCTTTAACGATGATCCAATACCTCAATTTATTTGTCTTTAACCGTCCCTTAAATATTATCAAATGCAATATTTCCTAAATGCACAACAGGTTGGATTCCTTTCATTTTATTTTTTCAGATATAAACTTTCCTGTTTTTTCTGCAAACATAAGAAGACGTTTTCATTGTCCATTATCAATTATCAATTATCAATTATCAATTTTTCCGTATTGGTTGGCTACGCCGAACCCTGCGGGTTTGCTATGACGGATAAACAAAAACAAATTCTCCATTCTAAATTCCATTAACTTGTTGTTCATCATGAAACATTGAATAATTAAACAGTCAATTTTTATCCAACAGTGCGTAATTTTAAAATTTAATACTATCTTTGCACTGTTTTTCAGTTAATATTTGTTGAGTAATTTGTTTTGTGCATGTTTTGCTTTGCAGTTTATACTATATAATAATCGCAAAATAAATTCCGGCAAATAAACCAATTAACGGTTATTTCTGACAATTTTATTTAAATTTTGACAGTTAATTAAAGCGCATATTTCGGAAATTTAACTGTATTTACAAAAAAACAGTAACTTAACAAGACTTAAATCGCTGAAAATAACTGCCTGACAAGATAAAAATTATTATAAACTCTAAATTTTGTAAAACATGGCAGATAAAAAATTTATAACTTGCGATGGAAATTATGCAGCGGCTCATGTAGCTTATATGTTTAGCGAAGTAGCGGCTATCTATCCAATAACGCCGTCTTCGCCGATGGCTGAATATATTGATGAATGGGCAGCATTCGGACGAAAAAATATTTTTAACGAAACGGTTAAAGTCGTAGAAATGCAATCGGAAGGCGGCGCAGCAGGAGCAGTTCACGGCTCATTGCAGGCAGGCGCTCTTACAACAACCTACACTGCATCTCAAGGTCTTTTGCTGATGATTCCCAACATGTATAAAATTGCCGGCGAGTTGCTCCCCGGAGTTTTTCATGTTTCGGCACGCTCACTGGCTGCGCAGGCGCTGTCAATTTTCGGCGACCATTCGGATGTAATGAGCGCGCGTCAAACAGGTTTTGCAATACTGGCAACATCATCGGTACAGGAAATTATGGATTTGGCGCCTGTTGCACACTTGGCTGCAATAAAAGGACGCATACCCTTTATCCATTTTTTCGACGGCTTTCGTACTTCTCACGAAATTCAAAAAGTTGAAGCAGCCGAACAGGACAGTCTTATAAAATTAATTAACTGGAACGAATTGTCAGAATTTCGTAAACGGGCAATGAATCCCGAAAATCCCGTAACACGAGGTACGGCTCAAAATCCTGATATATATTTTCAAACTCGCGAAGCTCAAAACAGATTTTATGATGCAATTCCGGATATTGTTGCCGAATATATGAATGAAATCAGTAAACTGACAGGACGGAAATATCAACCTTTTACATATTACGGAGCACCCGATGCTACTGACATTATCATAGCAATGGGTTCAATTACCGAAATAACAAAAACAGTTGTTGACAAACTTAACAGAGATGGCGGAAAAACAGGCGTAATTACTGTACACCTGTACCGTCCTTTTTCAGTGGAATATTTAAACAAAATCATTCCGGAAACAGTAAAACGCATTTGCGTACTCGACCGCACAAAAGAACACGGAGCAAACGGTGACCCTTTGTATTTAGACGTGGTAGAGGCATTTGCAAACAACAGAAATATTACAGCCGGTAAAAAACCTTTGATTATTGGCGGACGTTACGGACTGTCGTCTAAAGATACGACGCCGGCGCACATTCTTGCCGTATTCAACAATCTGAATGACGAAGAACCCAAAAATCAATTTACAATAGGAATAACCGATGATGTTACGCATCGTTCGCTTCCTCTGTTGCCCGATATTGTTGTGCTTCCCGAAGGAACATTCGAAGCCAAATTTTATGGGCTTGGAGCAGATGGAACTGTTGGAGCAAACAAAAATTCAATTAAAATAATAGGTGACAATACCGAAAAATACAGTCAAGCCTATTTTGACTATGACAGCAAAAAATCAGGCGGATATACATGTTCGCACTTGCGTTTCGGCGATAAACCCATTCAAGCTCCGTATCTGGTAAACACGCCCGATTTTGTAGCGGTTCACGTTCCTTCATATCTCAAAAAATATAATTGTTTGAAAGGATTGAAGCACGGAGGAACATTTTTATACAACTCGCCATGGTCGGTTGAAGATACAAAAAACAATCTGCCCGACAATGTAAAAAAATATCTGGCTGTAAATGATATAAAAATGTATATAATCAATGCCACCGATATTGCGCAGAAAATAGGACTTGGAAACCGTACAAATACAATTTTACAATCGGCATTTTTCAAAATATCTCAAGTTATCTCGTATGATTTGGCTGTTAAACAAATGAAAAAAGCAATAGAAAAATCGTATGGACGAAAAGGCGAAAACATTGTAAACATGAACTATTCGGCAGTAGATGAAGGTGGAAATGTTACAAAAATCGATATTCCTGCCGAATGGGCAAATATTGAAATCGTAAAAGAAAACGATGAAAGAAACATTCCCGATTTCATCAAAAACATAGTTGAACCTGTAAATGCACAAAAAGGGAACGACCTTCCCGTTA
The DNA here is from genome assembly GCA_031275825.1 of Prevotellaceae bacterium. GTDB lineage: Bacteria > Bacteroidota > Bacteroidia > Bacteroidales > UBA932 > JAIRKV01. Next base: position 3,034 of record JAISOH010000091.1, on the reverse strand, counting down.
GCGCATTTTCGGGCTACGAAGACGGAACATTTCCTGCCGGAACCACAGCTTACGAAAAACGGGGAATAGCCGTAAATGTTCCAAGATGGCAAGCCGAAAGCTGTACCCAGTGCAATCAATGCTCATTTGTTTGTCCTCATGCGGCAATCCGTCCTGTGGTAATGACAGACGAAGAATTGCAAAATGCCCCGCAATCGATGAATACGCTTGACATGAAAGTACCGAAAGAAATGTCAGGCATGCACTTCCGTATTCAGGTTTCCGTTTTGGACTGTACAGGCTGCGGTAATTGCGCCGATATTTGTCCTTCAAAAACAAAAGCCTTGTACATGGAACCTTTGGAAACACAAATGGAACAGGTTAAAAACTGGGAATATTCTCAACATAATGTTACTTATAAAGATTATTTGATAGATAAAACGTCAAATGTTAAAAACAGTCAGTTTGCACAGCCGTTATTTGAATTTTCGGGAGCTTGCGCAGGTTGCGGCGAAACTCCGTATATCAAAGCGATAACGCAACTTTTCGGCGAACAAATGTTTATAGCAAACGCCACAGGCTGTTCATCAATTTACGGAGGATCAGCCCCATCTACGCCGTACTGTAAAAATTATCGTTCAGGATTTGGTCCGGCATGGGCAAATTCACTGTTTGAAGACAATGCCGAATATGGTCTTGGAATGGCAATAGCAACACGGCAAATGCGTAATCGCATTCAACTTATTATGGAAGAAGCCATTTCAAACTGTAACGAATGTTCCGATGAACTGAAAGATTTATTCAAATCGTGGATTGAAAATCGTGAAAACACAGCAGAAAGCCGAAAAACAGGCGAAAATATTATAAAATTAGCCGAAAAATGTACTTGCGACTATTGCAAAAAAATAATTGCCTTACGTCATTATCTGGCAAAAAAAACCCAATGGATATTCGGCGGCGACGGCTGGGCTTACGATATAGGTTTCGGAGGATTGGATCATGTGCTTGCTTCGGGCGAAAATGTTAATGTTTTAGTACTTGACACCGAAGTTTATTCAAACACGGGAGGACAATCGTCAAAAGCAACGCCAACAGGCGCAGTTGCCAAGTTTGCAACATCAGGCAAAAAAATACGAAAAAAAGATTTGGGAATGATTGCAAAATCATACGGTTATGTTTACGTTGCACAAGTGGCAATGGGAGCAAATCAATCCCAATATCTTAAAGCAATAAAAGAAGCGGAAGCATTCAACGGACCTTCGATTGTAATATGCTATGCACCTTGCATCAGTCACGGAATTAAAGCAGGAATGTCGTGTACGCAACTCGAAGAAAAACGCGCCGTAGAATGTGGATACTGGCATTTGTGGCGATACAATCCCGACATGGAAGCGGCAGGGCAAAACGGTTTTGTTCTCGACAGCAAAGAACCCGACTGGAGTAAATTCCAAGATTTTATTAAAGGCGAAATACGTTACAGTTCATTACTGAGTTCATTCCCGCAAGAAGCCGCCGAACTGTTCGAAGTAACTCAACAAAATGCACAGTGGAGATATAATCAATATAAACGGCTGGCGGCAGAAAATAACAGATAATGCGAATACAATAATTTCAAAAATTTTATATAATATGAAAAATTTAATAACAAAAATCGGTTTGCTTGGACTGACGTTAATGTTTATGCTTGCATGCGGCGTATCATGCAAAGGAGAAAAGTACACATTTGAGATTAATCTCGAAAAAGGAACTGTTTTAAAACAAAAAATTTTGTTTGAAAGCAAATCAACTCAAGATGTGATGGGACAAAAAATGGAAAGCATAATTACCATGACTTCAGAAATGTCGTTAGATGTGAAAGACTTTGAAGATAATGTTTACACGATAAACATGAAATTTGACGCCTTGAAAATGGATATGAAGATGGCAGGAATTTCGTTATCATTCGACTCCAACACCACCGAAACAAAAGCCCGGGGACAAAACATGAGTCCGATATTCAGAGCAATGATAAATATCCCCTTCGAAGTTAAGATTAATAAAAAAGGAAAGGTGTTTTCAATAACGGGTTTTGAAAACATAACCGCAGCAATGCTGGATGCAATGAGCGAACTCGATGAAAATACGAAAAATATAATGACGCAACAGATTGGAAATTCATATTCGGAAGAAACCATGAAATCGACATTGGAACAAAGTTTCTCTTATTTTCCCGAAAACGAAACTGCTGTGGGAGACAGTTGGAAAAAAGACATGGATATCAATATAATGAACACAGCCATAAAAACATCGATGAACATAACACTGGAAAAAGTCGTCGATAATGTAGCAAGCCTGAAAGCCGAAGGAACAATTAAAACAGACAGGGATATTGTTCAAAACATGAATGGAATTGAAACCAAAACATCCTTAACAGGCAACCAGACAATGAACTTGCAAGTTGACCCGAAAACAGGCTGGGTTATAAGCGGCAAAATGCAGCAGTCGTTAACCGGAGAAACCAATGCAATGGGAATGAAAATTCCGATAACTACTGTAAACACAACAACAATAAAAGGCGAATAATAATAAAAAATAACAAAATAGGGGCTGTTTCAGAATATACTTTTGAGACAGCCTCTATTTTTGCTAAAAAAATTAGCCTGTTTGCAGAATATTTTGCATTTTTTTGTGTGATATTCAAAGAAATAATTGTTATATAAAACCGGTTTTTAAGAATTACAACCCAGGTCAAATTACTTTGTTTCCTGTGAGTTTTTAGACGAGGTTGTCCCAAAAGGTCAGCCTCTTTTATATTTAATTACCAGAATTTATTAAAAAATCCGGATAGTGTCTTAAATTATAAGGATTATTTTGTATCTTTGCAAAAAATAGTAAGTAATGATTCATACAATAGAAATTCAATGTCCGCATTGCCACAGTAATGATTTGATTAAGAATGGTAAAACCGGTAACGGGACGCAAAAATGGCAGTGTAACAGTTGCAAAAAACATTTTCAACTGGAATATCGCTATAATGCGTGGAAAGCCGGGACAAAAGAGAAAATAATGGAAATGA
>JAISOH010000044.1 GCA_031275825.1 Prevotellaceae bacterium | reverse complement strand
TAAAAGCGCAGTTGCCGTACAAAGCGCTGTCGCAGTTCAATGGCGATACCGTAGCTTATCTGGAGTACAATTTTGTAACTCACAAAAGCGCATTTATCGGCAATACCGTAGAGATGGTACTGGAATGGCTTGAGATACCCATATATCAGGTTAATCAATTTGGTCCAAACGTTCAAGCCGATAACAAATCGTATATGTACGGTATAGGTATAGATTATGTGCCGAGAAGCGAAACACTTAAAAAATGGAAATATGGAGGACAAATACTTATATTCAGAATTTATTTTGAACCTCCTTATGAAGACCTGTGGGCGTTTTGGCATTATGCACCCCCATTTACAAGCGAAAGAGAGAGAGCGCTGTATGTAAAGGATAAAATTGTGAAAGATATAAAAGTACGAATTCGTGATACACATTAATTTTGCCTAACTTTTTTATGAAAAAAATTATTTTAACAGTTATTTTGGCATTTGCTGTATTTAATGCAAAAGCGCAGCTGCCATATAAACAATTGTCGCAATTCAATGGCGATACCGTAGCCTATCTGGAGTACAACTTTGTAACTCACAAAAGCGCATTTATCGGCAATACCGTAGAGATGGTAATAGAATGGCTTGAGATACCCATATATCAGGTTAATTCATTTGGTCCATACGTTCAAGCCGATAATAAATCGTATATGCACGGCATAGATATAAATTATGAACCGAGAAGTGAAACGCTTAAAAAATGGAGAGACAGAGGAAAGCCTGTGCTTGTATTCAGCATTGAATTTGAACCTCCTTATGAAGATGACTGGGCGTTTTGGTATTATGCACCACCATTTACAAGCGAAAGAGACAAGGCTGTGTATGTAAAGGATAAAATTGTGAAAGATATAAAAGTACGAATTCGTGATACACATTAATTTTGCCTAACTTTTTTATGAAAAAAATTATTTTAACAGTTATTTTGGCATTTGCGCTGTTTAGTGCAAAAGCGCAGTTGCCGTACAAAGCGCTGTCGCAATTCAATGGCGATACCGTAGCTTATCTGGAGTACAATTTTGTAACTCACAAAAATGAATTTATCGGCAATACCGTAGAAATGGTAATAGAATGGCTGGAAATACCAATATATCAGGTTAATTCATTTGGACCATACGTTCAAGCTGACAATAAATGGTATATGCACGGCATAGATATAAATTATGAACCGAGAAGTGAAACGCTTAAAAAATGGAGAGACAGAGGAAAGCCTGTGCTTGTATTCAGAATTCATTTTGAACCTCCTTATGAAGATGACTGGGCGTTTTGGTATTATGCGCCCCCATTTACAAGCGAAAGGGAAAGAGCGCTGTATGTAAAGGATAAAATTGTGAAAGATATAGAAGTAAGGATTATGATAACAGAGTAATTTTGTACCCGGTTGAATTGCAAATATTCAGTGCAGAATAAACTTTGCCCGATTTTTTTTGTATATTTGCGTATGAAAACAATGCAGAAATGAAAAAATCAATCTCAATATTGCTTTCGATATTTGTAGTTTTGTTGCCGTTCGGCAGATATGCATTCGATGGAATTTTAATAAAACAGGAAGTTATTTTGTGTTCATGTTTTCTGCTTTCGGCAATTTTGCTTGCATATACCGTATTTTTAACTGTAAACAAAAAACGTATATCGGTTTCGATATCCATTTTGGATATAAGCGTTTTGCTGTTTTTCATTTATTCGGTTTTGCATTTGTTATTTGTAAAACATCTGCAAGTAAACGAAACCGTTATTTATAAATGGTTTGCCGTATTGTATCTTTATGCACTTTGTCGAATTGCCCAACACAGGAATATGTTAATGTATTCTATTGTTTTATCTGGTGTTATACAGTCAGTAATAGCGGTTTTACAAAAACTGTATGTTATTGACAGTTACAATATTTTCTTTGATGTTACAGGCACTTTCAATAATCCGGGAAGGCTTGGCGGTTATGTCGCGATTGCTTTTACAGTTGCTGTTTTTCTTTTAAACGCAGCAATTAAAAACAAATCGTATCCTGAAATTTTATTTTTAAGCATTTCTGCATTATTTCTGTCAGTATCAGTGATTTTATCGGATTCGCGGGCTGCGTTTGTTGGTGTATTATGCGGAGTTTTGGTTTATTTTTATCCGAAACTGTGTTTGGTATATAACAGGCATAAAATTATATTTTCAACAGTTTGTTTTATGCTGGCAATTTTAGCAGTTGTATTTTTGTTCAATTACCGTCAAGGTTCGGCAAACAGCCGCTTGCTGATATGGCGGGTTTCGCTGGATATGATTTTGGATAAACCTTTATTCGGTCACGGAATAACATCATTCGACCAAAAATACATGCATTATCAGGCGGCATATTTTGACGAAAATCCGGATTCAAAATTTATTCCTGTTGCCGATAATATTGCTTATGTTTACAATGAATTTATACACATAACAGTAGAAACGGGAATTGCAGGTTTAGCGCTTTTGCTGGTTGTTTTTTATTTTGCGTTTTCAGGTAAACGGCAACAGTTGCAAAAGGCTGCACTCGTAGTACTGCTTGTTTTCTCAATGTTTTCGTACCCGACTGAAATTTTCCCGCTTTTGATTTTATTTCCTGTTATTATCGGATGTTTTAAAACAAAACCGTTTAGAAAAATACGTTTGCGGCGCGGCATTTTTGTAATAACCGGCAGTGTTTTGGCGTTTGCAGTTTATGTTAATGTCAAATCGGAACTATATTTTAGAAACGCTTCGTCAGAAATTATGCAGATACGAAAAAACAGTCGGCAACCCGAAGAATATATTTGCAAATATTACAAACGATTGAAATATAATCACGAGTTTTGCCGCATTTATATTTTGTGGATAAGCGAAGATATTTCGCGAAATGAAATTTTTAATGTTCTGGAATTATTTCCGACATCCGAAAGTTATTGCATTTTTGGCGAGCGATATGCAGAAAAAGGAATGTACGGCAAAGCCGAAGAATGTTTTAAAACCGCAGCATCTATGACTCCCAACAGAATTTTGCCTAATTACAGTCTTTTCAAATTATATCAAAAATCGGGAAACAGAGAAAATGCAATTTTGATAGCAAACAGAATTTTGAACCAGCATATAAAAATTGACAATACTCAAACGATACGAATACGGTTTGAAGTCGAAAATTACCTGAAATCAACAAAATAATGCGCTCTGTTTTGCCGATTAATATCTGTTTTACGCTAGTTAAATTGCGCAAAACTGTTAATTTTTATTATCAACAGGAAAATTGTTTGAGTATTTTTATGTTAATAATATGTAATTAATTAAAGAAAAATTATCTTTGTACTTTATTTTTATATAAATAATAAATGAAACTTATACATAATATAATTGCATTTGTCGTTTTGTTTGCGGTTTTTGTTTCGTGTTCTACCAAAAAAAATACGGCAACAACACGTGCCTTTCATAAATTTACGGGACATTATAATACTTATTTCAACGGCTACGAAAGTTACAGGGAAGGAATTAAAAAAGCCGAAGATACATATCCTGCATCTTTTGATGAATTGCTGCCTGTGTTTGCGTTTTCGTACAGCGAAACGCCAAACAAGGTAACATCCGACATGGACAGAGCCATTACAAAATCAAACAAAGTAATACAAGACCATTCGATAACCGCAAAACCAGAACGTCCACGCGGAAAAAAAATGGACAAGACAGAACGCGCATTCTATAACAAAAAAGAATTTAACGATAAAGTCGCTCAATCTCACATGCTTATAGCAAAATCGCAAACCTACATGCAAGATTATACCGGCGCTGCTACAACTCTCGAATATATGGAATCGCAATATGCAAAAGATACTGTTTTATATGAATCGCACATTTGGAGCGCAATAGTTTCAACCGAACGCAATGATTTGGAAGATGCCGAAAACAGACTGAAAACCATAAGCAGAATACGGAATTATCCCAAACAGCATCATCAAATATATCATTCGGCATGGGTAAATTTGCTTATAAAACAGAAAAAATATGCCGAAGCGGCAGAACGTTTGCAAAAAGCTCTGGAATTTACAAAAAAACGTTTGGTCAAAGTAAGATATACTTTTTTGCTCGCTCAATTATATCAAAAAACGGGAAACAGGGAAAATGCGTTAAAATATTTTACCAAAGTTTCAAAAATGAACGCTCCCTATAACATGCGTTTTGCAGCACAAATTCAAAAAGCAAATTCGTTTGACCCAAACACGCAGGGCGGCGAACTGAAATCGCTTTATACAAAAATGTTGAAAGATAAAAAGAACGAAGAATATTTAGACCAGATTTATTATGCGCTCGGAAATCTTGAACGCATAAACGGCAATACCGCAACAGCCGTTGACCATTATATGAAATCAATAGAAAAAAACCTCGATAATACCATACAGCTCGGACTTTCGCACAAAGCTTTGGCTGATTTGTTTTTCACAACGCCCGATTTTGTAAAGTCGTTTTATAATTACAAAGAAGCGAGAACATCATTGCCACAAACGCATCACGACTATGAAGATGTTGCAAACAAAATTGATGCGCTCGAAGTTTTGGCGCCCAATCTTGAAGTTGTAGAACGCGAAGACAGTTTGCAAAACATTGCCAAAATGCCGCAATCCGAACGCGATAAAATAATAGACAATATGATTGCCGAAGCAAAAAAGAAAAAAGAAGAAGAACGGCTGGCAGAACAAAATCGACAGTATTACGTGATGCAGTCGGACATGGAACGCTACGGAACGCGCGAAAACGCAGCAACTCAAATTTCGAGCGGTGCTAACGCAAAATGGTATTTTTACAATACGGCGCAATTAAATCAGGGATTGACGGAATTTAACATGCGCTGGGGAAGACGCAAACTTGAAGATAACTGGCGACGCAAAAACAAAGGAATGTTTGAAGGAAATATTTTTGCTGAAATACAAAACGAAACCGAACTGGTGGCAACAGATGCAGGCGATACAACAAAAACCGGAGGTCAGGATAAAACAGTGCCGCAAAAACCTTCGCTAACTCCCGAGCAAAAAGAATATTATCTCCAAAATTTGCCGCTTACAGCCGAAGCCATGCAAATATCAAACGAAAAAATTATGCATGCCCTGTATCTGGTTGCTACCGCTTACAAAAACGACATGAACGACAGTAAACGCGCAACCGAAGCGTTTGAAGAATTTGTAAAACGTTTTCCCGATTGCGAATATACAGCATCATCATTTTACAATCTTTACAGTTTGTACACCGAAAACGGAAAAACGGCGGAAGCCGACAAATACAAACAGTTGCTTGTAAATTACTATCCCGACAATATTCTTACAATGTCGATTGTCAATCCGGGATATTTACAGGAAATGGAACGCAGAGAACATCAAGTCGAAAATTCTTACGAACAGGCTTTAAATCTTTATAAAGAAAACAGAAATACCGAAGCCCTGTCGATAATAAATTCGGTGATTGCCGAAAACAAAGACAATAAAATTATTGCACGACTGGAATTATTAAAAACGCTTGCAACAAACTACGAAAATAATCTTGCCGCATACAAAGAAGCATTGACTAATATAACAACAAAATACAGCGGTAGCGAAGCCCAAAAAATCGCATCCGAAATGCTGAAAATACTGCAACAGGATGAAGTCAGAATAATGTCGCAAGATGAGGACATCCCGCAGCAAACGCCAATTCAAAGTGAAAATTATTTGCCGAGCGACAGGGAACAATATATTGCTGCACTTGTTGACAGGTCAATAGACGTAAATATGGTTTTGTTTGAAATAATTCTGTTTAATGCCGATAATTATCTTGACAATAATTACGAAACATCAACAGAACCGTTTAACGATAAATATCAGTTGATAATTGTAAAAACGCTTCCGAATAAAAAAGATGCGCAAGCCTATTATGGCGAAATGCTGGCTAAATCGGGATTTACGGCAAAACTGAAAGATTCGGAACACCTGCATTTTATTATCAGTCCCGAAAATCTGCAAAAATTGAAACAAAGCAAAAACATTGCCGATTACATGCAGTTTTTCAAATCGAATTATTAAAATCTCTTTAATATCATAAAATATGAGGTTGTCTTAAAACTCCGGTTTCGTCATTGCGAGGGCGAAGCAGGAAACAATCCAAATGTTGATTATCAATGGATAGCTTCCTGCTTTGCTTGCGCTCGTAGTTCGCAATGACGTGTAAAATACCATTTTAAGACAGTCTCTACCTTTTATAAATCCATTTAAAACTTAACTCCGAAACACAGCAAAGCATTATCCGTTTCCAATCCATGGTCAAGACTCGTTTTTAATCTGTAAGAAGCAAACAATTCATACTTTGGACTGTCAAGAAAATATAATCTGCCTACAAAATCAAGTCCGCCTATACTTCTGCTGAAA
>JAISOH010000068.1 GCA_031275825.1 Prevotellaceae bacterium | reverse complement strand
AAGAAGCTGAAAAGTGGTTTCGGAAAAGCGCTGAACAGGGCAATATAAAGGCTAAAGACAATTTATTAAAACTGTTAATAAAGAAAGCATGAAACGGTCTCGAAAAATAATACCCGTTCCGGCAGGAAAGATACGAAGGATTATTAAAATGAATAAAATGAATGAAGGCACATTACAGTAAGAACTCAAAGGTTAAATAATTAATTAATATAAAAAATGATGATACAGGGTTTTGATTTTTTAGAAAATTTGATTGAAATCAACAATGAAAAGAGTCTCATTGTTGAGAAATATCAAAAAATGCGTTCATTACTTGAACAGGTATGCAAGGATTTGACTTCAAAAGAAAGCATACAGTTTTCAAATTTATTTTCACGTTTGGACTATATCTGTGAAAAAAAAGGTATGAAGAAACGTGATAAATTCCTAATCCACAGATTTAGAGTTAATGCAAATAATGTTTTATTCTCTAAAACTGTTCCGACGGAAGAACTTTATAGGCACGATTTAAAAGCATTGTGTAACGCAATAAGTTTTTTTTACGGGATTGATATTCCAGCGGATTTACGTTCTGTGTTTCCGCCGGACGAAATTTATAACCCGATTCAAGTACAGGTTAATAAAAAATATGACAGAATAAGAGTTTCCGTTTTGTCTCTTGACGATCAGTTTATTTATGCTTCCGTTGATGATAATCCGACAGAAGAACCGATAAAAATCCGGCATCACAATGATCGAAATAAAGAATTTGATGAAACAGTTAAGCAGCTCAGGAAAGGCTCTCAGTTGAATCTTATCAACGTTACTGTTGACGGGCAGGGAACTTATATTCCTGAAATATTCATTTTTGAACCCGATTATCTGGTTGATATCAGTTCTTTGGCTGAATGTATGAAAGAATACGGGAAACATCCCTTAAACTATGTCAAAAGCAAATTTGAAGCGCTTAAAAACACTAAACATATTTTATTGGGAAATATAGCAAACTTGTTTTTAGATGAATTTGTAAACGAAACATCTGATAACAGGATAGAGTATAATAACAGTATGAAAAAGGCATTTCAATCTTCACCTATTGAATTTTCAACGTGCAGTGACATTGACCAACATTTTTTTAATGATACCAGAATTCAGTTTCAGAACATAGGAAGAGTTGTTAACAAAGATTTTCCCAAACAGGAAATAGATAGAAACAATGCCATTTTAGAGCCAAGTTTTATTTGCGAAGATTTAGGCGTTCAAGGGCGGCTTGATTTTTTACAACTTAATCCAAATAGCAAAGGGAAAAAGTTTGTAATAGAATTAAAATCGGGGAAAGCGCCATTTCCGGAAACCGATCATTTAAAAATAGGGCTAAATCATCAAAGTCAAGCATTTATTTATCAAATAATCCTACAGAAAATTTTGGGAATAGAATTTGGAAATTTAGAAACAGGGATTTTATATTCAAAATATGAAACGCCAAATTCTAATCTTCGTGTGAACAGACCATATATGGCTGCAATTAAGGAAATCTTAAATATCCGTAATCTGATAGTGATAAACGAAAGTCGCATTGCGGGAGACAGTCAAGAAACACAAACACGAGAGATTATTAAAAATATAGACCCTGAAAATCTGATTACAGGCAAGGATGTGAACCGAAACTTTCTTGATAACTATATTATTCCTCAAATCAGACAATTCAAATCTGTTTTTGGAAAGGCAAGTGAATTGGAACTTGAATATTTTCACAGTTTTTATTCATTTGTTGCCAAAGAACATTATTTGTCAAAAGTAGGAGATGCAGACCACGAAAACCATGGAGGACTTTCATCGCTTTGGCTATCGCCTTTTAAAGATAAAACAGCAGCAGGGGAAATTTTATACGATTTGACAATTCAGGAAAACAAAGCAGGCAGTGAGGAATTAACTGTAAAATTGAAAATTCCCGAATACGACCAAGATTTTTTGCCTAATTTCAGACAGGGAGACATTGTAATTCTATATGAACGAAAAGAGGAAACAGATAACGTTACCAATAAACAAATATTTAAAGGAACAATTCAGGAAATTACTCCACAAGAAATTACAATTCGTCTTCGTTTCAGGCAGCGTAATAAACAGGTGTTACCGCAAGAGAGTAAATATGCAGTAGAACACGACTTTTTGGATTCTTCATATAATTCAATGTATCGTGGATTATACTCATTTTTACAGGCAAATCAGGATAGAAAAGATTTGTTGCTAAATATCAGAAAACCTGTTCAGGATACAACTGCTTATTGCAAAAACATTGCAGAAAAACCTGAAATTAAGAACATAGTTCACAAAGCGGTGATGGCAAAAGATTATTTTTTGCTTGTGGGACCTCCGGGTACAGGTAAAACATCTAAGGTTTTAAAAGCAATGGTAGAAGAATTTTACAGTGATCCCGAAAATAATATTTTGCTTTTATCATACACAAACAGAGCAGTTGATGAAATTTGCGATGCATTGGAAAATGTGTGGCAAAAACCTGATTATATCAGAATTGGCTCTGAATTATCCTGCGAAGAAAAACACCGGAAAAGATTACTCGAAAAAGTTATTGCACAATGCAGGAACAGAGATGAAGTAAAACAGACACTTCAAAAACACCGGATTTTTGCTGGAACGATTGCGTCAATTTCTAATAAAACGGAACTTTTCAAGCTAAAACATTTTCAGGTTGCAATAGTTGACGAAGCAACACAGATACTTGAACCTCATATTATCGGGATATTGTCTGCAAAAGATGACGTCGGTAAAAATGCAATAGACAAGTTTATTTTAATTGGCGACCATAAACAGTTACCTGCCGTAGTTTTGCAAAAAAAAGAAGACACAGAAGTAAAGAGCAAAACATTACAGAATGTCGGTTTAACAGACAGAAGAAATTCGCTTTTTGAACGGCTTTACAATCTACATAAAGACAGCAAAGAATCATTAGTCTGGGGAATGTTGCATAAACAGGGAAGAATGCATCCTGATATAGCATCATTTCCAAACGAATATTTTTATGACGGACTGCTTGAAACAGTACCTCTCAACCATCAAACAACCGAATTGGATTACAAAAATTATGACACAAATAATCCGTTTCATAAATTGATAGCAACAAAAAGAATTGCATTTATTCCGTCAGAAAAGTATAAAGATGATAAAATAAATAAAGTAAATACATACGAAGCAAAGATTGTTAAAGAACTTGTTCGTCATATCTTTGAGTTATATAAAACGAATAACATTCCATTTTCGGCAGAAGAAACTATCGGAATTATAACACCTTACAGAAGTCAAATTGCCTGTATCAAAAGGGAGATACACAGTTTAGGCATATCCGAACTAAATAATATAACAGTGGATACGGTTGAGCGTTTTCAGGGTTCTCAGAGAGATATTATTATTTATTCTTTTTGTGTTAATGATATTTATCAACTTGATTTTTTGGCAGCTAATACTATTGATGGAGAACAACCGGAACGACCGATTGACAGAAAATTAAATGTTGCAATAACGAGAGCAAAAAAACAACTTATTGTAACAGGGAATCCATCCATATTATGGAATAATCTTATTTATTACGAATTTATAGAATTTATCCGTTCTAAATCCGGTTATATATATGCTAATCCCGGAGATTTCATAAACGGCAAGTTCGAAGCGCTATCATCTGATACCGTTGAGGTTGAAAAACAAATTGAAAATGAAGAAGACCATTATGTAAGCATAATTAAAACACTTCGCAATCCATCTTTCACCAAAATTATCAGAACGATTAAAGAAAACTGTTTTCAACAATGTCCCGGAATAAATAAATGTTTGCCATGGACAGGACTTAATCATGGAACAGATTTATTAACATCTCATAAAAATCTTTGTAAATATTTATGCGCTTACGGCGAGATGCACGAGAAAAAAATCAAAGTAGCCTTAAATGCTATTCCGAATTTTACAAGTGCTTTGCAAAACAATTTTTCTATTATTGATTGGGGCTGTGGGCAGGGTTTGGCAACGGTTTGTTTTTTCGATTATTTAAACCTACAGCAAATCCAAAATCAAACTCACAGGGTAATATTAATTGAGCCGTCGGAAATGGCTTTGAACAGGGCAAAATTTCACGTTAATGTTTATTTGAATAACGAAAATAAAATTCAAACAATCAACAAAGATCTTGAAAGTATTGTAAAGGAAGACATAACAACCAATACTCCAATAACCTTACATTTTTTCTCAAATATTCTTGATATAGTGCAAATTAATTTAAAAGCATTAGCCGGAAAAATTAACGCAAACATTGTTGGCAAACACTATTTTATTTGCGTTGGACCATTGAATCACTACAGTTGTCGAATAGATAACTTTTGCAAATATCTTAACGATGTTCAGCCGGTTGCCAGAAACAGCCTTATGATAGATGTAAATGGTTGGATGCGCGGGTGCAAATATGCAGTTTTCAAAATAATAAATAGAGTACCTTCGCATAATGAATGATAAAATAAAAATATCAACTCAATCAGGCATCGAAGTTGAAGCCATGGCGCCCGTAATCATTTCTGCAAGCAGAAGTACGGATATACCTGCCTTTTATGCAAAATGGTTTATCAATCGACTGAAAGCGGGTTACGTAATTTGGTACAATCCATTCAATCAGCAACC
>JAISOH010000058.1 GCA_031275825.1 Prevotellaceae bacterium | reverse complement strand
GTTCTTAATCAAATCATTACTGTGGCAATGCGGACATTGAATTTCTATTGTATGAATCATTACTTACTATTTTTTGCAAAGATACAAAATAATCCTGATAATTTAAGACACCACCCTTTATTCTATAATTATGCAAAAAACAGTTGTGTTTAATTGAATACGGCAATTTGAAATGCGCCCATTTTTATTCGTCTGTGCGTAATTGGAAAATTTAATACATATTCATGGTTTTGTTAATATGATAAAAATGCTGTTTATATAAATCAAAATCAGACAGTTTACATGGTTATTTTTATTTATATTGAATGTTTTTGTCGGTTTTTAATATAAAAACTTATCTGTTTAATAAAATAATCAAATATTTTTGCTGATTATTTAATATATTTTCTTATTTTTGCAAAAAAATATCTAAAAATACATGAGTATCCGTATGGTTGCCTGTAAATATTGCGATAAATTGATAATAAGTGCATTGTGTTTATCTACAAGTTTTTAACTAAATTTTGCCAATCAATAATTAACTCATTTTTATGGAAATTAATACAGATAATCATTAAAATATGTTTATAAAATTGAATACGGTTAAAATACATATTACACTTGCACTTTGCTGTGTATTTGCAATAACTGCAAATGCACAGGACAATACTCATGCTATAGGAGCCCGGGCGGCAGGAATGGGAAATGCAGGTGTTGCAACGGTTGATATATGGTCAACAGTTAATAATCAGGCTGCATTAACTTTATTGTCAAGTACTGAAATTTCTGCTTTTTATAAAAATAATTTTGGAATATCCGAGCTTTCATTGAGCGCATTATCTGTTGCTGTTCCTGTGAAAACAGGCGTTTTGGGTGGTTCTGTCGCGCATTTTGGTTTTTCCGAATACAGTGAAACCAAAATTTCACTTGCTTATGCAAAACGTCTTTGGAAAATGTTTTCGTTAAGCGTGCAAATAAATTATAACAGTTTAAATTTCACAAATGCCTATCAAAACACAACGGCAGTGAGCGGCGAAGTTGGTTTGTTTGCCCGTTTGGCTGATAATCTTTATGCTGGCGCTCATGTTTTCAATCCGACAAAATCATCATTATCGCTCGAAACCAAAGAACGGCTTCCTGTCAGATATAAAACAGGAATTATGTACAAACCAATATCATCGCTTTTGTTTTGTGCTGATTTTGTTTACGACAGCGGTAACAGCATTTCGTTTTGCGGAGGAACGGAATATTATATTTTATCTCAATTATGCTTACGCGCAGGAGTATCAACAAATCCCGAACTGTTTACTGTCGGCGCAGGTTATATTTATAAGCGAATCAATTTTGATGTCGCTTTCAATTATCATAATGTTCTTGGATATACAAGCTGTATAAGTATTTCATATAAACTTAATAAAAAATGAGATTTTTTTTAGTTATATTATTTTTAATGACAGTTTGCGTAAAAATTAATGCGCAGGAAAATGAAATAGATCCGATAAAAATAATTATTGAACTGGTTGAAGAAGTTGCCGCATCCAATGAAGACGAAAATTCGGAAATTGACTTGGAACAGATATATGAACAGTTTGCAAATTTACTGAATAATCCTGTAGATTTGAACACTGCAACTCGAGCCGATTTGGAACAATTATACATACTTAGCGATTTTCAAATATCTTCTGTTTTGGAATACATAAAAAATAACGGAAAGATGTTAAGTAAATATGAACTTGCCTTTGTTCACGGATTCGATGATGCGCTTGCCGAAAATCTTTATCCGTTTGTTACCGTTGCGTCAAATTATGAATATACGGCAAGGTCGGATACTGCAAAATTTAAAGACATGATTAGCCGCGGCAAACATCAAATTATTGCCAGAGCAAAACAACTTGTCGAAAAACAGGCAGGATACAAAAACGATGCAACAACAAAATTTCAAGGCTCGCCGCTGTCGCTTTATGCGCGTTATTCTTACCGTTACGCCGACAGATTAAAATGGAATATAACAACAGAAAAAGATGCAGGTGAAAAATATTTGGATTTTATATCAGGACATGTTCAGTATGATTCAAAACATTTTTTGAAACGCTTGATTATAGGCGATTTTCAGGTGCAGTTCGGTCAGGGACTTGTGTTGTGGAACGGTTTCGGAATAAGTAAATCTGTTGCAGGTACAACAGTTCGCAAACGCGCACGCGGCGTTTACGGATATTCGTCAACCGACGAAAATAAATATTTCAGAGGCGCAGCTGCAAATATGGAATTTAATAAATTTAATATTTCAATATTCGCATCATACAAAAACAGAGATGCTACAATTGCCGACAGTACAGATAAAACTTTCAAAACACTGCAAACAACAGGATTACATAGAACAAACAGTGAAATCGGCAATAAAAATTCCGTGAGCGAAACAGCGCTTGGCGGAAACATAAATTATGAATATAAAAATTTTCGCATCGGAATTTCAGGAATGTGGCACAGATTTGGAAATGATTATGTGCGAGATTTGCTGCCATATAACATGTTTGAACTCAATAAATCATCTAATTACAATTATTCGGCAGACGTTCAATGGATGTGGAAACGAATGATATTATTTGCAGAAACTGCTTTCGATTCAAATACAAAAAATGCAAGCGTTGTTGGCGCAACATTAGGACTGGAACAAAACATACAGTTGTCGCTGCTGTACAGAAATTATGCACGCAACTATCAATCACTGTATGCACAAGGTTTTAGCGATGGAACAAAAATCCAAAATGAAGAAGGATTTTTTATGACGGCAACTTTTTATCCTTTGCGCAATTTAAAATTTTCAGGATATTTTGACATATTTGCTTTTCCATGGCTTAAATACAGAATTAACACTCCATCCGAAGGATATTCGTATGCATTCAGGATTGATTATTCGCTGACGGATAAGATTAAAATGTACGTCAATGTAAAACAAAAAAGCAGCAAGGAAAATTATACGCCTGCAGATGAACATATAGCTCAAACAGTTAATAAATCTAATTTTCACATAAACTGTAATATTAATTACGCATTATTCGGAAATTTGATAATGCAAAACAGAATTGAATACGCTGCTTTTAAACGCGGTGACGAACCTCGTGAGAAAGGATTTATGGTTTTTCAGGATATTGCATATCATTTTACGGAATTTCCTCTTAGCGCTTCATTACGGTACGCTTATTTTAATACCGACAGTTGGAATACTTGCATATACGCTTACGAGAATGATGTGCTTTACGCATATTCCGTTCCTGCATATTATATGAAAGGACAGCGGTTTTATATTAATTTGCAATATTCGGTAACAAAACGGATAAAACTGTGGTTAAGAGCATCGCAAACTATTTACAAAAATCGTGAATCAATAAACAGCGGAGCAACAAAAATTGACGGAAATAAACAAACTGAAATAAAAGCGCAGATTATAATAAAACTGTAAAATATTCCAAACACTTAATTTGTTAGTTGTTAAAATGTTAAAAGTATTTTCGATACAATAAAATGCGCAATTATTTAGTCGCTCCTTAACAAGTGATTTTTGCAGAAACAAATGTTTTGTTTGACCGATTTGAAAAAGATGGCTGTCCCGTCAGGGACAGAATATTGGTAGAAAGAAACGCAGACAGATGCATGTAGCGCGAGTTGCTGACAGTTTTTCATGTCATCGACAGAACTTCGCGCGAAACGATAGAAGGCGATTATATTTCGTTCTACCAACATTTTGTCTCTACGAGACATTTTTATTTACAATTATTTTGTTTGGTTTAATGATTTTGCAAAAATATTTTCAAAATATTTTCAGGCTTTTGCGGAATACGAGTTAAAACCATGCTATTTCTTCACCTGACTTTCATTATTAATTGTATGTTAATAATTATATTATATCCTTAATAAGTGGTGAAATCATTTATTACAAACAAGTTATAAGTGCAAAATATCGAATAAAAATACTGTGTTTTACGTACATACAGGCTAAAAGTCGGCAAAACAGGAACAGGTTTTTTCTTCTTTGTGTTCGTCATTGCGAGGGCGGAACGCCCAAAGCAATCCATTGATAATCAACATTTGGATTGCTTCCTGCTTCACTGCTTCGCAGTTCGCAATGACGAAACCGGAGTTTTAAGACAACCTCTTTGCAATGCAAATACCGTATAAATGTGTGATTACTGATTTTTTTGTCTGAAAATTTTACTTTTTCAAGAAACAACTATAATTTTTGTTATAATTCATTAATTTCTATTATTTTTTTATTTAATTCCGCAATTGCATTATAATTATGATATTTTGCATAAGGACTTAATACACCTTTTTCTTTTAAAATTATTAAACTTTCCGTCCAATATGCT
>JAISOH010000152.1 GCA_031275825.1 Prevotellaceae bacterium | reverse complement strand
TCGATTTGTTTGTCAAAGACATTATTTTTTATCAACGTCCTTTGCGCAGTCAAAAATCGAATATCGGAAATTGTGCTTTGGAATTTGTAAAGCACAAAATAAACATAAAAGATGAAAATGGGAATCCTGTAAAGAATGTATTTGAAAAAGATGCCGACGGAAAAGATATTATTGTTAAAGAATATTTAAAAGGCATTCCCAAATCAAATCCATATTATCAGGAATTTAGGGTTTGGCAATGGTTGTATAATTTGAAAATTTATACAAGAGAAGACGATAAAGATGTAACAAATGAATTTGTTAAACGTATTGCCGATTTGGAAAAACTTTTTGAGTTTTTGATGACTAAAAAAGAAGTTGGCAACAAAGACGTTATTGAATTTTTGATAGAAGAAAACAGCAGAAGTGCAGTAGAGCAACAGATACGCGAACAGTTCCCAAAATTAAATGACGAAAAAATAAGAACAAAAGTAAATTCCGAACTTGCTAAAAAAGTAAAGGAATTGTTGCCGAAATATCGTTGGAACTATGTTTTTGATAATACAAAGGAAAAAGAAGAAGATAAATCAAAAAAATACCCCTGCAATTCAACTGGTTATGAAATTCATAGAAGATTAAAAGATATTGAAAATGTGCCTGATAATTTTTTAACATGTGAAGCAGAACAAGAACTTTGGCATATAATTTATTCTGTTACAGACAAAAATGAATTTGAAACAGCATTATTAAGTTTTTCTTTAAGTAAAGTTCTTGATAATAATGCAAAAGAAATTAAAGACAAGATAAAACAATTTTTCAAAGAAAATAACCAACAGAAATATGATACAAAAGGAGAATATCAAAATGCTTTAAACAATTTTATTGAAAGTTCATTTGAAGAAGATGTTAGGCAAAAAGTATATTTTGCAATTTCATTTTTTGAAAATTTTAAGAATTTCAGACCATTCAAAAGCGAATACGGCTCGTTTTCTGAAAAAGCAATCAAAAAGTTGTTACCGTTGATGCGCTTGGGGAAGTATTGGAATGAAAATGAAATATCTGATAGCGTAAAAGAAAGGGCAAAATTAATCAAAGAACGATTAGACGATATCAAAGACGAGCAAACGATTGAAAATGTTGCTGACGATGATGTTCAAAAACAGGTATTGAAAAGTTTTTTCAAATTCAAAAACGCTGAATTAATAGATTTTACACGCGGATTGCAACTGTATCAGGCAAGTTATTTGGTTTATGGACGTCATTCAGAAGCAGAAAATGCAGACAAATGGAAAATGTCTTATAATATACAACAGTATTTAGACAAATTTAAGCAACATTCATTGAGAAACCCGATTGTTGAACAAGTAATTACCGAAACGTTACGAACCGTAAAAGATATTTGGGAACAGGAAGCAGTAAAAAATAATATTCAACCTGTAATAATTTATGACGAACACAAAAAGAAAGAAGTTAAAAGTTATCCAACTGTTTTTGACGAAATTCATATTGAACTGGGGCGAGAAATGAAAAATACCGCAGAAGACCGCAAAGCAATAACAAACAGCGTTTTGAATAATGAAACAACAAATCTTCGCATAAAGAAAATGTTATTGGAATTTTCGCAAGACGATGATTTCAAAAATGAAACCGGCGAAAATACAGTACGTCCGCATTCACCTACGCAACAGGATATTTTGAAGATTTTTGAAGACGATGTGTTAAGTCAATATTCGGAATTGGAACTCAAAAATCAAAGTTTTGACAATGCCGGAAAAGATGAAGCAAAAAATGTTTTTGAAATTTCACGCAAATCGCAACTGACAAAGGCGGAGGTAACTCGTTACAAACTTTGGCTCGAGCAGAAATATCAATCGCCCTACACTGGACAAATGATTCCTCTCGGCAAACTTTTTACGCCTGCTTATGAAATCGAACACGTTATTCCGCTAAGCCGTTATTTTGACGATAGTTTCAACAATAAAGTGATTTGCGAGGCGGAGATAAACAGATTAAAGGACAATCGTTTAGGTTTTGAATTTATTAAAAAGTTTTACGGTCAAAAAGTGCAAATCGGCAAAAAAAATGTTGAGATATTTACAGAAAAAAGATACAAAGAATTTGTAAATCAGCATTATAAAAACAGCAACAAGAAGCGAAAAAATCTGCTGTTGGAAGAAATTCCCGACAAAATGATTGATCGACAGTTGAACGACACGCGCCATATCAGTAAGTTTGTAAGCAAGTTGCTGTCAAATATTGTTAGAGGCGAAACAAACGATGACGGTGTAAATTCAACCAATTTAATTCCTGTTACAGGAAAATTTACCTCAAAACTCAAACAGAGTTGGGGCTTGAACGATAAATGGAACGAACTGATTTTGCCGCGTTTTGAGCGAATGAATCAAATTACTAATCTTTCTGTATTTACAACTCAAAACAAAGAAGGGCATACAATTCCTGTAATTCCATTAGAACTTTCAAAAGGTTTTCAGTTTAAGCGAATAGACCATCGCCACCACGCATTAGATGCTTTGGTAATTGCCTGTACCACACGCGAGCATGTTCAGTATTTGAATAATGAAAATGCAAAATCTCAAAAATTTCATTTACAGCAAGGTCTTGCTAAAAAATTAAGGGAATTTGAAAGTGTGGAAATTGAAAAAATGGTTGAAAAAGATGGCATTTGGATTAAAAGCGATAAAAAAGAAACAAGAGAAGTTCCGAGAGCATATATCAAACCTTGGGACAATTTTCCCATCGATGCTAAAAACGAATTGGAAAAAATCGTTGTCAGCTTCAAGCAAAATTTGCGTGTAATCAACAAATCTACAAATTATTATCAAAAATATGAAAACGGTAAAAAAGTAAAAGTAAAACAACAAGGTATAAATCGGGCAATTCGGAAACCCTTACACAAGGAAACCGTTTATGCAAAAGTGTATTTGCTTGATAGTGTAAAAGAAATGACTATCGAAAAAGCATTGGAAAAAGTTAAGCAGACACGAGATGCTAACATATTTGTAGATGAACAACTAAGAAAATTTATTAAAAGTTATTTCAAAGTTTACAATGATAAAGAAATTCAATCCGCATTGAAAAATGAGCAGTTAAAAAATATCCGTAAGGTAAATGTCTTTGAGCAAAGTGCGGCTTCGCGAAAATCGCTTGACTCAACTTTCAACGAAAATAAAATCAAGGAATCTGTTACCGATACCGGAATCCAGAAAATTTTGCTCAATCATTTATCTGCCAAAGATAATAATCCCGAAATTGCATTTTCGCCCGAAGGCATAGAAGAAATGAACAAAAACATAGTTCAACTCAATAATGGAAAATTTCACCAGCCGATTTTGAAAGTCCGCGTATATGAAACGATTGGCAATAAATTCGCCGTTGGAGTTAAAGGCAACAAAAAAGATAAATATGTAGAAGCCGCCAAAGGCACGAACCTGTTTTTTGCCATTTATGCAGATGAAAATGGTAACCGGACATACGAAACAGTTCCCTTAAACGTTGTTATAGAGCGGCTGAAACAGGGACTAAAAGAAGTGCCCGAAAAGAATGAAAAAGGACATTCCTTGTTATTTCACTTGTCTCCTAATGATTTAGTATATGTGCCGACAGAGGAGGAAATCAGTAGCGGAACTCCTGTCAATGTGAGAAATATCGATCCGCAAAGGATTTATAAATTGACAGATACAAGCGACACAATGGCTAATTTTATTCCAGCTACGATTGCAAATGTAATTTTCAATTACAATAAAGACAAGCAAAAGAAAATGGGAATTAATTATCCTATTCAAAACGAGATTGGCGTTGGAAGCCAAGGTTCAAAAAATGAACGTGCAATTACGGGCGAGCAAATTAAAAAAGTTTGCATAAAACTAAAAGTTGACCGTTTAGGAAATATCACAGAAATAAATGGAAAAAATTAAATTAACCATAACAAACAAATTAAAAATTAAAACGATGGAACAAAATCCGAAATCAGAAGGCAAGTATCTTTTTTGTGGAGAAACATTTGCCAAAACAGGCATCACCCGCCATTTACAAACCCATTTAAGGCAAAAAGCAAAAGAAAATACACCGGGGACAATCGTATTTGGTAAAAGTAGTACTAAATCCGAAATGGGGCAGTTCACATTATTTTCTTTCGCTTTGGATAGACAGTAAAGCAACAATGAAAAACATAGACCGCTTTCTTCGGAATATATGGCTCGAATGTTGCGGACATTTAAGCGCATTTACCACTCCGCAGAGCCATGACAAAGTACCTGTGAGCCGTAATGTTGACAATGTTTTTTGTAAAGGTTTGAAGTTGGAATATAAATATGGTTTTGGCAGTAGAACCGAACTTTTGCTTACAGTTGTGGAAGAATATCCGGTTAAAACCGATGACAAAATCATTTTGCTTTCGCGTAACGAACCGCTGGAATGGTTGTGCGACACATGCAAAAAGAAGCCTGTCACACTAATCTGTATTATCCATGATTGGGAAGAGGGCAGTCTATTTTGCAAAAAATGCGCTGAGAAACATGCGAAAAAATGCGAAGATTTCAGCAAGTATGCCGCTATGCCGGTAGTCAATTCTCCTCATATGGGCGTGTGCGGATACGAAGGAGGAGTAATAGATATTGAAAGAGATGTCGTTTTTGTAAAAGGATAATGCTATGATCAAGCAAACCCTCTATTTCAGCTCCCCTGTTTACTTGAGTTTGCGAAATAAGCAATTGGTCATACGGTTGCCCGAAGTAGAAAAGAATGAGACCTTGCCGGAGACATTTAAGGAAAACTCCGTAATCACCCGTCCGATAGAAGATATTGGATTATTGATTTTAGACCATCAGCAAATTACCATTACGCATGGCCTTTTGACATCGTTGTTAGAAAATAATGTCGCTGTTATTCATTGCAACGACACACATCACCCGACAGGCATGATGCTGAACTTAGACGGGCATACGCTACAAGCACAACGCTTTAAATCGCAGATCGAAGCATCGGAACCGCTAAAAAAACAATTGTGGCAACAAACCGTTTTAGCAAAAATTGAAAATCAAACGGCGTTATTGGCATCGATGAGAAAAGACGTAAAGAAGATGGAATTCCTTTC
>JAISOH010000134.1 GCA_031275825.1 Prevotellaceae bacterium | reverse complement strand
TTGTAATTTTGCAGCAGATTGTTCATTGTATTTAATTATCTTATAATCATGCAAATATACGACATTTTTGTCAAATAAACAATCTTTTTTATATTTTTTTCTAAATGCACAACGGGTTTAAGCAGTCGCTTCTTACGAATAAAAATTGGCGAAAGATAAAGATATTATAACTTACAATTTAAAATTATTTGTTTCTGTTAATTTGTTTCAAGACAAAAGGAGAGAAAAAAATCTGTTAATATTTTGCATGATTTTAATAGATACCGACATAAAATCCTGCATTTTATTCATTAATTCAGGCTTGTAATTTATTATTTATAAACAGTCTGTTTAATTATTAAGGAGAGCGACTGCTTAAATGTCGCTTGATTTGATTCATAAGGAACAATTAATAAAATATGCATTTTTTTGTAAAATGAACAATCTTTATTTTGTTTTTTTTAAAATGCACAACAGGCTGTAAATAAACTTTATAATTATTTCACAAATTTTTATAATAGTGCTAACAAAATAATTACGATATTTGCAAAATAAATCAAATAATATAAAAACTATAATGAATATGAAAAAAATTATATTTGTAGCAGCATTAGTTTCTGCTTTGGTTGGAGTTTCGTCAGCGGTACTTACTTCAACACTGGTAAACAAAAAAACGGAAAACATCAAATATGTGCAAATTCCTGCGCCAAAAGTGCAATGGGCAAATTTGAGCGAAACAGGTCAACCTGTTGATTTTACCTACGCCGCAGAACAAACAATACATGCAGTTGTTCACGTAAAAACAGTTTATAAAATAGAAAGCCGTCAGTCGCAAGGCAGATCGCTGTTTGATTATTTCTTTTTTGGCGACCCGTTTGAAAGAAATGATTATGGTTACAATTATAATGAACCGAGAGAAAGTCGCGGTTCAGGCTCCGGTGTCATTATTTCGCCTGATGGATATATAGTTACAAATAATCACGTAATTGAAAAAGCCAATGAAGTTGAAGTCAGTTTAAACGACAAAAGAACTTATACTGCTAAAATTATCGGTACAGACCCGGCAACAGATGTGGCATTACTCAAAATAGATGCAACCGATTTGCATTATCTTCCTTTCGGCAATTCTGACGATGTTAAAATCGGCGAATGGGTTTTGGCTGTCGGTAATCCGTTTAATTTGACATCAACGGTAACAGCGGGAATAGTAAGCGCAAAAGCTCGCAGTCTGGGCGCAATATCAAATTCTGACAAAATGAATATTCAATCATTTATACAAACCGATGCAGCCGTAAACGCAGGAAACAGCGGCGGCGCACTGGTAAATACACGCGGCGAACTGATAGGAATAAATTCGGCAATAGCCTCAACAACAGGAATGTATGCAGGATATTCATTTGCAGTGCCTTCACAAATTGCAAAAAAAGTTGTTGATGACTTAAAAGAATACGGAGTTGTTCAACGCGCAATTCTTGGCGTACAATTAGATGATTTGACTCCTGAAACAGCAAAAAGATATAATATTTCGACAAATGAATTTAAAGGCGTAATTATAGCTGATGTTATGAGCGGAAGTTCTGCCGAAATTGCCGGCATCAAAAAAAATGATATTATCACTCATGTAAACAATACTGAAGTGAACAGTGCAAGCGACTTACAGGAACAAATAGCACGATACAAACCTAACGATAAAATAAAAATAACGGCAATTAGTGACGGAAAAGTGAAACATTTTGACGTTACATTACGTAATAAGAACGGTTCAATAAATTTTGTAAAATCAAATAATGAACTTTTTGAATCTTTGGGCGCAACCTTAGAAGAAATGAATACTTTGGATTTGAGAAAATTATCGTTGTTGAACGGAATACGGGTAACGAAATTGACGAAAAACGGTAAATTCAAAAATGAAGGAATACGCGAAGGATTTATTATTGAAAAAGTAAACAAAGAACGAGTAAATTCTATTGAAAAATTAAAAGAAATACTCAGCAATGCAACAGGCGCTGTGTTGATTGAAGGAATTTATCCAAACGGAATACGTGAATATTATGCAATAGTAATTGATTGAAATTAAATATTACATAATAATACGAAAAATGTTGAGGGTAAGTTTTTGATCTTACCCTCAATTTCTAAAAAACAACATGACGCCGGGAATATAAAAATGATAAAATAATAATAATAAAATGAGACAATTAAAAATTACAAAATCAATTACAAACCGCGAGAGCGCATCTCTTGATAAATATCTACAGGAAATAGGACGCGAAGACCTTATTACGGTAGAACAGGAAGTTGAACTTGCCCAGCGAATCCGTAAGGGAGATCAGGACGCGCTGGAACAACTTACAAGAGCAAATTTACGCTTTGTCGTTTCGGTTGCAAAACAATATCAAAATCAAGGATTAAGCCTGCCGGATCTTATTAATGAAGGCAATTTGGGATTGATAAAGGCTGCCGAGAAATTTGATGAAACACGCGGTTTTAAATTTATTTCATACGCTGTCTGGTGGATACGGCAATCAATATTACAGGCATTGGCAGAACAGTCGCGTATTGTTCGCCTGCCGCTAAATCAAGTCGGTTCGTTAAACAAAATAAATAAAGCCCTTGCTAAATTTGAACAGGAAAACGAACGAAATCCATCAACCGAAGAATTGGCAGAAATTCTCGAAATACCTACCGACAAAGTTTCAGACACAATGCGTGTATCGGGACGACACGTATCGGTTGATGCGCCTTTTGTTGATGGCGAAGACAACAGCCTTTTGGATGTGCTGGTAAACAACGATTCGCCAAACGCAGACATAGGATTGCTGAGAGAATCGCTTACAAATGAAATTGACCGCGCACTTTCAACATTAACAGAACGCGAACGCGATATTATAAAATATTTTTTTGGAATAGGATCGCCGGAATTGACACTTGAAGAAATAGGAGACAAATTTGACCTTACACGTGAGCGCGTACGGCAAATTAAAGAAAAAGCCATTCGGCGCTTGCGTCAAAGTTCGCGCAGTAAACTGTTAAAAACGTATTTAGGCTGATCAAACGCAGTGTTAAATGTAATAAAATAAAAAAAATCCGCAACTTAAATTTTGCGGACTTTTTATTTTTGATAAAAATTATCAAATCAATAATTCAAACTTTTCCTGATATTATCCCACCGTTCGTCGCTGAGTTTTGTGCCTATAACTTCTACAACGTTACCGGCGCATAACGAACCTATTTCACCGCAAATTTCTACAGGAAGTTTTTTTACCATTCCATACAAAAATCCCGAAGCGTACAAATCGCCAGCGCCTGTAGCATCTATAGCTTTTGCCTGTACAGGTTTTATTCTATAAAATTCATTGCCCTGTTTCACATACGAGCCTGCCGAACCAATTTTGACTATTGCTATTTTGCAAATTTCGGCAAGTATGTCCAGCGCTGCCTGCGGTTCTTTGCCTGTGAAACTTCTGGCTTCTTCTTCGTTTGCAAATATAATATCAACATATTTGTTTAATATTTCGGACATGAATTTTTTATTTTCGTCAACTACATTAAAACTTGCCATATCCAGCGAAACTGTTATCCTGTGCTGCTTTGCAAGTTCGAGCGCACGTTTCATCAATTCGTGATTTTGTACCAGATAACCTTCTATATGCAAATATTCGTAACCTTCAAACTGTTCCCTGCAAAGATCTTTTTCGCACAGGTCAATAGCCGCTCCGAGATATGTACACATTGTACGTTCGCCATCGGGAGTAATCAACACTTTGCAATTTCCGGTGGTTTTTTCAGCAGTCAGTAATTTAGGTAGTGTTCCGTTTTTTTTCATATCCTCGATAAAAAAACCGCCAAGTTCATCTTTACCCGTTTTTCCTATAAAAGCAGTTTTAATGCCGAGCTTGCCAAGCCCGTTTACAGTGTTGGCTGCCGAACCTCCTGCAACAATATCATATTTGCTTTGATGTTTTATATCGGCAAAAATTTTATTGGTTGTTTCTTCGTCAACATGAGTCATACTTCCTTTTGGCAGATTATATTTTTGTAACATTTCATCATTTTTAAATACTGCCAAAATATCAACAAGAGCATTTCCTATGCCAAGAATTTTATTCATTTTTTGTTTTTTTTAGAAATAATCGCCAAAATTAGTAAATAATTATAAAAATTTTCAATATTAAAAAATAATATATTTTAAATGTTTCGTTATAAATAGATTATAAAAAAAGAATCTTTAAATTAATTTTTTTTTTTGCAGATTTAAATTATTTATATACTTTTGCACTCCGTTTTGATAAAAACCGGAATTAAAAATTCCTCCTTAGCTCAGTTGGTTAGAGCACATGACTGTTAATCATGGGGTCCAAGGTTCAAGTCCTTGAGGGGGAGCAAAAGAAATAAAAACTAACTACAAAGCGGCTTTCAAAAGAGTGCCGCTTTTTGATTTCCGAAATTACGGCTAAATTTAACCGATATTTCAGATGTCTTTTTACGATATTTTTACGAAAAAACACAGTCAATCACTTTTCGATTTGCTTCGTCTATCAGGTTCCAGTCGCGCTCAATTAAAAGTAAATCACAGGCTTGGCAGCATTATTCAAAGACAGAAATTTTTCATTTTCAAAAGAAATAAAATAAAAAAACCTCCTCGCCCCGATAAAGGCATAAGTGAGGAGGCACTTGTATAACTTAAAAAAAGTGCGACAAAGTTATGAAATATTTTTTAAATAATATATATGAAAGAAAAAATAAATGAAAAATGACATGTTGCTTGCCCAATGAAAGGCACAGTCATAGTCGGTTTTAGTTTTCAGTTAAATACAAATTTACATGTAATTTTTTGGGAAAATTTAATTTTTTTCTTAAAAACTGATATGAAATTACAAAACAACCGATTATTTTATTGTCTCAAAAACAATCGATTAGTATTTTTTAACAGAAAATATTTAGTACATTGTTATACATAGTAATTAAAAAGCTTGTATATTTGCATCGAAATTAATATTAAAAACAATAAAGATGAAAAAAGTAATTTCTGTAAACGTTGGCGGTATTTGCTTTATAATCGAAATAGATGCTTACGAAATACTGAAAGATTATCTGGACGATTTTGAAGCAAGCCTCGAAAAAAGCGATGCCAAAGAAATAATGGAAGATGTGGAAATGCGCATAGCCGAAATTTTTCAGGAAACAATAAAAACAACCGATAGAGTTGTTAATGAAAATTTGGTGAATCAGGCAATTTCTATTTTGGGGAAACCCGAAAAAAAAACCGGCAGGCAACAAGATGACAGTTCATTTGCAAAAGCGATGGATAAAATAGAAGACAGATTCAACAGTTTTCGCCAGAAGCATCAACGCTTTTATCGCGATCCCGATGGTAAAAAAATAGCAGGCATTTGTTCGGGAATTGCCGAATATTTTGATTTTGATGTAACAATAGTGCGATTTGTTGCTTTAATTCTTTTATTCACAGGATTTGCAGCCATCATCTACATAATTCTGTGGATTGTAACTCCCGAAGCCTTATCGTCGGTTCAAAAACTTGAACTGCGCGGTTTGCCGATAACATCCGAAAATATAAAAAAATATCCTGCATCCGAATCAGGTAAACGAAAATAAAAGTAAAAACATGAAAATAATTGACGACAACATAACGATAAATTCCGACAATATAAAATCGCAAATGCGCAAGGGCATTTTGGAATATTGTATTTTAAGCATACTCGAGCGAAACGGCGAAGCCTACGCCTCATCAATAATATCGGAATTGAAAGATGCGGAAATGATTATAGTTGAAGGAACTTTGTATCCGCTTCTTACGCGACAAAAAAATCAAGGATTGTTAAAATATAGATGGGAAGAATCCAAACAGGGTCCTCCTCGAAAATATTATTCTCTCACCGAAAAAGGAAAATTAACCTTGCAGGAACTTGACAATGTTTGGAATGAGATTGTTGAAACAATCAAAAAAATAAAAATAAACAACAGATATTTTAACAATGTAAAAATACACTGCGATAATTTATAATATAAAATTAATTCTTCAAAAATAATGAAAACAACGGTACAAGTAAGCCTGAACGGCATTGCGTTTAATCTTGACGAAAACGCATATCAACAACTTAAATCTTACATAAGCGAATTGCAGTCGCACTTTGTTGATGACAGCGAAATAATCGAAGATATTGAAGCCCGAATTGCCGATTTGCTTTCTCTGCGCATAAAATCGACAGATCAGGCTGTCAGCCTTGGCGATATTAACGAAGTCATAAATATCATAGGAAATCCCAGCGATATCGATGATATTGCAAATGGTTCGGATAAATTCAAAAAACATTTTGAAAATGTGAACAATCCTGTAAAAAAACGTTTGTATCGCGACACCGAAAATAAAGTCATAGCCGGCGTTTGCAGCGGAATAGGACATTATTTGAATTTGGATGCGGCATGGATTCGCGTGGTATTTATAGTTCTTATGGTAATATCAATAAAAATCGACAAACTGCATTTTTGGTTTTCAAGCAGGTTTATTTTTGGAATTCCTTTTGTGCTGTTTGTTTATATTGTATTATGGATTGTGATGCCGCGAACAAAAACGCCGCGCCAAAATCTCGAAATGCACGGTTACACATCTGCTCTAAAAAACGGTAGCAATATCGGTTTGAACAATAACAGTTTTGGAAATTTTGTGAAAAAATTTTTCAGATTCGCAATACAAATATGCGCAGGAATAAGCCTGTCGATAGTCGGAATAATTTGCAGCGTGTTGCTTATAACGGGAATTGCAGGTTTTTTTGGCGGCTCATTATTTGACGGCACAAATATGATTTCGTTGCTTGATTATATCCATTTCGGCGAAATTAATACGTGGATTATAAAACTGTCAATAGCAATCCTGATTTTTATTCCTGTTTGCATATTGATTTATTTGTCGATAAAAGTGTTAATGGGATTCAAAATCAAAGATAAACCGGCAATGGTTATTTTACTTATTGTCTGGATAATCACAGCCTTATTTGCAGGCGGAGGCGCAATATCAACGGCAAAACTTTATCGATATCATGCAACTGTACGCGAAATTCAAAAAGATGTAAATTTCAAAAATATCAAAATATTGAATATTAAAATTCCCGAAAATATCAGACCTTGCCAAATTGCTTTTTTTGACTGGGACAATTCGTTTTTATATGAAAATCCTGCAAATGAGTCTTTATTAATTTGTCCTGATGTTCATATCGTTCGTGTTGACAGTATTCCCGAAACTTACATTGAAGTTGTGAAATCGGCAAACGCATCAACTCGACACGAAGCAAAAATAAAATCACAAAATATTTCAAACGGATACATTATGAGCGATTCTGCCACAATAATGCTTGCTCCTTTGGAATTTAACAAACATAAAAAATGGTCATCCGAAATGATTGATATTTTTATCTATCTTCCCGATTTTGTAAATGTGAACATGTATTGATTTTATTTAATGGATGCCGAACAGAAAAAAGCAATTTGTGGACAGTTTCAATGCAGCAGAAGGCAATACAAACCGGATTTATATCTGCTGCAACTCAGCAAACGGTATAACAAAAAATATACAAAAAATTTCATTGAAAAAAGTAGTAGAACAAAAAATATATAAAAAATTTCATTGAAATAAGAGGATATAACATATTACAAAGATAAATTTATATGGGAAATAATTTGAAAGGAACGTCAAAACCCCGGATTGCGTATTTGGATAATATGCGTTCACTGGTAATAATATTTGTTATCACGATACATGCTGCCGTTACATACAGCGGCTTTGGCGGCTGGTATTATGCAGAGGGCTCGCCGGAGGACTTATCAATTTTCGGAACGGTTTTTTTCGGTCTTCTTCAATCGTTCTTACAGGCTTGGACTATGGGAATACTGTTTTTCATATCAGCCTGTTTAGCCGTTAAGGCGCTGGCAAAACGCGGGTCGTCCGGCTTTATTAAGGAAAGGCTTTTCCGGCTTGGCGCGCCGTTGCTGCTATACGTATTTATCATTTCTCCCGTTATATCATTTATTATACTTGGATATTACCCCGAAAACAGTTTTTTGGAAAATTATATCCGGTTCCTGAAAAGTTTCTCGTGGCTGGGCGCTACGGGACCCCTCTGGTTTGTAGAAGCGCTTTTAGTATTTTGCATTATTTATGCGGCGTTGAAAAAATGCTTTCCCAAAAGTATAAAAGTTCAAAATACCGGCTCAAGAAATATTATCTTCACGATACTGCTGACCGCCATTATGGCGTTTCTTATAAGGCTGGTATTTCCGGTCGGTTCAAGTTTTATGAATTTGCAGTTTTCATATTTTGCTTCCTATATCATTATGTTTATTGCCGGTATCCTCGTTGGTGAAAATGATTTATTGGACAGGCTTACCGGCTCAAAAAATATTAAATGGCTGAAATGGTCGTTGATTTTTGGATTACCATTATGGTTTGTTATCATGTCATTCGGCGGGGCGCTTGAAGGTCAGCGGTATTTTGACGGCGGTTTTTACTGGCAAAGTTTTGCTTTTGCATTATGGGAATCTTTAACCGTCATAGGGTTTTCAATGGGTTTAATGGCTTTTTTCAGGAAAAAAATAAATGTAGAAAATAAATTCACCGTATTAATGAGGGATAATTCTTTCGGGATATATTTCTTTCATGCGCCGGTGCTGATTATTATATCGCTGTTACTGGCAGACCTGAAGCTTCAGCCTGTCTTAAAATTTACGGCAGTTCTTATAATCGCTTCCGTTTCCAGTTTGCTGTGCTCTTTTTTAATAAGGAAAATAAAACCCCTTGGAAAATTACTTAAATAAAATTAAATAACAAATGAACGGTAAAAAAATATTCAAGTTGTCATGAGCCGGACGGGCAATTCAGACCGAAAGTTCGGAATCCAGCCGGATTTTGAATAATTGCAACGCTTACAGAGGTAGAACAAAGTTATTTCTGTTTGTTTATAAATAAAAAATAGTATAAATAGACACGGTTAGCAAATATATATCGGATAAAATCAATAATTCCGTTTTATTTATATAAAGTCCAATAAATTTATATAATCGAAAAAAACTATACTTTTGCAAACTGCGAGGAAACCACTGCAAAATTTCCTGCTTTCCTGC
Organism: Prevotellaceae bacterium; assembly: GCA_031275825.1. GTDB lineage: Bacteria > Bacteroidota > Bacteroidia > Bacteroidales > UBA932 > JAIRKV01. The sequence goes on along the minus strand of JAISOH010000134.1, from coordinate 14,295 downwards.
TTCGTGCTAACGCTTTCGCAATGTTGAACATATTAAGGCAAAACGTCTTTGCAAACTGCTAACTCAGTGAAATAAAACAGTAAATTGAAACATGGCGCAACCATTTTATTATAAACTATAAATTACTCTGAATTATTCCTGTGTTGGCAATGACGAACAAACAAATCATTCTCAATTTTTATTCATAAGGAGCGACTAATTATATTCTACCAAAGACAGAACTTTGTCGTTTCCAAGAAAGTTTGAACCGCCAAGATAACATAATTCTATAAAAAACACATAACCAGCAACAATTCCGCCAAGACGTTCCACCATTCTTGCAATTGCTTTTGCCGTTCCTCCGGTGGCAAGCACATCGTCAATAATTATAATGCGCTGTCCTTTTTCAATAGCATCCGTATGAATTTGTATCATATCTGTTCCATATTCTTTTCCGTAAGATTCTTCTATCACGGCTCGCGGAAGTTTTCCGGATTTGCGGGCAGGAATAAATCCTGTTCCGAGCCTGTCGGCAATTACGGGTCCAAAAAGAAATCCGCGCGATTCGGGCGATATTACCAAATCTGTTTTACCAAAACATTTGCTTAAATCAGCCAAAGCCGTATTTACTCTGTTAAACAGTTCGGGCGATTGTAATACCGGCGTTATATCCTTAAACGAAACTCCGGGTTCGGGATAATTGCTGATTTCGGCAATAGACAAACCGATTGACTTGCCCTGTTTTTTCAGTTCTTCGATAATTGTGTTTCTATTCATGTTTATGTTGATATATTTTTTATTACATTGTTATTTAATGTCGAATGACTGATGCGGTTCGGGAATTACAACATCATAAAACCCTTTTTTTATTAACCTTTTTCTAAATTCTTTCTGTACTTCGGGTTCGCCGTGAACGATAAAAATCTTTTTTACCAAATCGTAGTTTTGACAGGCAAGATATTGCGACAAATCGCCATAATCGGCATGAGCGCTCATCGAGTTTATTTCTTCAATATCGGCTTTTACTTTGAATTTTTCACCAAAAATTCCTATTTCATCCGGATGCTGTTTCAATCGCGCTCCAAGCGAACCTGCTTCACAGTATCCTACCATCAAAATCGTATTCCGTTTTTCGCCTATACTGTTTGCAATATGATGTTTTACGCGTCCTGCTTCTGCCATTCCTGATGCTGATATTATTACGCAAGGTTCTTTTTTGCTGTTCAATTTTTTCGATTCTTCAACAGTTTTTATATAGTGCAAACCTTTGAAATTGAAAACATCATTATCAATCAAAAATAATTTTTGGACGTTTTTATTAAAATATCTTGCATGTTTTTTCACAACTTCGGTTGCTTCGATTGATAAAGGACTGTCCACAAAATATTCCATATCTGGTAATTCTCTGTTTAATTCAAGTTCGTTGAGAGCAAACAAAAGTTCCTGTGTACGTCCTACGCTGAATGCGGGAATTATAAGTTTTCCGCGTTTTTCCATACATGTTTTTACAATATGTTTTTTTAATCCGTCAGAATAGGAATTTACATCGTCATGCAGTTTGTTGCCGTAAGTTGATTCAATAATTATATAATCGGCTTGAGGAAAACGTTGCGGCGATTTCAGAAGCGGATCGCCGTATCTGCCTACATCGCCGCTGAAAGCTATGCTTGCTGTTCTGTTTTTTTCTTTCAGTTTCAAAAATATTGTTGCGCTGCCAATAATATGTCCGACATCAAATAACTGAATTTCGATGTCATCGTCAACAAAATACGGAGATTTGTATTCAACAGGTTCAAACAGAGGAATGGCCTTATTTACATCTTCATAACAGTACAGCGGTTTCACCGGTTTTTTGTTTTCATTGCGGCGTATTTTGTTAATGTAAGCCGCATCGGTTTCCTGTATATATGCAGAATTGAGCAAAAGAATTTCAGCCAGATCGATTGTTGCCGGCGTTCCGAAAATTCTGCCTTTGAAACCATCATGAACCAGTTTGGGAATCAATCCGCTATGGTCGATGTGGGCATGTGATAAAATTACATAATTAATATCCTGCGGATTAAATCCGAAATCAGAATTAAGTCCAAACGTATCCACGCCCAATCCCTGATACATGCCGCAATCAAGTAAAATATTTTTACCGTTGTCGAGTGTTATCAAATGTTTTGAGCCTGTAACGGTTTTTGTTGCTCCGTGAAAAGTTATTTTCATTTTTATGTCATCGTATTTCAGGTAGCAAATATAAGTAAAATTATAAATATAGACGAATTAAATTTTTATATTTGAAAAATATACGACTAATTTTTTTGAAGTACTGAGAAAAATATTCATCCTGATTTTTTCATTTTATTTCCATAAATTCTGGATTACTTCCCGCTTCGTCGCTTTGCTCCTTTCAAAGAAATTTGTTTAATCCGATGCTTTTTTCCTGAAATTTTATACCTAAATGCCGTTTGATTTGACAGGCAAGAAACATCTTTACGGTTTAATTTAATTATAAATATATACTTTTCGTTTTTTTCAAATTCAAATTTTATATCACAATATTTACAATTTTGCCGGCTACTACAATAACTTTTTCAGGCATCTTGCCTTCAAGCCATTTTTGTATTGCAGGGTCGGACATAATTGCTTCTTCAATCTGTTTTGCGTCGAATGTTAGCGGAAGTTCTTTTTTGAATCTCATTTTTCCGTTGAACGAAACAGGATATTCAAATGTGTTTTCAGTCAGGAAATCTTCGTTGTATTCGGGAAATTCGGCATCGCAAACGCTCATTGTGTTACCGAGTAAATGCCATATTTCTTCGGCAACATGCGGCGCAAACGGAGAAAGTATAATAACAAGCGGTTCGAGAATTTCGCTTTTATTGCATTTGAGCGTCATAAGTTCGTTTACGCAAATCATAAATGCCGACACAGATGTATTGAACGAAAAATTTTCTATGTCTGTCCGTATTTTCTTAATTGTTTTGTGCAGACATTTCAATTCCTGACGGTTTGCCTTTTCGGCGGATATTTTAAAATTTCCATTTTTATCAAAAAATAATGACCAGAATCTGCGCAAAAATCGATGAACGCCGTCAATACCGTTGGTATCCCATGGTTTTGACTGTTCAACTGGTCCGAGAAACATTTCGTACATTCGTAAAGTATCTGCACCGTAACTTTCTACAATCACATCGGGATTTACCACATTGTACATGGATTTGCTCATCTTTTCAACCGCATATCCGCAAATATATTTTCCATCTTCAAGAATAAATTCCGAATTGTTAAAATCGGGCATCCATTTCTTGAATTTTTCAATATCCAGAATATCGTTTTTCACGATATTTACGTCCACATGTATTTCGGTTGTATCGTATTTATTTTTCAATCCCAGTGAAACAAATTTGTTTGTGCCTTTGATACGGTAAACAAAATTGCTTCGACCCTGTATCATGCCTTGATTTATCAATTTTTTGAAAGGTTCGTCTTCGACAATCAAACCTGAATCGAACAGAAATTTATTCCAAAAACGGCTGTAAATCAAATGTCCTGTAGCGTGTTCCGTTCCGCCGACATATAAATCCACGTTTTTCCAATATTTATTGGCTTCGGCTGAAACAAGAGCTTCATCGTTGTGAGGATCCATATATCGTAAATAATATGCGGATGAGCCTGCAAATCCGGGCATCGTATTTAATTCCAGCGGATAACCTTCGTCGGTTTGCCAATTTTTTGCGCGACCAAGCGGAGGTTCTCCCGTTTCGGTCGGCAAAAATTTATCAATACCAGGCAGTTCAAGAGGTAATTCTTTTTCATCCAGAACATAAGGTATTCCCTGTTTGTAATAAACCGGAAATGGTTCGCCCCAGTACCTTTGACGGCTAAAAATGGCGTCGCGCAGGCGATAGTTTACTTTCCGTTTTCCTGTATTGTTTTCTTCCATATATTTTTTTGCTGCTTCTGCGGCTTGTGTTACCGTAAGTCCGTTCAAAAATCCCGAATTAATCATTATACCATCTTTTGCATCAAAACTTTCGCTGCTTACATCGCAACCTTCGATAAGCGGTATAACAGGCAAATCAAAATGTTTTGCAAATGCGTAGTCGCGGCTGTCGTGGGCAGGCACAGCCATAATCATGCCTGTGCCGTATCCTGCAAGAACATAATCGCTAATCCATACCGGTATTTTCTTTCCGTTTACGGGATTTGTTGCATACGAACCTGTAAAAACTCCGGTTACGCTGCGGTCTGCAATACGTTCGCGTTCGGTTCGCCGTTTTGTGCGTTCAATATATTGAGCAACGTCATGTTTTTGCTGCCGTGCAGTCAATTTGTCAACATATTCGCTTTCGGGAGCGAGAACCATAAACGTTACTCCGAAAATTGTATCGGCGCGTGTAGTGAAGACAGTCAATTCGGCATTTATATTTTCAATGTAAAAGTTTATTTCGGCGCCTTCGGAACGTCCTATCCAGTTTCTTTGCGTTTCTTTAAGGCTTTTGCTCCAGTCAAGTTTTTCCAAATCGTCGAGTAGCCGCTGAGCATAGGCCGATACTCGCAAACTCCACTGTTTCATTATTTTTTGTTCAACAGGATAGCCTCCGCGAATTGACAGTCCTTCGCTTACTTCGTCGTTGGCAAGAACCGTTCCAAGTTGAGGACACCAGTTTACCATTGTATCAGCCAGATAAGCGATTCGGTAATTCAAAAGTATTTCCTGCTGCTCCTTTTCGTTTTTTAAATTCCACTGTTCTGCCGTAAACCGTATCTGTTTGCTGCAAGCCAAATCAAGGTTGCAGGTTCCCTGCTGCGAAAAAACCTCAATCAGTTCACTTATCGGACGCGCCTGTTGCGCCTGATTGCAATAATATGAATTAAACATTTGTATAAATGCCCACTGTGTCCATTTATAATATTTTGGGTCGCAGGTGCGTACTTCCCTGTCCCAGTCGAAGCAAAAACCTATTTTATCCAATTGCTCGCGATAGCGTTTTATGTTTGTTTCGGTTGTTATTGATGGATGCTGTCCTGTTTGAATTGCATACTGCTCGGCAGGCAATCCGTAAGCATCGTAACCCATTGGATGCAAAACGTTGAATCCGCACAAACGTTTGTAACGGCTGAAAATATCTGAAGCGATGTATCCGAGCGGATGTCCTACATGCAAACCTGCTCCCGAAGGATAGGGAAACATATCGAGAACATAAAATTTAGGCTTGTCGTTTATTTCGACTTTATAAATTTTGTTTTTCGCCCAATATTTCTGCCATTTTTGTTCAATTTCGCGAAAATTGTATTCCATAATTACAGCATTAATTTTTATAGATTTAAAATTTGCGCAAAGGTAGTTAAAAAATAATTAAATTTACAGAATATACAAACTGTGCGTATTTCAAACTGTCGTATTCCATTAAATTAAACTGTTAAAAGCCTTATTGTATTTCTGATGAACGCAAAAACTGCATGAAACTTTCTTCTGCGTGCAATACTCCGCAAAGCGTTATCAAAAAATTATCGTACCGTTTTAAACACATTATTCTGCTTTACTATACCGGACAGTCTGAAATTCAACTTTATAAAAACATATCTTCGATATTTAAACGAAGCGGAAACGCAACGATGCCTCAATGTTTCAAAGATTACCGTCTGACATCAATGTCGCTCAAAGAATTACATTAAATTCATGCGTAAAAAGGAAATTATCTTTCGCAACTCTGCAAATTCAAGTAATTTTATTATCGGATATATTTAATATCAATGTATTGTGTTTATATAAAAAGAATATTTGGAAAATTGGATGAAGCGTATAACGGAACGTTTCGACAGTTTGTAAAACAGAAATTCAAAGCCAGCCAGCAATTGAAAAAAGGCGGCGCACTGCTCAGGAAAAGATAACTTTCTTTAAAAAAATAAGAATCTGTTTTAATTCAACAAAAACAACATAATTAGTTGAATTCCATCTGATTGGTTGATATTTGTTTCGTATATTTGTGATTATTAACAATATAACTCACAAAGCGATGGACAAAACAAATTATTCAACCAACCTGACTGAAAAACAGTACGAAGTTATTAAAAACTCTTTGGAAACAAAAATCAGAAGACGAAAACAATCATTGAAAGAAATAATTAATGCCATGTTTTACCCGGTAAACACAGGCTGTCAATGGCGGCTTTTTCCCAATGATTTTCCAAATCAGAGCATAAAAACGACAAGTGTCAGATGGGAAAAAATCGGTTTTGATGGAAACAAAAAAGTAAAAGGACGCAAGCGCCACATAATAACAGACACAGATGGATTGCCACTGCCGATAGTAGTTTATGCAGCAAATAAGCATGATAGCAAAACGGCATTTGAGGTAATTGAACCGTTGAAATATCGTTTTGAGAGAATGAAAAAATATATGCAGATGGAGGCTATCGAGGAGAACTTGCTGGAAATGTGAAGAAAAAATTTGGTTGGGATATGGAAATTACATTGCGTAGCGATAAATCAACAGAATTTCAGACGTTTGGCTAAAGACTTTAAATATAAAGCAGATTCAAGCGTTGCCATGATACAATTCGCCTTTATCAAAATTATGCTTAAATAAAATAATTGCTGCATGAAATTCAAACAGCTTCTTATATTTGAAAAAATAAAATGAAAGGAATCAAAATAATAACAAGCGACAGAAACAGGGGAAGGAAAAAAATTATGTTGCCCATTGGCACAAAGATGCCGTTGGCAATGCAAATCCCCTTCTCCCTGTTGTAATCTTGAACCGTTCTTTATGCTTCGAGCCTGCATTGAGGATTGATAGGATACAGACAGGGCTGTTCTTTCCACTTAAAAATTAATTTTGTTATAACAAAAGTAGAAAAAATTACAGGAATTTATGTTAGTAAAAAAAGTTTTAACGTAGCGATTGAAATCAACGGAAAAGTTCAATCGAAGAAGTTCTTATACACTGCAGAAGGGTTGAAATCGTGTTTGAGTTTCATACCTGCTCAAAGTTTGTGTATAATGGAATCGACAGGAACGTAGCATTGACGTTTGGCATGTTACCTGACAGAGAATAATGTAAAAGTAAGCCTTGTTAATCCGCTTTCGGTAAAGCGTTTTGCACAGGCATTAATGCTTCGCACCAAAACGTGCAGGGCAGATTGCAGGATACTTATTGAATACGGAAAACGTTTTAATGTCAAGTTGTGGCAGCCCCAAGAGAGCAGTTATATTCAGATGCAACAACTGCTCTGCATGAGTTCATAACTGATAAAACAGGCATTCGCTATTATTAAAAACAAACGCATGTATGTTGATAAATTTTACCCCCAAAATTTGCCTGCTACGTCATTGCGAACTGCGAAGCAGGAAGCAATCCATGTGTCATTGTACATTATCCATTTATCTGGTTTGCTTCCTGCTTCCTGCTTCCCGCTTCAGGCTAATGCCTTCGCAGGTTCGCAGTTCGCAAAGACAGGCAGCGCAAACTGGCAAATCATGCCGCAAAGAATTTTGCCATCATCAAAAAAACAGACTTAAATCTGCTCAAAAAGGACAATGCTAAGGAATCAACGCTCAAAACGCCTGAAAGCAGCATGGAGCAAAGGTTTACTCAGCAAATTACTCATATTAAATGCAGCGCCCACTGAGGGCAATTGAGAAAAACAGTACCGAGCCGTATCATTTTTTATTGAATTGCAATTTCAATGAATTTATTAAATCAACTTATAATTTATAACTGTGGAAACATTACTGTAAATTATTGTAAATTATATGAATTAATAAATAATTATATCAATTTTTAATATTATCTGTGATTATTTATTGAAAATAATAACAGTTCTAAATATGAACTGCTTATAAATATCAATTTTTGCTATTATAAATTGCCATAATATACTTAAAATTACATACATATCTATAATACTGTTTAGTTTGTTTTTGAAATGATTTTTAAATTTAACTTTAAAATTATACTGAAACATGTTTTTTTTAAGTTTATAATAGCCCTTTTCTTTCATTATATTCGCATTTATAATTATACGGTAATATTTTAATATATATTTAATAGCCTGTTTATTAGTTATATACAAGCATTAATTTTATTTTTTTTTATGAAATGCTTATAATTAAAGTTGTCCAAAAAGTGTTAAAAATACAATACGCTGAAAACAAGCGTTTTAATAAAAAAAAATCAAAAAAAATCAAAAAATTATTAAGGAATACAAAAAATGCGCTATATTTGCAAAAATAAATATGGTGAAGTATGTTTATCAGATAAAATTAAATAAAAAAAGAGAAACAGGAATTTAAAAAAATGATTTGCGTACGGAACTAAAAATAAAAAGAATATGAAATTAAAATAAAAATTATTTTCAACTTAAATTAATTATTATGAAGAAACTTAGGTTAATTTTATCAATGGTCTGCCTGTCAGTATTCGGATTGATAGCATATCAAGCCGATGCGCAGCAGACAAGAGGAGGAACGCCTCCTACGTTTTTAGTAAAAGAAGCGCAAGCCTTACCGGCTCAAGCGTATGTAAAGCTACCTGTAAATTTCAGCATCAGCGAATTGTTGGAAGAAGATGAATTCAATGCAAAAAATGGAATTATACGTCCCAGAGTTGCAAAGAGTATATCATCTAATATTACAATGGAAAATTCAGGAAAATGGGATGAATTACCTGATGGAAGAAAAATTTGGCGTGTTGCTATTGAAGCAAAAAACGCAAAAGCCATTATACTTGGTTATGATGATTTCTATCTTCCGGAAGGTTCTCAGTTGTTTATTTACAACGCCGACAAAACTCATGTTTTAGGCGCTTATGATTATGCCAGTAATTTGCAGGGTGGTACTTATTCTACTGCATTTGTAGCAGGAGATGTTTCAATACTTGAATATGTTGCGCCATTAACAGAAACAGTAAATAATGCCCGCATAAAAATATCAAGTGTTGGTTATGGATATAATCATATTCATATAGTTCCCAAAACAGGAAACGATTTACAAGTATCACCCAACACATCTCTTAGTTGTCAAGTGAATGTTATTTGTTCGGAAGGCGATTTGTATCGTGAGCAAATTAAAAGTGTTTGCCATTTGTTGATGCTTAGTGGAGGTTCCTGGTATATATGTTCCGGCACTCTGATTAATAATACAGTCAGCAATGGCAAGCCCTATATAATTTCGGCGTATCACTGTTATGAAGGAACATCTGCCAGTGAATTATTACAATGGCAATTCTATTTTTTCTATGAATCTGCAGTATGTGAAAGTAATACCGGATATGTAACCAATCAATATTTGACAGGCGCTTATCTAAGGTCGGATGTTTCTATTAGCGGAGGTTCGGATGGTTTATTGCTTGAACTCGTCAATGCTATTCCTGTTGAGTGGATAAATGATGGAAAAGTTAGCTTTGCCGGTTGGAGGCGTACATTGCCTCCAACAACTACAAAAGGTGTAGGTATTCATCATCCCCAAGGAGATACAAAGAAGATACTTACCTATGATGGTATAACTATTTCACAATGGAATGGAAGTGATGGCAGTGTGGGAGCAGCAAACGCTCATATACAGATTTACCCTGCACAGACAGAGCATGGCTGGTCGCAAACGGAAGGCGGCTCGTCAGGTTCCGGTTTATTTGATGAAGATGGATATTTAATAGGTACTCTTACTGGTGGAACTTCTGCAAACTGTTCAAGTGGTTCCAGATCTCTGTATGGCGGTTTATTCTATCACTGGGATCACGGATCAGGCGGAGGTATGGGCGAATTTCTTGATCCTGATGGATCGGGCGATGATGAATGTCCTCCGTTCCCAAACACAACAACAGCTAATTTTGTAAGTTCGTCACAAAATATATACGCTCTTGAGTCTGTTAAATTTAGTGCCGTTATACATAATATTGATTCTGTATCGTGGGAATTTCAAGGCGGTGTGCCTGCAACATCAACTTTAATGCAGCCGATAGTTAAATATGACAATCCGGGCGATTATGATGTAAAGATGACTGCTTATGGCAAAAGCGATGTAACCGGAAATGATACTGTTATTGTAGTGAACTCTCCGCAATACATTCATGTTACCATTAAAGGCGGCGCAAGCGCTGCCGCTCCGGTTGCTAATCTTGCAGTAGGAACTGATGTGTCAACTGTTATATTTAGCGATGACGGTAACGGCTCAACCACAGCGAGAGTGGGAACTACAAATGCCAGTACTGCCAAATGGCTAAAAGAGGGAGTTTCAGGTAGTCCCAGTAATACTGTGATAGATAATAATTGGAGAGTATTAAATACAGGCGACCCTTGCAACTCGGGATATGGCGGAAACGGTGATTATTTTATAGGTAATCCTTATGTTTCTGGTACTTATGAGGTGAGATTATTCAACCGAGTTCCCTTTGATTTTACGGGATATGCTTCAGGTGTCCTTAAATTTAGATACTATCGGAAAGTTTGGGCGTTCCTCAGTAATAATATGGATGGATTGTATGTGCAATATCGAGCATCATCATCAAGTAGCTGGACATTGTTACAAACGGTAGCTACAAGAAACGGAGCAGGTGTTAATGATGCATGGTCGGATGAAATTTCGATTACACTGCCCAATTTGTCTTCTGATTACCAGATAGCATTTGTTCGTCAATCTTCGGCTGGAGATGGGCTGGCTATTGATAATATAGTAATTGAAGGAATTAATCAAACGATGGAATCTCACGTAACAATATGGGAAGGCGATGCTGTTAATTATTATGATTTATCAACAGGCGTTCCTGTATTCTACAAATATGATTTTGAAGGCGGCGAACCTGCAACATCAACATCAACTACATCTCCAATACCTGTGCAGTACAATACAGAGGGTTTATACGACGCAAGCCAGTGGGTTAAGAATACTTTTGGTGAAGACAGCATAAAACTTGATGATTATGTAACAGTATTGCATCGCGAATTAAAATCGGACAAGGATGAAATATATGCAGAATGTGGAGATGCGCTTGTTGACACTGTGGTAATTACATCCAATAGAAGCTGGTCTATTACGAGTATACCTGCATGGATAACGGCAGTTCCAAATTCACATACACATACAGGAGCCGAAGGAACGGAAGAATCAACAGAAGTAATTATAACAGTTTCAGCCAATACGGGATATCAGGCTCGACTGGGAGGCGTTGTGTTTACAAGCGATGACGGTAAAGTACGAACAGTGGTAACGGTTAATCAGTCAACAGACGAAGTACCGGGATTGACAGCAGTTGTTGTTCCCGATAATAACGCACAAATTACATGGAACAGATTACCCGGAATGCCGCTTCCACCCAGTCCTTGTGATGCAAAAGGCGATTTTGAAGATGTGAATAATTATACAACTTTTTGGACTACATTTACAGAAACTGGTAATACATCTCCCGGTTGGCGACATTATTCATCATGGACTGGATCATCACCTCTATCTTTAAATTCGCCAGGTATAGTTTTCTGTGAGTCGTTTAATAATGATGTAGGAGCATATGTTGCTAATGCATATTTAGTAACACCCAAACTTCAAATAACATCTGCAAATCATCTTCTGAAATACTGGATAGCATCACAAGACCCAAGTTATCTAGATGGGTATGAAGTATTATTATCAGAGACAGATGCACATTCGAGCGCTGCGGCTTTTACGGAAACCATTAAATCTTGGGGAAGCGCTCCCGGCAATTGGACTGAAGTAACAATAGACTTGACATCATACATAGGGCAGGAAGTTTACATTGCTTTCCATCATAAAGACGAAGATATGTTTATATTATTGTTGGACAATGTAAGCGGACTTGAATTGGCAAATTGCGCAAGCGGAGTGCCGATGACAAAAAATGCTGAAAAACCAATGTTAAGTTTAGAAAATGCTGTTATTATAGATGCTGCTATAGCAAAAAAAATCGTTTCATCCAATGGAGACATAGAAAAACTAAACGAAGAACAGCAAACCATTCAGGAAAAAATAGCATATTTGAAAGAACATCCTGAACTGACAAAATCAACTCCATTATTCAGTGAACGTGTTATCAACAAGCAAAATATAAAGAGAAACAATCTTGTTAAACTACAATCTGCCACAGCACAGGATGCATTAACACCGCAAGCAACAGATGTATCTGAACTAATAGAAATGAAATGGGCAGATTTTGATGATCCATACAGTTCTGTAGGAGCTACTGGCACCACATTCAAAGTGGCGGCAAAATGGCCCACAGCCGAAGCTAAGGCTTATAAAGATTATGCGTTGCGAGCAATGCGAATAGCAGTAGCAGATCCCACAGCAGATATTACACTGTTTGTAATGGAAGGTTCTACTGAAATTTACACTCAGCATGTAGGAAAATTTGCTATGGCAGAAGATGAATATGTTGATACGGTAATAGACTTTGATTATCCTGTAATAATATCCGGTAATGCAGACTTATACATAGGTTATTCTATTGCTGGAGGTTATTCAGGTTATCCTTCAATGAGAGATGCTATGAATCCAGGAATAAACGGGAAAGGAGATGTTATATATTTTAATGGCGCGTGGTACACTATACCAGACTTATTGTCAAACAGTCCTTTCGGCAATTGGATGATTGCAGGCTATGCAGAAAAGCCCAAACCGTCGGGATTCTCTGTATATCGTCAGCGTCACGGCACAACGGTTACAGGAGATTGGGAGTTGATAGCAACCGGCTTGGTAGATACAACGTATTTTGATGAAGACATTCGTCCGGGCGGAAAGTATTGTTACTATGTAACATATACACATATAAATCTTGAATCATGTCCGAGCGATACCGGATGCGTATTTATAATGTATAAACAGGATGTAAACAAGAAAGTTATAAACAAAGAATATGGAGATGACCGTCCGTTTGATTTGGAATTAAAGAACACGGCAGAAGATATCGACTACTTTGAAGGACGTTTATTGCCCTTTGACCTTACGATAGAATCGGGTACTTCAATAACAATAAGCGGAGCGCCAAATGATTACAGCGCTGATATCCTCAGTGCAGGTCTTACTGAATTGAAAGCGGTTTTGCATGAAATACCTGATACTTTATTACCTGATACGGTATATATAAAGGTAAATGTTGCAAAACATGATTTGTATGTAACGGCTGTCGATAAGGAAAGAGAATACGGCAAAGACAATCCTGCTCTTACATATACTTATAATGACTTTGTATATGGGGAAACGGAAGCAAATCTTGCACAACCGCCGCAAGTATCAACAAATGCAAACAGACTGTCTCCGATAGGCGAATACAAAATAGCGGTAACGGTATTTGAAGACCTTAATTATAATTTAATACCTGTGGATGGAGTCTTGCGGGTGGTACGCAATGAAGACAGAGTGGATGTATTTACTCCGTATGATCAAAATAATATAAACGACAGATTCATGCCTGATTATAAATTGAAAGTATTCAACAGGTACGGAGTGTTGATATATGAAACTGAAAATGTATCGCAAAAAGTATTAGGCTGGGATGGCCGTTTCAAAAACAGCAATCAGTTAGTAGATCCCGGAGTTTATTATTACGTGGCATACGATGCAATAACAGGAAAAGTTATACGTAAAGGCAGCGTAACGGTAGTTAAGAAATAAAAAAACGGAAATATGAAAAGAATAATATTAACATTAGTAGCAGTAGTTGGGTTGTTGATAACAGCAACAGCCCAGCAGCCTGCTGCCGATTTACGCAAATCGGCGTTGAGCAGCCCGAAATCTGATAATTCGTTATCTGTATATAAGGATGGGCAGGTATTGTATGCAACGGATGGCAAGTTGAATTTGACGAAAGAATCGGGAAAAGATTTCGCTCAACCGACATCAACGAAAGAAGTATCATATTCGGGCGAACGTGAAACCTACGCTTATGATTCAAAAACGCAGACACTGTACGCCGTTGTAAGAAAGAAAGACCAAAAGATGATAAAGAACGGAGATTTTCATGTAGCTCCTGCGGCAACCGAAACGGTAACTGCCGGTAAAGCTACAACGCTGAAATACTGGAACTGGCAGTTTGGCGAATCGGCAAAAACGACAGTGGCAGCTTATTCGGCAAAAGATCCGTCATTATCGTCAGATGGCAATCGCCTGTATTTTTCGTCAACAGCCGAAGGCGGCTATGGCGGTTATGATATATGGTATTTGAACAGAAACGCAGATGGCACATGGAGCGCCCCGGTAAATGCAGGCAATACGGTAAATTCGCCGGGCAATGAAGAATATCCGTTCCTTTATGATGGCATTCTGCTGTTCAGTTCCGACAGGGGAGGAAATTATGATTTGTATGCAACAGTGAG
>JAISOH010000132.1 GCA_031275825.1 Prevotellaceae bacterium | reverse complement strand
TTGTAATTTTGCAGCAGATTGTTCATTGTATTTAATTATCTTATAATCATGCAAATATACGACATTTTTGTCAAATAAACAATCTTTTTTATATTTTTTTCTAAATGCACAACGGGTTTTTACACATCGTAAATTTATAAAAAATAATAAAATATGGATTTATTTTCTTACAATCATTTATTTTTTGTATATTTGCGATTGAAAAAACCGAATATATGTCAGTCTCAACATCTATAATAGCATTAGGTTGTTTGATTTTTTTGTCGCATATCTTCAATGCATTGTTTGAACGCACAAAAATTCCAAGCGTCATATTTCTTATATGTATAGGAATTTTTACCGGTCCGATGGTTATGAACTGGGTAGAACCAAAGTTTTTGGGACATTTCGGAAATGTATTTACAACAATTACATTTATCGTAATTTTGTTTGACAGCGGTACTGAACTCAATATTTATGACATTAAAAAATCAATCGGAAGGGCTACTGCTCTTACGGTGATGTGTTTTATAAAAACGCTTGTAATATCTTCGTCGGTTATTTTCTTTCTTACCGATTTGGATATTATAAGTTGCATTTTTACAGGTTCGGTTACAGGCGGAACGGCTGTTGCCATAGTTATTCCCATTGTAAAACAATTGAAACTGCATGAAAAATCGACAACGATCCTGTCGCTTGAATCGGCATTCAGCAGCGTATTGTCTTTGATTATAAGTTTGGCGATATTTGAAAACATGCAATCGGGAGAAATGAGTATTGTGAAAATTATTGTAAACATGATTGTTTCATTTGTTGCCGCTTCAATATTCGGCGCTGTGCTCGGCGTTGTATGGGCTGTTTTTCAACATCGAATTTTGAAAGATGCAAAAAATATGATGTTTGCATCATTTGCACTTGCTTTTATTATTTACGGTATTTGCGACCAGATGAACCTGAACGGCGGTACTGCTATTCTTGTATATGGAATTACTTTGGGAAACATAAATTATTTTTCAAGAAACAAAATTTTAAAGAAGTTCACATTAGGCGAAAAGTTAATTCTTAATGAAAATCATCGTACATTTTTTTCGGAAATAGGCTTTGTACTGCAAACATATTTTTTTGTTTATGTAGGCATAAGCCTTAAATTCAGCGACATGAATTTATTTATGGTAAGTGTGATTGTTTCCGTGCTTATATTTACTGGGCGGCAATTTATAACAAAGTTTATTATTTCAAAGAAAACGCCGGAGTTTGAACGTGAAATAATTGCTATAATGGCGCCCAAAGGACTTGTTGCCGCAGTTATGGCATCATTGCCTTTGCAGTACGGATTAGCCAACGGAGACGAAATTCAGGGAATAGTTTACTGTATAGTATTCATAAGTATTTTGCTGTGTTCGCTTTTAGCCGCAAACATAAAACGGCAAAAAGAGAAATTTAAGAAAAAAAACAGTTAAAATTAGAATTGGATAATTTAAAATTTATAATAATTAAAAAATAAACAATAATTTTGGCACGAATTTTAGCAATAGATTATGGACAAAAACGCGTTGGACTTGCCGTAACCGACAATTTGCAGATAATAGCAACAGCGCTGGATACAATACATTCAAAAGATGCCGTAAAATACATTTCCGAATATATTGAACGCGAAACGGTTGAATTGTTTGTTATAGGATTTCCAAAGGATTTGCAAAATAAAACTACCGATGCAACAAAATATGTTGAAACATTTATAAAACAGCTCGGCAAGGCATTTCCAAATATTTCCGTTGTAAAAATCGATGAACGTTTTACATCTAAAATTGCATTTCGTGCAATGATTGACGGAGGTTTGAAAAAATCCGGCAGGCGCAATAAAGCCATGATTGATAAAATAAGCGCTGTAATAATTTTACAGTCGTATTTGGAACAAAAACAAAACGAAAAAATAAAAGTACAGAATAAAAAATATTAACATACATGTATATTTATGATATTACCGATTTATGTTTACGGCTCGCCCGTATTAAAAAAAGAAACTGAAGAAATAAATCAGACATATCCCGACCTGCAGGCATTTATTGCAGATATGTTTGAAACAATGGCTCACAGCGGAGGAATAGGCTTGGCCGCACCTCAGGTAGGAAAATCAATTCGTATGTTTGTACTTGATGCAAGCGCATTTGCCGACGATAATCCCGAACTTGAAAATTACAGAAAAGTTTTCATTAATCCGGTAATACTGGAACTGGCAGGCGGAAAAACATGTTACAACGAAGGCTGTTTGAGTTTTCCCAAACTTCACGAAGATGTTTATCGCGAATCACGCGTAAGAGTTCAATATTTTGATGAAAATTTTGAAAAACACGCTGAATGGTTCGCCGGAATTGTTGCACGAATAATTCAACACGAATACGACCATCTGGAAGGAAAACTTTTCGTGGAACGATTATCGCCAATACGCCGAAAACTGATAGCATCAAAACTTAAACGAATTACAAAAGGTGATTTTTCAGCATCATATAAAACTAAATTATAAACTAAAATATTATTATTATGGGAGCTTTTCATGCTTACGATATTCGCGGAATATACAATGTTGATTTCAACAAAGACGATGTTTACAAAATAGGATTTTATCTTCCGCAATTATTAAAAACAAACAAAATTCTGGTTGGCAGAGATGTTCGAACATCTTCGCCCGAAATTTTTAAATACCTGTGTAAAGGCATAACAGATGCAGGAGCCGATGTTTTCGACGCAGGACTGGCAACAACGCCAATGGTATATTTTGCCACATCAAAATACAAATTTCAAGCATCCGTGCAAATTACAGCATCACACAACGGTCGCGAATACAACGGATTAAAAATATCGCGCGAAAATGCTTTGCCTGTGGGATTTGATACCGGTCTCGGCGAATTGCAAAAAATGATAACTGCCCAAACTCCCGCTCCGGTTGAAAACAGAGGCAAAATAAAAACATTGAACGCAAAAGACGATTATCTTGCCTTTCTTAAACAATATCAAGGCAACTATGATAATCTGAAAATCGGAGTCGATATATCAAACGGAATGGCGGCGCTGCTTGTAAAAGATTTGCTTGGCGATAAACCGATTTATATTTACGATGAATTGGATGGAACTTTTCCAAATCACGAAGCCAACCCTCTTATTCCGGAAAATGTAGCCGACTTGAAAAGTCTGGTAATCAGCAATAAATGTGATGCAGGAGTTATTTTTGACGGAGATGCCGACCGCGTAATGTTTGTTGACGAAAAAGGTAAGTTCATTTCACCAGACCTGATGATAGCCGTGTTGGGACATTATTTTCTTGAAGGTAAAAATATAAAAGCAAAAGTTTTACAGGATATTCGTACATCAAAAGCAGTGGGCGAATATCTTGAACAGTTTGACGCTGAAATGCATACATGGCGGGTAGGACGCGCTTATGCAGCGCCAAAACTTCGCGAAATTGATGGACTTTTCGGCGGAGAACTTGCAGGACACTTTTACTTCAAAGACTTCTTTTATTCCGACAGCGGAATACTGGCTTGCCTTATAATTCTTGATGTTATTGCAAAAATGAAACAGAAAGGAATTTCGCTGAGCCAATTGATTTCAAAAATAGAAGGATATAAAAACTCGGGAGAAATAAATTTTAAAATCGAAGATAAAAAAACCGCCATGGATGCAGTGCGCAAATATTTTATTACGACCGAAAATGCAACTAAAATCATGGATTTTGATGGTTACAGAATTGAATTTTCCGACTGGTGGTTTAATATTCGTCCATCTAACACAGAGCCGTATCTGCGATTTATTGCCGAAGCCAAAACCGCTGAACTGCTTGCTGTAAAAGTAAATAAAACAAAAGAAATCTTAAAAGAATTTATGTAATAAATCTTTTGTTAAAATATAAAATAATGAAACAAATTTAGAAGTTTGCAAAGACTGTGAATTTCGTTATGTGTGTACAGATTGCAGAATTTTTATCAAAACCAGAAACAATATTTATTCACAGCCGGAACTGATGCAAAACATTTGCCGCCGCAACTTTGCGCGAGAATTCCCTGCCGTACGATTATTATTGCTCTTTACTTTTTTTCCAGCATCTCTTTAAGTAGCGCAATCTTCCAGAAAATAATCAAGGTTTTTATCAAAAATGCGGCTTATTTTATCCATTAGCAAAAAATCAATTTTTTGAGATGCGCCGATTTCTATATTGTGAAGCGTGGTTTGAGATATGCCCAACTGTAAAGCCAAATCATTTTGCGACAGCATTTTTGCCTCTCTCAATTTTCGTATTTTAGTGCCAATATCCATATTGAAATAATTTTTTCTGCAAAGTTAAACCTTATTTTGTATATTTTATTTGTTTTTGAATTAAAATTATTCATATTCTAATAACATCATAATAAATAACAATTTATCTTTGCTATTGTAATTTTCTCGGTGCGCAACGAAAAAATTGTAAAAAAGGAAAAAGGCTATGCCTGAAAATTAGCCGGAACTAAAATATTTTATATTATGAAAAAAGTAAAATTCAAAGACTTAACCGGTAATAAGGAAGTCTTAAAAGCAGAAGAACTGTCTGTACTTAAAGGTGGTAAAGCAGTGGCACTAGTTGATGGCTGTTCATCGGGTGTTTGTAACGACGGTAGATCTGTCGGTGCTACTGTCATGTCACTTCTTAAATGTCGGATAAAGTCTGCGTAATTTTATCCTCGCGTCTTCCGTCGTAAATTGCCAATTTATTTTAGCATCTATATTGTTTCTCGCATCTTCCCATGCTTTTACTTCTTTTTTGATTTCTTCC
>JAISOH010000131.1 GCA_031275825.1 Prevotellaceae bacterium | reverse complement strand
TTGTAATTTTGCAGCAGATTGTTCATTGTATTTAATTATCTTATAATCATGCAAATATACGACATTTTTGTCAAATGAACAATCTTTTTTTTATTTTTTTCTAAATGCACAACGGGTTTTATTAGTATTTGCATATAAACCAACTTAGCATTTAATTTTATTTACACAACAACAACTGATTACATATTTATAATTAACGATTACGTAACAGTATATAATTTTTGTATTCTCCGAAACGATAACCGATAAAATCTTCAACAGGCTGCATTATTTTGTCTTTCTTTCTCCATACAGCCTTTGACGGGTCAAACACAAACTCCCAATCCTGACTTTTTATTCTGGCTTGCATTATTTCAGGATGCTGCCCATCGAATAATTTCAGTCTGTCAACACGTTGCAATAAATTTAAGGTATCATCTATTTGAACCTGTTTACCGCCATTATAGCATGAACCAAAATGTTGCACCTTGTATCTCATTCTGTTTGGCGAATGCACCGCATTATAGTGATATATCGGTATATTTGTTTTGATTACTTTAAGTTTTTTACCCTTTTCCAATCCCTGTTCGTATGAATCTTTATTTTTATAGATTCTGAAACCTTGGGAATCGCGATAGGCGCGAACATATTTATTATTTCGAAAAACCCTGATTTCATATCGATGCATGCGTCTTGATGTACGTATATAATTGTAACCGCCCCAAAAATGTAAAAACGGAAACAATAATCCATCTACCTGTTCGTCATTCTGATATTTCTGTATATAATCTGTTATTTGGTCAAGATTTTTTTCATGTAAAACTTCGTCAGCCTGAACATGAAAAGCCCAGTCGCCAGATATATTATCTAATGCTATATTCGATTGTTGTGCAAATATTTTACCTCCGATTCTTAAAGACATATCCCAAACAGTATCAATGATTTTGATTTTGGGAGAATTAAGCGCCGCTATTGCTTCGCGCGTACCGTCGGTAGAATTGCCGACAGCAATAACAAATTCATTGCAAACAGGTAAAACAGACTGAATTGCTTCCCTAAAAGGAACATCATATTCAAAGCCATTACGGACATACGAAAAACCGGAAATTTTCATTATGTAATTTTTGTTTTTTGTTTTTATTATATGCTTGCTTCACATGCTGTTACATCTAACATAGACATGTTTTTATAATGTCTGATAATATATATTATCAGACAAAAAATTTTAAGCGAAAATAACAAAAAATTTTTAAATAACAGGAATGAAAGATATTTTAAAAATTTGTGAAAAAACCGCTTATTCTATTGATATGTCAGTATTTACTTTGTCCGATAATATATATTATCGGACAGAAAAAAATTGAGGGGAGTGTTAAAAAACAGAAAATAATGATGAAAGATTAATGAATTGCTTCCTGCTTCGGACTTCGTCTTTGTGGGTTCGCAAAAACCAAACAAATAATTATCAATTTTCCATTCTCAATTATTATAGGCTGGTTGGTTGTGCCGGACTTGCAGGTTTCGGATTTCTTCACTGCGTTCGATATGACGAACAAACAGGCAAGGCTTGACCCGTAATCTCACTGATTGAGGGGATTCCTGCTTTCGCAGGAATGACGCTTTGCGTCCTGTGTCTGTCATTGTTTGGGCAAAACATTTTTTGCCCCTAATCTGTTATTATCAATTATCCATTGTCAATTCTCAATTAATGAACCCCTGCATTTTTAATTTATTAATTTTGGCTTGTAATTTATTGTTTATAAACAGATTGTTCAATTATTAAGGAGCGATTGTATAACTATTGTTTATTTCTGTTGCGTTATCTGTTTGTATTTTGCAAGTTTTATTTGGTAATTGCAGTTTGCCTCGGCATGCTGGTCTTTGCTTTTTTGCAGCAACGATTGAGCATCCAAAACATCTGTTATTGTTGATATTCCGGCTTTGTAATAATTGTCGTTCAAGCGCAGATTTTCCATTGCCGACAAAACGGATTTTTTTGCCAAAACAATTTGTTCGTACGATTCTGCAAGTTCGTTATATACCTGTTGAATTTCCACAATCATCAACTCGCTTGCGTTTTGGCGTTCATTTTCGGCTTGCTGCATTTTCAGTTTTGCACGTTTTACAGCATAAGTTCCGCCCCACCAGTCGGAAATTGGAATGCGGACAGTTGCAAACAGTACTCCGAAAGTATTTGTCTGTTCTGCAAAATTGTGATAAACATATCCGGCTCCCACGCCAACCGAAGGCAATCGTTTTCCCGATTCGATTTTTACATTCAGTCTGTTTGCGTCCACATTTTTATCCAGCAATCTGTATTCGGTTCGCTGCATTACGGCTGCGTTTGCTTCGACATAAAACTTTGAAGGAATTTCGGGATATGGAAACGAATCCATATCAATGTCAAACACATTTGACGTTTCGCCTATATGCTGACCAAGCAGCATTTTTGTAATATTTATTCCGTTATCAAGTTTCAATTCTTCGCTTTCAAGTTCATGCTGTTTTAATTCGACTCTCAAAAGTTCGTTTCTGTTTATTATTCCTGCTTTCACAGCCATATCAACATTTTTGTGCAATTGTTCCATCTGTTTTTTTAATGTCGATACTGTTTTTAATTTTTCTTTAAGCGAAACGGTTTGCCAGAAATATTTTTCGGTTGTTTCATTTATTTCGTCTTCCGAAAGTTTCTGTTTCAAAACAGTTATTTCTTCGCCTGTTTTTGCAAGTTTATTTGAATTTATTATTTGTCCGCCTGCAAAAACAGGTTGAGTAGCCATTATACTTGCGCTTTTTCCTTTTTCCATCAACTTAACGTGAACAGGATTTGCCAGAACAGGAAGCATTTGTGCAAACGCCGACAAATCCAAATCTTTTTGAAATGTGTGATGACTGGCTTTAAACGTAAATCCTGCAACTTCCACATGCGGAAAATATTTTGTGAAAGCTTCGTTTTTTGTTTGCTCTGCCATTTTTGTATCTATTACGGCATTTTTTATTTTGAAATTATTTTCAATCGCTTTTATTTTGCACATTTCGAGATTATAAGTCTGGCATATTGTTTTTGATGAATAAAAGCAAAAAGCGAACAGTATTATTGATTTTTTCATATCCATTTTTTATTACATGACAAAATTAGTTTTTTAATTCATAATAATCGCCATTGATACGAATTATTTAAACGACCGCTGATACTTAAAAAACTGCAATTAATAATGAAATATAAAACAATAAATAGACTGGTTGGCTGCGCCGAACCCTTGCGGGTTTCATGCTTAGCTTATGCTCGCAGTTGGCAAAAACGAACAGACAGACTTGACTTGCAATCTCACTGATTGAGAGGATTTTTGTTATTTTAAACAGTTTCTTAAAATAAATTTTGTATTTCAGAGCAAAATTATTCAAGTTATGTTCAAACTTCAACCGTTACAGGGTTTGATATGCGCCTGCCAGTATACTGAAAAAAACCGACAGATTGATACTGAAATTTTACCGCTTAATTAATTTTGATTTGTAATTGTATGTTAATAAGCAAATTAATGCATTTATAAAAAATAATTAAATTAAAATTCGGTTAAATCATTTAAATATTTATGAAACAGATTAAACCTTTTTTAAAAATAACTATCAAACTTAAAATTGTTTTAAGCCTTGGTTATGTTTTATTATAAAAAATTAAATCAAAATATTAAATAAAAGATGAAAAAAATAAAAATTGCATTGTTGCCTGTAAGTATCTTTATGCTTTGTTTTAATGCGGCGGCACAAACCGAAAAAGAACCGCTGAAAGCGGAATTTATAAAAAATATCGTTATTGACGGCGAAGATTTTGACTGGGAATCTGCCATTGCACTGTTTGATGAAAGCAGCGGACTGATGTACAGTATTGCAAATGATGATGAAAATATTTACGTACTCATCAAGGCAACAGCAGAATCGGCTATGACCAAATTCGTTATGGGTGGCGTTGAAGTTTGGCTCTCGGCAGATGGAAAAGACAGACGAAAAACAGGAATAAAATATCCTGTGCCTCTTTCGATGGAAGAACGTTTCAGGTCGATGAACAGAAATGCAACGCGCGAAGAAATGCAGCGTCAGGAAAACGAAAGAACTTACCAAACTATGGAACTTCGAGGTTTTGAAAATATCAGGGACAATACGTATAAAGTTGACGAGCTTGACATAAAAGCCGAATACAGCGGCAAAAACGGTAATACTGTTGCCGAATATAAAATTCCATTCAATACATTTTGTAAGCCTGAACAGATAAACGGAGAAAATGTTTTTGCAATAGGAATAGTTTTAAACGGAATGCAAATGCCTAATTTTGGCGGCGGACAACGTTTCGGTGATGGACAAATGCAGCGCCAAATGCGCGAAATGTCCCGAGGATATTCATTTTGGATTTATACACAATTAACAAAATAAGACAATGAAAAAAATATTATTCGCTTTCATTATATTGATGTCCGGATTTTATGCATCGGCGCAAACAGGCATTACGGGCGTTCTGACCGATGGCGAAGAACCTTTATCGCTGGCGGATGTTATGTTGCACAAAATGCCCGACACAACATTCATTAAAGGCGTTTCGACAGACGACAACGGCGCATTCACAATAAAAGATGTTGCCAAAGGTACGTATATGATAAAAATATCTTATATAGGATACGAAGATTTCAGTAAAAAAATATATATAGACGGCGTTGCCAAAGAATTTAAATTAGGCAATATTGTGCTGAAAGCCGGAATTATGCTTAAAGGCGCAAGCGTTACAGGCAAAGCAACTGCCGTAACAATAAAAGGCGACACTGTCGAATACAATCCCAACGCTTACAAATTGCAGGACAATGCTGTTATCGAAGACCTTTTGAAAAAATTGCCCGGCGTTCAGGTTGATAAGGATGGAAGCATTACGGCTGGCGGCAAGGAAGTATCAAAAGTTTTACTTGGCGGTAAGGAATTTTTTGCAAACGACCCTACTCTTGCCACAAAAAATGTTCCTGTGAAAATTGTAGAAAAAGTTCAGGTACTCGACAGAAAATCAGAACAGGAAAGACTTACCGGAATAAGTGATGGACAGGAAGAAACGGTAATCAATCTCGAAATCAAAAAAGGACAGCAACAGGGCTGGATGGGAAATATCAACAGCGGCTTGGGCAGAGATATTAAAAATGAAGCGGGAAATAAAATAAGATTTGACGAAAATGCTTTCGTAAACAGACTTACATCAAACAGCCGGTTTACATTAATCAGCAATTTCAACAATACCAATACAGGGCGAGGCGGACGCAATACATTCGGAGGAACTTCGGGAAATACAACGGCAGGAATGGCAGGCATTGATGTTGCAACTTTTGCTACCGACAAACTGACTGTAGAAGGAAACGGATATTTCACCTATCGAAATACCAATGTAGAAAGATCATCAAACAGTGAAACATTTCTGAAAGACAGTTCGTTTTACAATAATTCTGAATCACTGTCGGATTCGTACAACAGAAACCTCAATACAAACGTAAGATTTACCTACAAACCCAACGAATTTAATACAATTATATTTCGTCCGCAGGGCAGCTATTCAAATTCCGATTCATACAGCGAAAGTTTATCTTCAACATTAGATAATAACATGAATACGATAAACAGCAGTTCCAGAAACAATCATAACAAAAACCAAACAACATCTTACGGCGCAGAATTGAATTACAGCCATAAATTCGGAACATCCGGCAGAAATTTATCATTTGAACTGCAATACAGCGGCAGCAACTCAAAAGGCAATACAAAATCAAACTCAACCACAACAACATCCGATACTGTTATTGCATTAGACCAGCTTGCCAACAATAAAAACACAAGCACAACTTACCGTTTTCAAACATCTTATGTTGAACCGCTGTCGAAAAACAATTTTTTGCAGTTGCAATATTCATACAGCGTAAACAACAGAAATCAGGAAACATCTACCTATAATAAAGATACGGTAACAGGAAATTATACGGATTTTGATCCATTTTACAGCAACAATTATGAAAATAAATATATTAATCAGCAAATACATTTAAGTTTCAAACGGACAACCGATAAATACGACTTTCAAATAGGCGTTAATGTTAATCCTCAATCATCGCAGAGCGATGCTACTCGTTATAATGAAAATTCAGGAGAGTTGGAACGCATAAAACAGGAACGCAACGTTACAAATTTTGGACCCATGGCTCGGTTTCAGTATAATTTTACAAAATCGCACAACATAAGAATTGATTACAGAACGCGAACAGGACAGCCGAGTTTATCGCAGTTAGACCCGTGGGTTGACAGAACAAATCCTTTGGTTATAAGTCGCGGTAATGAAAATTTGAAACCAAGTTATACACATTCGATGAATGTAAGATACAATCTTAACAACCGCTCAACAATGCGCACTTTAATGGTGTTTCTTCGCGGAAGCATGACACAAAACAGCATAGTATCAAACTCAACATTTGATTCGGTCGGTATTCAGCAAAGAACTTATGATAATGCCAACGGAATATGGAATTTATTTGGTAATGTAACGGTTAACTTCCCGATAAATACAACATTTCAACTTAATTCTTCATCGCGTATGAGCATGAATCAAAACGTAAGTTTAATCAATGGAAGTAAAAATACTACAGGATACAGCGAATACGCTCCGAATTTGGGAGTTCAGTTCAGCACACTGTTTATGGATTTGGGCGTAAACGGAACAGTAACATTCAAAAATACGAAAAATTCACTATCTCAACAAAACGACCAGAACATACGCGACTATGACGTTAATGCATGGACAACGGTTTATTTACCGCTGAATTTTACTTTTACAAGCGATATTTCGTTTAAAAACGGAAGTGGTTATGCGGCGGGCTACGATGCATCTCAGGTTGTATGGAATGCAGGAATTGAAAAAAGTATTATGAATAACAAAGGAACGCTGAAATTTTCGGTAAACGACATTTTGCGAGATAAAAAGAACATAACATATTCTTCAACTGATAATTCTATCCAGCAATCATTGACAAATACTTTGAACTGCTATTTCATGGTTTCGTTTACTTACAGATTCAATGTTTTCGGAGGACAGTCGGTAAGCGGCGGTTCGCCAATGGGAGGTCCCGGCGGCGGAATGATGAGAATAGGAAGATAATTGATAAAGTTTAAGTGCAATATATTTTAATTAGTCGCCCCTTACGAATAAAAATTGATAATAATATATATTATCAACAGGAAATTTTAATATACTGTTAATATCCTGTATTTTGCTGATTTTTCTTCGTAAGAAACAATCAATTAAGTATTTGATAACAAATTTATAATAACTGCACATTTATACAAAATTCAGTGAGAATTATGCCAAAGATTTGGCATATTCCAAAACGGAAAATAATAATTGAATGATATTGCAATCAATCAGTTTTATGCTTTTGACTGCGGCGTGTTAAAAACAAAAAACTTCTATTTTTAATATTTTTGTATGTATGTTAAAAAAATAACATATATTTGTACATCATATACGGTTATGAATTACAAGCAAAAAACAGTAAACGACCCTGTTCACGGATTTATCAATATTCCGTCGAATCTTGCCGCCGAGTTGATAGAACACAGTTATGTTCAGCGTCTGCGTAACATCAAGCAACTCAGTTTATCATATCTTGTATATCCCGGCGCCTGCCACAACAGATTTCAACATGCGCTTGGAGCAATGTATCTTATGATGCAGGCAATAGACGTTTTGCGCTCAAAAGGTTGCGAAATTACAGACGAAGAAAGCGAAGCGGCAATTTGCGCTATTCTTTTGCATGATATCGGACACGGACCTTTCAGCCATTCGCTCGAACACAGCATAATAAGCGAAGATGCAGGTCATGAAGAAATTTCTGCCATACTTATGCACGAAATAAACATGCAAATGAATGGTCGTTTATATTTGGCAATCGCAATTTTTAACAATACGTATCATAAAAAATTTTTACATCAGTTGGTTTCAAGCCAGCTTGATGTCGACAGGCTTGACTATTTAAGCCGCGACAGTTTTTTTTCGGGCGTTGCCGAAGGAATGATTGGTCTTGGCAGAATAATAAAAATGCTTAATGTAGTTGATGATGAACTTGTTGTTGAATCAAAAGGAATTTATTCGATAGAAAAATTTTTAATTTCGCGCCATTTAATGTACTGGCAGGTTTATCTGCACAAAACAGTGCTTGCCGCTGAAAAAATACTTGTTAACATCTTACGGCGGGCAAAGGAACTTGCTCATAAAGGCAAAAATCTTTTTGCTACTCCGGCGCTGCAATTTTTTTTAAATAATAACATAACGCCTGATGAATTTAGAAAATATTTTAATAATGAATTACCGCTCGAACATTTTGTAAATCTTACAGATTGCGATATAGAATCGGCAATAAAAGTATGGTGCTCTAATGAAGATTTCGTATTGTCACAACTTTGCAAAATGCTGATAAATCGCAAACTTTTTCGTTGCCGGCTTTCTGATAATCCTTTCAAATCCGAATATGTTGAAACAATACAGCAAAAAACCAAATCGACTTTGTGCATAAGCAATGACGATATTGATTATTTTGTAAGCCACGAAACGGTTTCAACAAAAGCATATACACCCAAAAGCGAAAATATAAAAATACTTTATCCCAACGGAGAACTTGTTGATGTATTACATGTTTCGGCAATACTTACGGCTGCTGTTTTTGCCGCGCCTACAACAAAATACGCCCTGTGTTACTGTAAAATATAATTTATGTTTATTCGTAAGGAACAACTGTTTACTCCTGATTGCTTTACTTCGTTTACAATATGCGTCTTGGGTAATCACAGGCTTGACCCGCAATCTCACTGATTGAATGGATTTCTGTTTTCGCAGGAATGATGCTTACGTTTCGATTGCTTATTTTATATCAAAACAGAAGAAAATAAAAACTTTTGCTCATATTTTGCCGAATCAGGGTTTGGTAATATAATATATGTTAATTATTTTTGCAAAAAAAAGTTATTATGAATGTCTAAAATGTCAATCGGACAGAATGTAAAAAACGTAATCATAAGAGGAAAACAACGTTATAAAAGCAAAAAATGCGGTAATAATTTTA
>JAISOH010000187.1 GCA_031275825.1 Prevotellaceae bacterium | reverse complement strand
ATGCGTTTTTTACCGCTATAGCAGGATTTTTGCCTGTCTTCGTCCCGCGGTCGCCGAATCGGACGTTCCGTGCCGTCAGGCAATATGTCATCATATTGTTGCAGAACATATTGCAGGTGAAAAAACCTTTCTTTCGGGCAGTTCGCCGAGCGTTTTTAACGTCTTGCGCAGAATATCCGACAACAAATGTATCCATTCGCTGCATTGAGGCTGAGTCATATCAGGGCAACTGCTGTACGGATTGTTTTTCTGACAGGACAATTAAACAGCAGTTTGTCCTCAATCTGCGGCAACTTGCCTGTTCTGCGACCGCAGGATATGCGCTCGCGCACTTTCCCTTTAAGAGTGTAATGCGAGTAATAGTCGTCCCAATGGCTTTTGAATGTGGGAACCAAGTCCTCAAATTCCGATACTGGCAGACTTGTTAAACTTAACACGCAGGCTGCATTTTTTCTGACTTCGGTGTATATCAGTTTACATTTTTTTACAAAGATATGTAAAATAACGTATTATACAACTGTTTAATATAATCTCTATTATTGAAAAAGTTAGTGTTTTTCATTTTTCATTTCCATTGCGGCTTTTACAAAACCGACAAACAAAGGATGAGGATTAAGAACAGTGCTTTTGTATTCGGGATGAAACTGTACGCCGACAAACCATTGATGCGAAGGTATTTCCATTATCTCAACCAAGCCTGATATTTCGTTTATTCCTGTGGCTATCATTCCTGCACCGGCAAACTGTTCCATATAAATATTGTTAAATTCATAACGGTGGCGATGGCGTTCCGATATTTTTGTCTGTTTGTAAATATTTGCTGCAAGCGATTTTTTTTCCAATTTGCACGGATATGCTCCAAGCCGCATTGTGCCGCCCATATCCCTGATTTTCTTTTGTTCCTCCATAATATCAATGACCGGATTTTTTGTCTTCGGGTCAAATTCGGTGCTGGTGGCATCCTTTATGCCCAACACATTTCGGGCGAATTCAATTACCGCAATCTGCATGCCCAGACACAGCCCCAAATACGGAATTTTGTTTTCGCGCGCATATTTGCACGCAATAATTTTACCCTCTATGCCACGGTTGCCGAATCCGGGCGCTACCAAAATACCGTTAACTTCTCCTAAAAATTGATTTACGTTGTCTTTGTTCAATCTTTCCGAATTTATTGTTTTAACGATAACTTTACATTCGTTTGCCGCTCCTGCATGTACAAACGATTCGGATATTGATTTGTAGGCATCTGGCAATTGGGTATATTTTCCCACGAGTGCAACGGTTACTTCATCTCTGGGATTTTTTACCTTATTCAAAAATTCTTTCCACTGATACAGTTCTGCTACTTTGTTTTGAGGAAGATTCAGTTTGTGCAGTGTTATCCGGTCTAATTTTTCTTCGCTCATTTTTATCGGAACATCGTATATCGTATTAACATCAACGGATTGTATTACCGCATTGCTGTCAACATTGCAAAACAGGGCAACTTTTTTGCGGATTTCCGAATTAAGTGTTTTTTCGGTACGCAAAACCAGAATATCTGGTTGCACGCCATTTTCCAGCAATGCTTTTACCGAGTGCTGCGTTGGCTTTGTTTTCAATTCGCCTGCAGCCGCAAGATAAGGAACAAGCGTCAAATGTATTACAACCGAATTTGCGCTTCCTAATTGATAGCGCAGCTGGCGTATTGCTTCAATATAAGGCAGCGATTCTATATCTCCAACTGTTCCGCCTACTTCGGTAATTACAACATCAAAACGGTGTTTTGTTCCTACAAGCTGTATGCATCGTTTTATTTCATCGGTAATATGCGGAACAACCTGTACCGTTTTGCCGAGATAATCGCCTCTGCGTTCTTTGTTGATAACCGACTGGTAGATTCTTCCTGTGGTTACGTTGTTAAGTTGTGTTGTATGAATATTTAAAAATCGCTCGTAATGTCCCAGGTCAAGGTCGGTTTCGGCTCCATCTTCGGTAACGTAACATTCGCCATGTTCGTATGGATTAAGAGTTCCCGGATCAACGTTCAGATACGGGTCTAATTTTTGTATTGTAACCGAATAGCCGCTTGCCTGCAACAATTTTGCCAGCGATGATGCTATAATGCCTTTTCCCAGCGATGATGTAACTCCGCCTGTTACAAATATATATTTTGTATTTGTTTCCATTGCTGTCATCCAAATAAAACTGTTTTTTACTGTTCAAATTTTGCGATATTCTGCAATTTTTATATTGTCTGGTCAAGCAGTTTAATCTTTTCTTCAAGAAGCATAACTTCTTCTTTGCCTTTTTCAATTTTGCGGTTTACTTCCGATACGACAGTATCTGCATTTTTTGATTTTGCAAAGAATCCGATATTGTTTTCCCAAAGAGCGATGTCAGATTCTATTTGACGAATTTGTCCGAGCAGTTTATCTCTTTCGTTGCGCAGATTTTTTATTTGACCCTTATTTGTCGGTTGAACATTTTCCAAACGTGTTCTGAATTTCACTATTTTTCTGTCTTTTTCGCTTAAATTCAAAACATTAAACAGGTTATCAAGAGCGTTTCGATATTCGGTTTGTACTCGCAGTTTGTCTTTTATCGGAACATAACCTATGGCTGCCCAGCGCCGTTGAAATTCTTTAATTGCGTCAAGGTTTTTTACAACATTTTCGTTGGGTTTGTATTCTTTTATTTCATTGATGATTGTTTCTTTTGCTTTCAGATTTTCATAGTAGCGTGAATCCTGCTCTCTTTGAGTGCTGTTGCGATTGTGAAAGAAAGTGTCGCAGGCTGTGCGGAAACGTTTCCACACTTCGGCGGAAATTTTTCGCGGAACAATTCCTGTTTCTTTCCATTCTGCTTGCAGTTTAACAAATTGTTCTGTTGTTTTTTTCCAGTCGGCGCTTTTTGAAAGTTCTTCTGCCCGTTCGCATAAATTAAGTTTCAAACGGAGGTTTTCTTCCATGTCTTTTTTGAACTCGCTGTAAAATTTACGTTTTCTGACAAAAAATTCATCGCAGGCATTCCTGAATCGCAGATAAATTTTCACATTGTCTTTTTTTGATGCAAAACCTATTGACTTCCATGCTTTTTGCATTTCCATCAGTATTTTCGACGATTTGTTCCAATCCTTGTTTGTTTTATTTTCGGTGGATAGCAGTTCTTCTATTTTTTCGCAAAGTATTATTTTTGCTTTATAATTTTGCTCGTGCGTTTCTTTTTGCTGTTCAAAAAATTCCTGATGTTTTTTATTTATTTTGGATGTCGCTTCTTTGAAGCGTTCCCATATTTGTTCTTTCAATTCGTTTGCCACAGGTCCTGTTTCTCGCCACTGTTCGTGATATTTCTGCAGTTTGCGGAATGCGTTTACCACCGATGGTTCAAGCAAAAGTTCTTCGGCTTTTTCGCATAACTGTATTTTGGCTTCAAGATTTTTCTTGAAATCCATATCGCGCAGTTCTTTATTTATTTTGAGATAATCATAAAAATTTTCGACATGATGATTATACGTATCCCACAAATCTTTCATGCCGGCTTGCGGAATCGGACCTGTTTCGTGCCATTTTTTCTGAAGTTCTTTAAATTCATGAAATGTACGGTTTATATTTTCTTTTCTGTCGATAAGTACTTTCAATTCATCAATCAGCTTCTGTTTTATTTTATAATTTTCTTCTTTGCTGTTTTCAAGATTTTTGAGATATGCGCTGCGTTTAATTTTATATGAATTGAACAATGATTTGAATTCAATTTCATCTTTGTCGATTGGGGCTATGTAATTTTCTATGTCGTTGCCTTTTGCAAGATATTCCTGTTTGTAAACATCCTGTTCCTGACGCAATATTTTATAAAATGACGTTTTGATAGCATCTACATCTTTGCGTATTTTTTCAACAGGCTGTGTTTCCAGTATGGTTCTGAATGTACTGACGAGTTCAACTTTATTCATATTGGAAAAATCAGAAGATATTTCGGTTTCTTCTTCACTTTCGATTTCACAGTCTTCCAGATCAAATTCTTCGGATTCGGCGGCAATTAAAGCCTCTTCATGAGAAAAATCAATAATTTCTTCTGTTTTCTGTTCCGAAGTTTCATCAATTTTAACTTCGTCCGTTTCAATCTTTTCAAACGATTTTTCAGATTCGGCAACAGTCAAAGATTCTTCACCTGAAACGTTAATTTCATTTTCGGCT
>JAISOH010000162.1 GCA_031275825.1 Prevotellaceae bacterium | reverse complement strand
TTTCGCTGGCGCTGAAAAAATCGTCGCAAAATCATCCCGAACTGAAACTGGATGAGCCGAATAAATCGTAGATCTTTTTTCAGTTAAAAATCATGCGCTCTTTGCGTATTTTGCGGTCAATAAACTTTTTGACCGCAAAGTCCGTAAAGGGTCTTCAATTGCACTTATCAAATTTGCAATATTTTTCCTTGCCGTTTCAATTTCTTCCTTAATGTCTTTTCCGATAGCATACTGACTGCTTGGATTGGCAAATAAATGTTTGGCTACATCTATCGTTTTTATTACACTTTCACTTAATTGAGTAGTTGCATTATTGTCCAAATAAATCATATTTTGCTTACTCGTTACTTCGATATATTTTGACAGTATGTTTGCCACATCGCCACCAAAGCCACCGAAAATTAAATTGTTTCTGTTTTTATAAATACTTCTTACCTCGTTTATTTGTTTCTTCCTGTATTTACTGATTTTTGCCGTAATCGCAGAAAAATCCAAATTATTAAAATTTCCTATTATTTGTATTTGAGGCTCTTTCAACCAAAACCAATGACACGACAAACCTGTTTTTGCGTCTACTGTAACCACACCGTCATATCGAATATGAATGCCACATATAACAGCGGGGCAAATGGGAATTTCGTATTCGTCATCAATAAGATTATTTACTTGTGTTTTAATTTCCGTCAGTTCTTCATTGGACAAAGCTAACTCATTGTAATGTTCTTGTGCCGTTCCTGAATTTTCCAATTCGGCTATCAGAGGAAATATGTCATTGTCAAGACAATCTTTAACGATAGACACAATTTCATTTTTATTCTTTTTTGTGGGAACAATCGAGGCTGCAATATTAGTATATCCGCCCTTTGCTTTTACAAGCTTTTTTATCGCCTCAATATTGTTTGTTTGTTCAATTGCTTTGCTTGTTCCATATAGATTACTGATTGTTGAGAGGTCTGTACTATCATACTTAAATAAAAGATGTAATATGCCTTGTTTTATATAGTTTTCTATTTCAGGGTTTAAAACAGAAAGGTTTGTAAAACAACTACATTTTGCTTTGTATTTCATACATAAATCCAATATGGAAATAAATAAGGGCATATTGCCTGCTGCCATAGGTTCCCCCAATCCGCAAATAAATATCCATTCTATCCTTTTCGTTATAAGCACTTCTTCTATTTTAGCAATAGAAACAACGCTTTCTTTATTTCTCGAAGGGGAATCGCAATACATACAATGATAATTACATTGACCGCCCAATTCAATGTCTAAAACATTGAACTGACCGTTTGCATAACTTTTCAATCCTTTTTTGAAAAAGTTTTTTGACCAAGGCAAATATTCCATCATAATATATTCTTTTTACGGATTTTGCGGATTAATACATTTACCATACCATGTCTTAATTAACGGAAATATGTTGAAATAATTATTACAAAAACTACTAATAATGCAGCAGGTAAATAAAATCCACATTCTGTTCGAGAAAAGAAACTTTGATAGAAACAGGTTTTTGTCTTTTCATCGGATTCGGGTGGATTTAATTTAAAGTCTATTTGTTCGGGCAATGTTTCGGTTGCCTTATTATATAGAACTCTGTATTTTCGTTCCAACTGCAAATAATACGAATCCAAAACCCAAAACAAGATAATCGGAATGTAGGCAATAAGAAAAAATGAGAAGTTGGAATCTTTTGCAGCAAGCGCAAAAATTCCCGCTAACAAAGTAACTGCCCACCCTTTCAGTAGGAAACTGTTACTTGCCATTCTGTTTATTACTCCTTGTATCATTTCAAGAAATTTTAATTTTGAGTCTTCCATATTATTTATTTCTGTTTATATTTTGTTTTGCAATGCTCAATACTTTATTTGACAATTTTTTATCATCTTCAACTACTGCGGTTACTTGGTCTGCAAGCCACAAAGCAAGCAAGTCCTTTTCGTCTGCTTTCAACTGTTCGGCGATTATAACCAACTGTTCACGCTCGGCTCTTTCGATTTTGGAATAGGTCGCCCCATCAATATCCAATGCTTTTGCCCAAAATTTTACTCATTATGTCCTCCTTTCCCTGCCTGTTGCAAGATGAAAATTTCTTTTTGCCGTTCAATTTCGCGGCGAAACTCCTCTTCGGTTGGCAAATAGAGTTTGTATTTTGAAGCAAAAAGTTGTTCATTACCATGCAAAACGGAATAACGGGCAATATCGTGGTCGGTTTCCGAACATAAAACAATGCCGATTGTCGGATTGTCGTCTTCGCCCAATTTCAGTTCATCATACATACGGATATACATATCCATTTGTCCTACGTCCTGGTGCGTGATTTTCGCAGTTTTAATGTCGAGCAACACAAAGCATTTCAGAATGTAATTGTAGAAAACAAGGTCGATAAAATAATTTTCAGACTCTGTTCTAATAAGTTGCTGACGGGCAACAAACGAAAATCCTTTGCCGAGTTCCAATAAAAATTTTTGCAGATTATCAAGAATTGCGTTTTCGAGGTCTTTTTCAATATGTCCCAAATTATTTTGCAATCCCAAAAACTCCAATACGGTCGGATTTTTAATGAAAGCCAATTTATCCTGCTGAAAAGCCTGCGTTTTTTCCTGCATTTCGTCTTCAACGGGCTTTGGGTTTTGCGAAAGCAACATTCGCTCGTAATATTGAGTGTTAATGTTT
>JAISOH010000149.1 GCA_031275825.1 Prevotellaceae bacterium | reverse complement strand
TTCGCCAAAGATGCGCAGATTTGCGTCATTCCTGCGCAGACTTGCGCCCAATCCGCAGATATTTTCGCCCGGTATGAGCGGCAAGGTGCCGATGGTTTCCA
The DNA here is from genome assembly GCA_031275825.1 of Prevotellaceae bacterium. Classification (GTDB taxonomy): domain Bacteria; phylum Bacteroidota; class Bacteroidia; order Bacteroidales; family UBA932; genus JAIRKV01. The sequence continues at coordinate 15,278 of JAISOH010000149.1, read as the reverse complement.
AACTGCCTGTGCTTGATGCTGATGTCATAATTTTTATGCTTACTGATTTTACATTTTTTTTCTGTCTTATAATATATATTATGAGACAGAAAATTTTGAGCAAATATAATAAATTTTTTTAAATAACGGGGATACATAATATTTTAAAAATTTGCGGAAAAAACCGCTTATCATGTTGATATGCCCGTATTTGCTTTGTCTCATAATATATATTATCGGACAGGGAAAAATTTAATAATTCATTAAAAAGTCGGGTAATTATTAATAATAACCGGACCTGACTTTTTAATCAAAAATTTACGGAAAATTTAAGCCTTTTAATTTTCGGATGATTAAATACTTCATTTTTATATGTTTCAATACAGTTCAAATTTTATTTTTTCTTTAATATCAGCCGATGAACTTCCTATCCATGCTTCAAATTCTCCCGGTTCGGCAATCCATGCTTTTTTGATGTCGTCATAATAAATCAGTGCATTTTTGTCGATTGTAAAGGTAAGGGTTTGCTGTTCTCCTGCTTTCAGAAATATTTTTTGAAATGCTTTAAGTTCCTTTACGGGACGCGGCAGCGATGATTTTTTATCGCTTATGTACAGCTGTACTACTTCTGCGCCTTCGCGTGTTCCTGTGTTTTTTACGGGTATTGAAATGTTTATCCGTTCATTTGCCGTTATTTTATTTTTATCGGCTGTGGCTTTGCCGTAATTAAATGTTGTGTAACTTAAACCGTGCCCGAATGCAAACAGCGGGCGGATGTTTTCTTTATCCAGCCATCTGTAGCCGACAAAAATATCATCTTTATATATTTCGTTTTCGCCATCTCCGGGATATTCGCCTGCCGCATGAGCGCCGTTATCCTGCAAGCGTACGGGGAAGGTAAAGGGCAGTTTTCCCGATGGATTAACATCGCCGAATAATACGGCTGCGATTGCGTTTCCTGCTTCTGTTCCGTTATACCATGCTTCAATTATTGCCGGCGTTCGGTTTATCCATGGCATTGCTACCGCATTTCCGCTGATAATGATTACTGCCGTTCTGGGATTTGCTTTCAGCAAATCTTCAATCAAAGCGTCCTGCTGATAGGGTAATTCAAGGCTGTTGCGGTCGTCTCCTTCGCAGTCCTGACCGCTGTTTTTGTTTAATCCGCCAAAAAACAAAACAATATCTGCTTCTTTTGCTGCTGTTGCGGCTTCGTTTCGCAGCGCTTCGTAGTTTATTTCTTTTTGCTGCGGTTCTTTCGCATTTTTTACATCCTGTTCTTTGGTTGCCGGCGATTCGTAGCCTGCAAGGTATTTTACTTCTGCTTTGCGGCCTGCGCGTAAACGGATTCCTTCAAGCGGAGATATTTCATATTTTACTTTCAACGATGAAGACCCGCCGCCTGTAGTCATGGGTTTTACGGCATTTTCGCCTACTACAAGTATCTTTTTTGTATTTCCGATATTAACGGGCAGCAGGTTGTCTGCGTTTTTCAGTAAAACAATTCCTTCTTCGGCAATTTTTCGTCCTGCGGCAGCATGTTCGGGCGAACCGAATGAGCCGTAATTTATACCGGGAGACATGTTTGTGCGGAAAATCAGGCGAAGAACGCGACGTACTTTATCATTCAGATGTTTTTCGTCTGCTTCTCTGCTTTTAAGTAAATTCAGAAACGGGCGGGCAAGAAAATAGCTGTCGTATGAATTGCTCCTGCCAAAGTCAAGGCCATCTGTCCATGTTCCAAATTCCATATCCAGTCCGTTGTTTATGGCTTCTTTCGTATCGTGTACTCCGCCCCAGTCGGATATTACTACTCCATCGAAATTCCATTCTTTTTTCAAAATATCATTCAACAGATATTGATTGTGGCAGCAGTGCTGTTCTTTATAGCGATTATACGAACCCATAATTGCCCATGCTTTTCCCTGTTGAACGGCGGCTTTGAATGCGGGTAAATAAATTTCGTGCAGTGCGCGTTCGCTTACGGTAACATTGATATGGTCGCGATATTTTTCCTGATTGTTTAATGCGAAATGTTTTACACATGCCGCCACGCTGTTTGACTGTACGCCTATAATGTAGGGTACAACCATGACTGAGGCCAGAAAGGGGTCTTCGCCCATGTATTCAAAATTGCGACCGTTAAGCGGAGTTCGATAAATATTAACTCCGGGTCCTAACAGTACATTTTTATTTCTATAACGGGCTTCTTCGCCTATGCTTTTACCGTACAGGCGGGCTAATGAAGGGTTCCATGTTGCAGCCAGCGCCGTTAAAGCGGGAAATGCCGTGCACGAGTCGTTAGTCCAGCCTGCGCCGTACCATTCGTCCCACAATACTTCGGCGCGAATGCCGTGAGGTCCATCGCTCATCCAGTTTTCGGGTATTCCCAGACGCGGTACGCCGGGAGAACTGAATTTTGACTGAGCATGTATTATCGCTACCTTTTCTTCGAGCGTCATGCGTTGTATTGCGTCTTCGACACGGTCTTCAACAGGAGCATCAGGATTTAAGTAGATGGGCGTTTGCTGTGAAAAAGCCGATATGCCCAAAACAGAAAATAATAAAGTAATAATTTTTTTCATTTGTTTATATTTGTTTGTTTTTTTTATTTTGTGATTATTTTTTTTATTTTGTTATTTCATCCCAATGCCCCCAAAAGACCTGCTTTTAACCGACATTATGTATAAAATTTTATGGCTGTTTTGTTACCGTTAAAACAGCCGCGTCTCTTCCTGCCGAAACATCAACTGTAAATACGTAAGTTGCGCCGGCTTCGAGAGCCTGCAAAAGCCCCAGATTGCCGCTGTCTCTGTTGTCGCCGTTATAGTCGGGAGTTGCTCCGTCTCCTACAAATACAATATCGCTGTCTGTTGTCAGCGTTGTATGTTTATATTCGCCGCCATCCACAATTCCTTCCGCATCTGACCAGTTGTTTTGATAGAAAAACTTAAAGTTTATGGATTCTGCATTTACAGTTTCTTCGGCTACCAAAGTAATCTGATATTTTTTGCCGCCCGCAGGAGCCATGCAAATTGCTTTTTCGGTTGTCCAACCAACATGGTTGGCTGTTATTGAAGGTTTGCCAACTCCATCTCCTATTATCCATATTGCGCCTGTTCCGTCGGGCTGCAACTGGGCAGGTTTGTCGCCAAGCATTGCTTCTACCTTGAAGTATTTGAGCGTGGTGTTTGCAATGATGCGGTATTTGCCTGTTATAGGCGTAAAAGTAAATTTGCTGTCGGTTACCTTTGTAAAGAAATCGGCGTCAATCCACCATTCGGCAATATTGTCTATTCCTTCTACGGTAATATCCTGACCCTGCGTTAAATTCAAATCGATTCTGAAATTCTGCTTGTCTATCATGTTCATTTTTTCGCTGTTGATTAATATTTCAAAGAATGGAGATGCTTCGTAAGTCAGCGTATTGAAAGTAACCGAAAATTTGCCTGCCGAGGAACTTACGAATGGTATATCGGCGGTAGAGCCTTGCGTAATGCCGTCTTCTCCCCAGCCAAAAGTAATTTCATTTCCCCATTCGCTTATTATTGGCGTTTTAATATAAGACGGAAGATCGATATTTGGAAACATTTCGGTTGCCGCATACTGATATTTTGCCTTTTTTTCCATTGGGTACATACCGCTTCTTGTAACCAGAATCAGGTATGGATAGTCGGGGCGAGAGAGCGCCACATCATACGTTTTTTTAGTTACTGTAAGACTGGTATTTTGCAGTATAAATTCCAGAGTGGCAGTTTCGTCAGGGATATCTTTATAAAAAGGAACATAAATCTTCCCTGTGTAATCTCCGGTATTTTTTGTGCGTATAACAGTTTCGGATACCGATTCTTCACCGAAATAAAGTTTTGCTTTAAGCGTGGAAAGCGGCACTTCGTCATTTACACTGACTGTAAATTGCAGGCTGTCGCCAAACATGGCGCCGCTCAGTTCAGACCTGAGTTCAAAAACAGGATTTCCAAGTGTCCGGACTTCATCCTTTGAACACGAATTTAATATGATTAAGGTCATTAACAAATAGATATATTTTTTCATATTATTAATTTTATTTATAGTTTAATTGTTTGATTTTTTCCATTTATACGAAACCACAGCCTTAGCCGGCGCTTCGTAACTGAAATGTTTTACTCCGTCGTTAACGGTAATTGTTTTATTATTTCCTTTATTGAGCAATACCAGTGCGTAAGTTCCATCCGTATTTTCAAAAGCGGCACAGGTAAGGTCTGCCGATGTGTAACCGTTTGTGCCAATGCGAACGGCATTCGGTTTTACAACAGACGAAAGATGTCCGATAATGTAATAGTGTGAATTTTTGGAAACAGCATAAGTACGGGTATCAATATCAACGGCGCCGTAACATTCCGTACATCCGCCGGGGCGGTTTGGACCTTTTTCGCCGTCAAGCATTAAATTCCATACAATAACTCCCTTACACCAGTTATTGACAGTTCCCAAAGCAAGTTCGCCCATATCTTCCATCAAGCGTACAGACAGGTTTTTCCCATCATTCCATTTGCCTATTGATGCTTCCGAAAACAACAGTTCCTTATTCGGATATTTGTTGTGAATATTTAATAATTCCGAACGGTTTCCTCCATAATTATGAAAGGCGGCGCCTGCTACATATTCATCATCAACTCCGCCTGCGTATATTTTTGCAGGGTATTCGTTTTGTGAAGAAATATTATCGTAATTATAATTATGGTCGAACAAATAAATTTTTATTTTGATTCCGGCATCTTTTAATTTTGGAACTAATGCACTGTTAACAAAATCGCGCTGTTCGGTCCATTCCATGTAAAGCGAAGCGGAATTGCCGCGATTAAGCGGTTCGTTTTGCGGGCTGACAGAATAAATATTTATTCCGTTTTGCGCAAAAGCCTGTATCCACTTTACAAAATATGCGGCATAATCCTGATAGTAATCGGGATTTAACTGTCCGCCTGTCCATGAATTGTAAGATTGCCTGTCAGTCAAATTGTTTACTTTCATCCATCGGGGACAAGTCCATGGGCTTCCCATTATTTTAACCGAAGGATTAATGCTCAAAATAGTTTTCAGAACAGGAATCACATAACCGGTTTCTTCTTCCGTTAATGCAAAGTTTTCAATGCCCTTAGCATCGCAACATGTATATTCGCTTAACGAAAAATCGGAACAGCCTATAGAAATACGTATATAACTGTACCCCATGCCTTCTGTCGGAGAAAATACATCTTTCAGAAATTTTATTCTTTTATCTTCCGGCATTTTAAGCAAATTGTAGCAGGATGAACCTGTCAGCGCAGCGCCAAAACCGTCGATTGTCTGGTATCGAATCGCAGTATCAATATTAATTGTTGCCGGCGACATGTTGGGTTTGCTGCTGAAATCGGTTGTTAGTTTTTCAAAATCATACGTTCTGCCGGCATTGGTTACATATATTGTTACATCTCCCTGTTCCGGTTGAGGTTTTGGATTTTTGCCGTTACTGTTATTGTTTTTATTTTCACACGAAACCGTCATTCCCGCAAGGAAAATAAACATCAGGATAATATTAAAACAATTATTTTTCATCAATATTAATTATTTACGGTAATACAACAGATTCTACGTGAACAGTATTGGCGTTCCAGTCAATAGTAAGGCGATAAATTCCTTCATCAATACCGACTTTCGGAAATATGTTACTGCCGGCAGTACCTTCAAATATATCCAGTCCCGTATAGGTAAACGCATCATAAGTTTTTTCGCCGCCCCAGCCTGTATTTTCATAAGGTTTGAAGCCTACCCAGTTATACTGTTCGGGCGATGGTAAAATAAACATTGTTACCTGATATACATCCGCAGAAATTTTACGGGTTAGCAGGAAGTTTCTGACATTGCCAAAGCCCCACCCTGCATGTTCTTTCGCTATTTTGCTCGGATAGCCTATACCCATACCGGTTATCACTATATAATCGGGATAAGCCGGCGAAGTTTCGGGTAACAGTACAACATGCTGCCGTGTTTTATTGTAGTATAGCGTATAATTTCCCGTTTCGCCGAGGAATTTTACTTTGTTTGCATTTATACGTTCAAAGAAATCAGGATTATATATTATGTTGTTCGATGCCAAATCTCCATATATGTGGTATTCCTGATTTTTTGTTAATGCGGTTTCCATTGTGTAAAATTCTTCTCCATCAATGAATGTTTCCGTAAAATCATCCAGCATAAAATTAGGCGTTAAGTAAGATCCTCCGCTAAAAGATGCAGTGAAACGATAATTGTCGAAAACTACAGAAGTTATTATATCAACGCCTGATTTGAATGCAAATATATCGCCGCCCGTTTCATTTACCAGTTGAATTTTTCCGTCTGTTTCTCCCCAAACCAGTCCGGAGTAATCTATTTGATTGCCGTCTGTGATTTTTTGCGCTATTTTATATGCAAAAGATCTGTTTTCAACAATATCAACCGCTTCGTAACTATCTCTGCTGGATGCTTGCGGAGTAAGCGTATGCACTTCGCCTTTGCCTGTTACCAGATATAATTGATTGAAGTAGGGACGGTTTCCGGTGAAGCCGGTCAATTCTTTTACAGATGAGCCGTTTTTGTTATTTGTAAGTTTCAACTGGAATTTCACTTCGGTATTGTCTGTAACATTATCTATAAGTGGCACAAATATTTTTTGATTAACATCTGCGGAATTTCCTTCGAGCATTATTTTTTGTATGTCAACAGTCCGTCCGTTTATTATGGCTTGAACATCCAGTGTTGCCAGCAATTTTACCGCATCCGACACTTTTGCCGTAACAGTTACGCTGTCGCCAAACGTAAATGTTGACGGACTTATGTTTGCTGCTTCTATCACAGGTATAGATGGCGGCGGAGCAATGTTTTCGTCTTTTTCGCACGATGCAAGAAAAAATATCGAAAACATACATAAAATTAATATTTTATTTACTGTTCTCATTGTCATTAATTTTGTTTATTATTGATATATTTATTTAAATATTAATATCCCGGATTTTGTATTAAGTTGGGATTTTGATCAATAGATGCCTGCGGAATGGGTAGTCTGTAAGAATCTTTGTCGAACAAATATACCTGCGGTTTTCGTCCCGAATCTTTGGCATATACTGCGTTCATTACGGGTTCAACCTTATCCAGTCTTACCAGATCAAACCAGCGTTGACCTTCAAACGCCAGTTCCAGTCGGCGTTCATTCATATAAGCGTTAAGTATGGCTTCTTTATTTGCAGTAGCCGGTGACGGCAAATTACCCAATCCTGCACGGGTTCTGATTTTGTTGATAATAGCGGCAGCGCCCTGAAAATCGTCTTTCATAATCAACGCTTCGGCTTTCAACAGCAAAATGTCAGCATAGCGTAACTTTATGATATTGCTGAAACCTGAACGGCATTTATACATAAAAGGATAATTACCTGCAGGATAATAATTGCTCCATTCACATTCGTAATATACTACCGATTCTTCAAACCGTTTGGCGTCGCCTGCTGTTTGAAATGCCTTTATCAAATCGCGCGAAGGCGTAATCCATTTTGCCCAGGTAAAATAAAAGGGCCAGTTATCTAACTGTCGTCCCAGCATCCATGTAACCCAGTTTCCGCTTCCTGTAAAATACTGCAGTTCCAAAACAGATTCCTGCGTGTTGCGCTGTTTGGGATTTACAGCCTGATTTCCCTGACTTGGAGGTTCGCTTGGGTTTTGTAATATTACGCCGAACAAATCGCTGAAATCGTCAACCAGATCGAAACCGTCGCCGGTAAGTTCATCGCAGTATTGAATTACCTTGTCATAATCGCGCAGCGGTTTTTCGGCATATACTTTTGCAAGCAGTGCGCGCGCTACCGATTTTGACAATACCGTTTTATCGGCATTATTGTTATTCGGCGCATATACCAAAGCTTCCAGCAAGTCTTTTTCTATTTGCTGATAAACTTCAAGTTCGGTATTTTGAGACGGAAAATAGTCGGCATATACATCTCCAACAGTTTCCGATGTTATGTCGGGCGCTATGGTTGTAATAACGGGAACGCTTCCCCACAGGCGTACCATGTCGAAGTAAACAAGCGCTCTGAAAATTTTACCGACTGCCTTATATTCTTCCCTTTCGGCGGAAGTCAGCGTTGCGTCGTTAACATCATCGATATTAAGAATTAATGTATTGGCAAGCGCTACGCTCGTCATGTGCTGATTCCAGTCTCTTGCCATAACGGAATTTGAACCTTCAATAGCATTTGTTTCATAAGGTATTACTTCGGCTCCGGTGGTGCCTGCGTATGCGTTGTCGGAATGGGATTCTGCTACCAGCAGTATGTCCAGATACCAGTGTTCCTGTTCGTTGCGCATCCTGTCATACAACGACTGTACATGCAGCAATACGGCTGCCTTATCTTTAAAAACAACTTCTTTTCCTGTGCTGTCCACTCCTTCCGTTACATCCGAATAAGTATCAACAGGATTATAGTCCAGCGAGCATGATACAATACATATTGCCAGACTGAAAAATAAAAATATATTCTTGATTTTCATATTATCTGATTTTTAAAATTCAATATTAATACCAAATACATAAGATTTACTGTGAGGATAAGTTCCCCAGTCAATTCCCTGTACGGCGCCGCTGTTTCCCCATTGGTTTACTTCGGGATCCATACCCGAATATTTAGTCCATGTCAGCAGGTTGCTTACCGTAACGTAAGGTTGCAGACGGGTTATTCCTATTTTTTTGAGGAATTCACCTGTGAAATTATATGAAAGCGAAATGTTTTTTACACGCAGATAACTGCCGTCTTCTACAAAATAAGAAGAATTTTTTATGTCGAAACCCGCTTTCGGAACATTCGTAATTTGCCCCGGCGCTCTCCATCTGTCAAGAACCCGTGTGGATTGATTTTTCCCATCATACATTCCTTCCGTTTCAATTCGCGATGCATTGTAAATATCATTGCCATACGAACCCTGAATGAAGATGCTTAAGTTGAAATTCTTCCACGACAAGGTATTTGTTAATCCAAATGTAAAATCAGGATTCGGGTCGCCAATATATGTGCGGTCGGTTGCGGTAATTTTTCCATCGTCGTTTATGTCGCGATATATGAGTTCTCCCGTTTCTGGATTGACGCCATCGCTGATATAACCGAAAAATCCGCTTAACGGGCGTCCGGGTTCGTTGCGTACTATAGTTTCGTGAAGCACATCGCTTGTCAATGCGTCATTATATACTTTTTGCAATTCGAGAGACGCCAGCCTGTTTTTGTTAAATGAAATGTTAAAATCTGTAGTCCATTCAAATTCGCCCTGAAAGTTACGCGAACCTGCCGAAAATTCAAAACCGCTATTGGTCATTTCTCCTTCATTACGTATAATGCTGCTTGCGCTTACGCTTCCCGTAGGTAAGGAAACGTACATCAACATGTTGGTTGTATGCTTGTAATAATAATCCATAGTAAAGTTTAACCGTCCGTTAAATATTTCCATGTCAATTCCCACGCTTGTTTGTGAAGTTGTTTCCCACGTGAGGTCTCTTGTACGCAAATTAGATGGAGTGATAGTAGGTACCGCATTTGATTTTCCTTCTTCAAACCATGGCTGCCGTGTAATGGAATAAAGTTGCAGGTAAGCATAATCGCCTATGCCCGACTGGTTTCCGGTTTGTCCCCAGCCGCCGCGAATTTTCAAATCGTTTATCCATTCTACATTGTTCATAAATTTTTCGGAAGATAAACGCCATGCGGCAGAAAAAGACGGGAAAACACCCCACCGATGATCGGGATGCAATTTTGAAGAACCGTCGGCGCGTATATTCGCTGTAAATAAATATTTGCCATCGAAATTATATGCAACACGACTAAAATAAGATAAGATAGCCCATTGAGAGGCGCCTGTTCCCGTGCCGTCCCAAGAAATTTTGTTGGCGGCATTTAATGTGTGTATCTGCCCGTCCTTATAATTCGAGCCGCTTATGTAACTGTTTGTATAATCAGAATCAGTCCATGAAGAACCTAACATGGCTTCTATTCTGTGTTTTTCGAACGATTTTTTATAGGTCAACACATTGTCGAAAACCAGTACCGTATTCATATTGCGATTGTCCCATCCTGATCCCCAGTCGTCTCTGTCGCTGCCGTGTACCGGAGGTGTGAAGCCTGTATTTATGTAATTTCTTCTATCCAGAGTGAACTGGCTTTTTAAGGTTAATTCGGGAATGAAAGTAATAATGGCGCTTCCCGAAGCGATTAATCTGTTTTCTTTGGTTTTGTTATTTCTTCCGTTTTCCAGTTCTTCAACAGGATTGGCAATATTCATTCCATAGAAAACACGATTGTATAAACCTTCTTGATTTACAACAGGAAGGCTTGTCGGCAAGTTTACGATAGACAGTACCGTTCCGCCTCTGTTTGAACCTACGCCTGTTGTAACGCCGTTACCGATATTATCGGAGTATGAAATATTGGCGTTTACATTCAACCATTTACGCACCTGATTTTCTACATTTGCGCGTAAGGAGTAACGTTTGAAAAATGCTGCATTCAGAACTCCTTTTTCCGTTAAGTAACCGGCAGACAAATAATACTTGAAATTATCTGCTCCGTTTGATATGGATACTTGATAATTTTGAGTAATGCCCGTACCGTAAGCTTCGTTAAACCAGTCGGTAACATCTTTTGTATTATCCGGCACCGAAACCAAGCCTATTTCATCCTGCAATTCTTTGTACTGCGCTGCATTTAATGAATGTATCCGGTTTGATACTTTATTTATGCCTGTTTGGGCATTAAAAGTAACTTTTGATACTCCCTTAATTCCTGCTTTTGTAGTAATTATAATAACGCCGTTTGCAGCAAGCGAACCATATATGGCAGCCGAAGATGCATCTTTCAATATATGCATGTTTGCAATATCGTTGGGCGATAAAAAATTAATATTTTCTACAGGCACGCCGTCCACTACATAAAGAGGCGCATTGCTGGCATTGAATGAAGTAGCGCCGCGTACTCGAACAGTTAATTCTGCTCCCGGCGCTCCGTTTGGCTGCATTACCGTAACGCCGGCGGCTTTGCCCTGAATTGCCTGTGCGGCAGAAACAATAGGTCGTTGATCTATCTCTTTATTGGAAACAGAAGAAACAGAATGAGTTAAATTTCCTCTTTCTACCGTTCCATACCCGATTACCACAACCTCATCCAAGAGTATTCGGGCAGACTTTAACGCTACATTTAAAGTTGGCGCAGCAACAAGTTCCTGAGTTTCATATCCTAAATATGAAAACACAAGCGTAGCAGAAGGCGGTACATCGATAGCATACAAACCGTTAATGTCGGTAGTCGTGAAATTTTGAGTACCTTTTTCATTGACTACTACGCCGACCAGCGCTTCTCCGGTAGTTTCATCGGATACCGTACCCGAAACCCGAGATTGCTGACCGGAAGCAGTCAAAGAGAAGAAAAGAAAGGACGAGAGCATTATAAACTCTTTTAGTAAAGATGATTTTCCCATAATTTGTCCATTTTTTTAATTAATATTAGTAATGTTGTAAACTTTTTTTTGATTTTATCAATTTTATATTATTGTTAAAATCAAGCGCTTAATTACATTTTATTGTTGATAAACTATTGCTTTGTACATTAAGGCAATACAAAAGTATATAACAAACAGACATGTTAATTTGTATGTAATAAAAAAGTAGTATATAAAGATTGATAATTGTTTTTAACATAAGCCATTAACTTTTTTTCAACAACAAAAAAAAGTAGTTGTTTTTTCAAAAAAAATCAATTTTTAATTTGCAAACTTCCTATTTTCATAACCATTTCTTCAAATTTATCGCGCGATACAATGGCTTTATTTCTCATTTTTGTGCGATAATTATATATTGTGCTTACCGAATAGCGTAAAAATCCTGCTATTTTTATACTGTCTGTAATACCCAGACGGATGAGTGCAAAAATACGCAGTTCTGTATTCAATATTTTGGGAACTGTTTGTTCTTCACTGGAAATCAACGAATAAAAATCTTCTATAAAAGTAGGGTACAGGTTCAAAAATATTGTATCGAATGTTTCATACAGCTGTTTTAATTCGACATCAACCAAAGCAGTGGATTTCAAAAGATTGAACAATTCTTCGTGCTGTCTGTTTATGGCTTTTCTGTTCAGCATTTTACGATAATTTTCCAATTTGTTGATATAGGTCGAACATAAATCAAAAAATTGAGTAATATATTCTTCCTTAATACGGTTGGATTCTTCCAGCTGCGTATTTACTTTGCTGATACGGTCGTTGGAAAGGCTGATGATTTGATTCAGGTCTGTCAGTTTTTGATTGATTGTGTAAAGTTTCTTTTGCATTTTCGACATTTTTCTGTTTTGTTTGTAAACATACAAAACGGCAACAGTAAGAAAAAACGACAGAATGCTTATCAACAGCAGACGCATGCGCAGCGCATCTTTCTGTTGGGCTTCCTTATTAAGGTAAGAGTTGTTAATAACGGAATAAATCGATGACAGTTCTATTATTCGGAAACGCATATTGCTGAAAACTATATCATCGATTGCAGATTTCATGTATTGATACGCCTGTTTAACATCATTGTTTCTGTAATGAATTAACGCTAAACTTTGTATGGAGGCGTTGTCTTTTATTGAATTTTTAATATCGGCTATAGACGAAAGGGCAAGGTATTTTTTTTGTAATTCAATATTTTGTTTTGCCTGATACACATTACTGAGCAAATAAGTAACAAAGGCATAATAGGGATTTTGTTCTGTTAATTGTTCAAAAATATCCAGTAATTGTTTTTCGGCTGTATCAAACTGTCTCTCCTGTAATAATTTTTCAATATATGTAGTTTTGTAAAGTAAAGAATTTGTGTCTAATGCCATTAACAAAGAATCGCGATAATTTTCATGCTTAATATAATAAGTAACAACATCGTTACTTTGAGCATAATGACCGTAAAAATGACTGTACGATTCAAAATAAAGCGGCAATAAGGTTTCAGGAAGCGTTTTTCTGTCAATATTCAACAGAATATCATTTGCTTCGATATACATGCCTGCAGTTGAATACAGTTGCGATAAAAATAAACTGGATTCGATTTTCATATAAGCATTGCGCATCTCGGATGCTATTTGCAAATTTTTTTCGCTGTAAAAAATAGCGCTGTCGATAATATATTTCTGGTACAGTTTCGACAGCTTACTGTTAAAGTCATATTCCTGTTCGGGCTGTAGGTATTTGATATTTAACAAACGTTTGTTTTCCTGTATTTCCCGCTCTTTTAAATTGTCGTAATAACTTTTATTCGCAATTTCTCCGTTTAATTGAGCAAGCAGGGAATCACATTCATTTTGCGCCTTTAAGTTATTTATTATCAGCAATAAAACTATAAAAACAAAAAGTTTTTTTCCTGTCATATAATATATATTATGAGTCAAAAATTTTCACGAAGTTACAGATTATTTTTTAGTTATAAATAACATATATTTTAAAAAAAAATTCAACAAACCGTAATACGTTATCATATTGCAATTTACTTTGTCCGATAATATATATTATTGGACAGAAAAAAATTGAGGGAAGTGTTAAAAAACAGAAATTAATGATGAAAGATTAATGGATTGCTTCACTGCTTCCCGCTTCGCTTCGCTCGCAGTTCGCGGTTCGCAATGACGGACAAACAAGGCGCAGCGACGAAGCAACACGTCATTGCGAGGAATGAAATGACGAAGCAAACCAGTATAATGGATAATTAACAATGAAAATAATAATAAAATATTGGATTAACTCCGTTGAGCTCCGCTACGCTTCGGTTGCTTCACTGCTTCGCTCGCAATTCGTAATGACGGACAAAACAGGCGCAGCGCGTCATTATAAATTTTCAGTTTTAAAAATGTTCCATCAGTAACAGAATGTTGGTAAAAACACAGTCGCTTTCAACGTCATTGCGAGGCGCGCAGGTTGTTCATGTCAAACATACGTACTTTTTACCGGAGATGCGCAGATTCACACCAAATCCGTATGGTATTTTTAAATAATTAATATGTTAATAACAAGCAAATTGAAGCATCCGCTTGTCAATATATTTTTTAAAAGTATTATTAATTCTCTTTTTTTATATATTTTTGATAAAAATTTCAATAATTATGGAACAAAACATAAAATTATCAAATGTCATTGTCGAAAAATTACGTTCAATGAGCAACATGCAAAAAGCAAGAGAAATGGCTCGATATTTTAAAACAGGCTATGGTGAATATGCCGAAAACGACGTCTTTTTGGGAGTGGGAACACCTGAAATACGTAGTATTTCCAAACAATATTTTAAAGAGATAAATCTTTCGCAAACAGCCTTGCTGTTACAGTCAAAATATCATGAAATACGTCGTGCCGGCATAGAAATTCTTGTTCAAAAAATGGAAAAAGAAATTGACGGGCATAAACGTCAAAAAATTTTGTTTTGTTACCTGAACAACATACACAAAATAAATAACTGGGATTTGGTTGACGCCTCAGCGCCCAATTTGCTTGGCGCATTTGTTGAAGATAAAGACAAGTCTGTTCTCTACGATTTTGCCGTATCTAACAGTTTATGGAAACAGCGTATCGCAATCATAGCCACATTCTATTATATCCGCAAAGGAAATTTTGAAGACACGCTTGCAATTATCGAAATACTTATGGATAACAAACATGATTTGATTCATAAGGCAATAGGCTGGATGTTGCGTGAAATAGGCAAACGAGATATTGAAACAGAATTGAAATTTCTTGATAAATATGCAGCAAAATTGCCTCGAACAGCGCTTCGTTATGCTCTCGAAAAATTTGATGACAATTTGCGCGAATATTACATGACTTTGACGTAATAACAAAAATACGGACATCTTATTTTCGGTGAAATTCAGTTTGTGTGCGGCACGTATCGCAGAGAATGCGGATAATGTTTTTGCAAATGTAAAATTCGCCAATATTAAAAGCTATTTAAATTTCATGTAGCAATCATTTTATATTAAGTCCAATAAGTTTATACAACAGAAAAAAAGTTATACCTTTGTAAAAACAATAAATGTTATGGCAAAAGAAAGACTAAACGATGGAAGGGTAGTGTCTCAAATTGTATGGTTAATTATTTCCATAAATTCCGGTTTTGTAATAAAATTTTTCAATATCCATTCCAATAATATTGTCATGTATTTGTTCATTCTTTGAAAAACAAATTGTTTTTCTGTTCAACCGTTTCAGGTGAGTTCTGAAATTCAAATTTTTTCGCTCTATTTTCCACGTTTTGT
>JAISOH010000141.1 GCA_031275825.1 Prevotellaceae bacterium | reverse complement strand
TGTAAAAATCGTGTAAATTTAATAATTATTTCAATACAAACTCATAAATTCATGTTTTTTTAGAAAAAAAACATGAATTTTCTACTTAAACTCCCGAATAACCGCTGACTGATACTGATCGGACTTACTGATTAAATAAAGCCTAATAAATATTTTCAATTAAAGACTTTAAATTAATTAAAGTTATTGATTATTACTAATTTGCGTTTAATTTAATTGTAAATTATTATTGACTTTAATATAATTCAAAGAATTTAAATATCTAATAAGGCTGAAAGCCATAATAATTAGCAATGAAAAAGCATTGGCTCGCTTCGGGCTGCAGCCATCGCAGACGAACAAACAAGATGCAGCGCGTCATTGCAAACGAAGTGAAGCAATCCAGTATTGACCACTGTTTATTTGCCGTTTTATACTCATTTATTTTTCTGGTTTGCTTCGTCATTTCATTCCTCGCAATGACGTGTAAAATATCATTTTGGGACAGCTACGACTAGCATTACTCTTAGTTGATTTTAAAACTGTTAAGATTTCATGATACCAGAATTAAGCTAAACACTTTTTCCAATAAATTTTATAATGTGCGTATTGTTAGCCTGTTTTACTTCATAAACATACAATATTTGCATTACATGTGCAAAGTTGTAATATTATTTTACAATAATGCAAGTTTTTTGTTTTTTCATCATTTGTCCGGTAATATCAATCTGAAGATTTCCGCCGAAATATTTGCATGAAATTTTTCAGGAATAATATAAATCATTAATTTTGCAGAAAAAACGATATGGTTATTATAGAAAACATAAAAGAACTGTCGCAGCGCATTGATGCGTTGAGGAGGCATCTTTGACATCGACAGCAAACGGATAGAATTTGAAGAAGAACAGCAAAAAACTCAAAACCCCTGTTTCTGGGATAATCCCAAAGAAGCAGAAATTCAACTGAAAAAAGTTGCTTCCATTAAATCGTGGCTGTCGGGATTTGAACAGGCAAGCAGCAATTTTGATGATTTGCAGGTATTGTTTGATTTTGCAAAATCAGGCGAAGCAAGCGAAGCTGATGTTGACGAACAGTACCGACTGACTATTGATTTGATTGAAAAACTCGAATTGCAAAACATGCTGCGCAATGATGAAGACAAACTTGGCGCCGTACTTAAAATAAATTCGGGCGCAGGCGGAACCGAAAGTCAGGATTGGGCTGAAATGCTTATGCGCATGTATTTGCGATGGTGCGAAAATAAAGGCTATAAAACGCAAATCACAAATATTCTTAATGGCGACGATGCAGGAATAAAATCGGTAACAATTCAAGTAGAAGGCGATTTTGCTTACGGATATTTGAAAAGCGAAAACGGCGTTCATCGCCTTGTAAGGGTTTCGCCGTTTAATGCTCAGGGAAAACGAATGACATCGTTTTCGTCGGTGTTTGTATCTCCGCTTGTTGACGACAGTATTGAGGTTGTAGTCAATCAGGCTGATATTTCGTGGGATACTTTCCGTTCGAGCGGCGCAGGCGGACAAAACGTAAACAAAGTTGAAACAGGAGTCAGGCTGCGTTATAATTATCGTGATGCCGATACGGGAGAAGTGCGCGAAATTCTGATTGAAAACACCGAAAGCCGCTCGCAGCTTGGAAATCGCGAAAATGCAATGCGGCTTCTGAAATCGCAACTTTACAATATTGAACTCCAGAAACGCAATGCCGAACAGGCAAAACTTGAAGCAGGAAAGAAAAAAATAGAATGGGGTTCACAAATTCGCAGTTATGTTTTCGACGACAGACGGGTAAAAGACCATCGTACAAATTATCAAACATCAGATGTACAAGGAGTAATGGATGGCAATCTGGATGCATTCATAAAAGCTTACCTGATGGAGTTTGGAGGAAAATCAAGCGATGATAATTGAAAATTTGTTTTGCCCGTATTTGCAAAAGCCTTAGCCTGAAGCAATCCTGATAATTAAAGAAAATGAATAACAGGCTTTCAGTTTTTATTCGTATAATATTTGGCGATTATTAAAAAATATATTTACATATCACTGTAAAACAGGATTTATTAAGGTTATTAAACAGATTAATTTATAAATTTAACACTTAAAATACAAGAAAGTATTAATTTTACACTTTATTTTGTACAAAACAATATTATGAATATTATAAAATCAACAGTTGTCGCGATAATGGCTATTGCTTTATTATCGGGTTGCAACAGCGGAAAATACCTGTTGCGTAAAGCTAATAAAACTTTTGAAAGCGGAGCATATTCCAAAGCAATAAAACAATACAGAAAGGCTATTCCGAAAATAAGCCGGCGCGAGCAGGTTCTTGCAAATTACAACCTTGGCGAATGTTTCAGAATTTTAAATCAAAACGCTTCAGCCGAACAGACATACGGACGTCTGGTACGCCGCGGAGATAACATAAAGGATGTTTTGTACAGGTTTACCGAAGTTTTGGTTAAAAACAGAAAATACGAAGAAGCCGAAAAAACTCTCGAAGTTTTTGCACGCCAGCATCCCGAAGACAACCGCATAGAAAATATGAGAGAAACAATAAAATATGCAGGCAGAAATGATGTTAAACGTGAAAAAGAATATATAGTAGAAAATTTTGCCGCAGTAAATTCCGTTTCAAACGATTTTTGTCCGATATATGCTACAAACGACTATGAAACCATATTTTTTACATCATCGCGGCAATCAGGTAAAAAAGACAGAAAACGGCACGATGTTACAGGCGAATATGCAAGCAATATTTACCAGACGCAACTCGGAAAAAACGGCGAATGGACCAAAACCATGAAAGTTGAAGATTTATGTACAAAAAAAAATGAAGAAGGCTCATGCTCATTCAACAGTTCATACACTACATTATATTTTACAAAAACGCAGGGACGCTACGAAGATTTGGCAGGAAGCAGCATATATACCTCAAATCGCGATAATAATTACAACTGGAGCGAACCTGAAATTGTTAATCTTACAGCCGACAGCATAAACGCAGGACAGCCTTCGATTTCGCCAGATGAACTGACCCTGTATTTCGTATCGGACATGCCGGGAGGCTTTGGCGGACATGATATTTGGAAATCAACGCGAACAAGCAAAAACGATACATGGGAACAGCCTGTTAATCTTGGCGAAAAAATAAATACAAAAGGAGATGAAATGTTTCCTTATTGCCGTTCGGATAACGAATTTTATTTTTCATCAACAGGTCATGCAGGACTTGGCGGGCTTGATATTTACAAAGCCATACAGTCAAGCGATGGCAGCTGGACTGTCGAAAACATGGGCGAACCATTCAACAGCAACTACGATGATTTCGGAATAATATTTGAAGGAACTACCGATAACGGATATTTTACATCAAACCGCAACGGAGGTAAGGGCGGCGATGATATTTATCATTTCTATGTAAACGTTCCTGTTACAGAATACTATGTAGAAGGAATTATCCGTGATGCAAAAACAAAAACACCGCTTGCAGGCGAAATTAAAATTATGGGCAACAATGGCTCTACGCTTATCAGAAAAACCGAAAAAGACGGAAAATACAGATTAAAATTGATGGCAAACACCGATTATCTGTGTATAGCATCGGCAGATGAACATTTAAATCAAAAATCACGATTGAGCACAGTCGGTTACGAAGATTCATACGTATTTGCCGACACTCTGAATCTCACGCCGACAGACAAGCCAATAGAAATTCCCAACATATTTTATGAATTTGGCAAAGCCGATTTGAATCCGCAGTCAAAAGATGCGCTTGATCGGCTGGTCGAAATAATGAATGACAATCCCGCCATAATCATCGAACTTGCCGCACATACCGACAGCAGAGGCACCGACCGCGTAAACGACGATTTGTCGCAGCGCCGAGCTCAGGCAGTTGTCGACTATATGATAGACGAAGGAATTAAGGAAAACAGAATGATTGCTGCAGGTTATGGAAAACGTCAGCCTAAAATTGTTGACAGAGAAACTGCCGAAAAATATCCCTTCCTTACCGAAGGACGCAAACTTGATGACAAATACATAAACACATTCAAAGATGATGAAGAAAAATTTGAAACATGTCACCAGCTCAATCGCCGCACCGAATTGATAGTTATAGGAGTCAACAGATAAAATATTAATTAATAAACAGTTTATGTGTTATTAAGGAGCGATTATTCAGGAGTTGCTGATTAATTTTAATGAATATTCCCAAGTTCGGATACGGAATTTCTCCAATAATGAAAAACCTCAAAGGAAATTCAGGAAATATTGGCGATAATGTTCCGTACTTAAAAACGGATTTTAAAAAATATTTATTTTCAAATCATATTGCATTTTTTTGTTATTTTTGCAACCTCAAAAACAAAATATTGGATAAAGAATTTTCTAAATATATAGAATTAAAAGGAGTGCGGGTACACAATCTCAAAAATATTGATGTTAAAATTCCGCACGAAAAATTGATTGTTATTACAGGCTTGTCGGGTTCCGGAAAATCTACGTTGGCGTTTGATACTGTTTTTGCCGAAGGTCAACGCAGATATGTTGAAAGTTTGTCATCGTATGCGCGACAATTTCTCGGAAGAATGAACAAACCCGATGTTGACATGATTTCAGGAATACCGCCGGCAATTGCAATCGAACAAAAGGTAAATACGCGAAATCCCCGTTCTACCGTTGGAACATCTACCGAAATTTACGATTATCTCAAATTGCTTTACGCACGAGCAGGACGAACATTTTCACCAATATCCGGCTGCGAAGTAAAATCGCACAGCGTGAGCGATGTTGTCAATTATATTATCAGTTTTCCCGCGCAAACTCCTTTGCTTGTTCTTGCTCCGTTTGCAGGCAAAAACTACAGCGGTTTGGCCGAATGGCTTACCAATCTTGTTGAACATGGCTTTTCACGAATAACCGTTGATGGCGAAGCGATGCGAATAAACAGCGTTTTGCCTGAAATCGACAAAATGGAAAATAAAACATTTTGCCTTCTGGTTGACAGAATTACAGTTGCCCACGATGCGGAATCTGTTGCACGTTTTGGCGATTCGGTGCAAACCGCTTTTCAGGAAGGCGATGGAGAATGTATTGTTTTGACATATTCTGCCGAAAAGGAAAAGCAAAAATCACAAATATTTTCATCCCGCTTTGAAGCAGATGGAATAACTTTTGAACAGCCCGGCGAACATCTTTTCAGTTTTAATAATCCTTTGGGAGCATGCAGGCGTTGCGACGGCTACGGAACAGTAACAGGCATTGACGAAAATCTGGTTATTCCCAACAAAACCTTCTCTGTTTATGAAAAAGCGATTTCATGCTGGCGCAACGAAATTTTCAAAAAATATTATGAAAAATTGATATTGTCGGCGGCAAAATTTGATTTTCCCATACATCGTCCTTATTGCAATTTGACAAAGGAAGAACGCAGTTTGCTGTGGAAAGGAAACAAATATTTTTGCGGGATAAACGATTTTTTCATACAACTTGAAGCGCAAAAACATAAAATTCAAAATCGTGTTTTCATTGCACGATATACAGGCAAAACGGTTTGTCCCGAATGTGAAGGCACGCGTTTGCGTAAAGATGCCGATTATGTACAAATCGAAGGAAAAACCATTTCGGAACTTGTAAAAATGCCTGTAAAAGAATTGAAATATTTTTTTGACAATATCAAACTAAGCGATTATGAAATAAAAATAGCCTCACGCGCTCTTGTTGAAATAAAAAATCGCTTGCAATACATGCTTGACGTAGGTTTAGGCTATCTTACTCTTAATCGTTTGTCAAATACTCTTTCGGGCGGCGAAAGTCAAAGAATAAAT
The DNA here is from genome assembly GCA_031275825.1 of Prevotellaceae bacterium. Classification (GTDB taxonomy): domain Bacteria; phylum Bacteroidota; class Bacteroidia; order Bacteroidales; family UBA932; genus JAIRKV01. The sequence goes on along the minus strand of JAISOH010000141.1, from coordinate 29,580 downwards.
TTGGCGACTTCGCTCGGCAGCAATCTTACAGGCTCGCTTTACATACTGGACGAGCCAAGCATAGGTTTACATTCGCGCGACACCATGAGATTTATAAAAGTTTTGAAACAGTTGCGCGATTTGGGAAACACCGTTATTGTTGTAGAACACGAAGAAGAAATTATAAAGGCTGCCGATATGATTATAGATGTAGGTCCGGGTGCAGGACGATTTGGCGGCGAAATAATATTTCAGGGAAAACCCGAAGATGCAGATGATGAACAAATAGATAAATCGCTTACGCTGTCGTATCTTTTCGGAAGAAAAAAAATAGAAACACCGAAAATTCGCCGTAAATTGAATAATTTTATAAACTTGTTTGGCGTTTCCGAAAATAATCTCAAAAACATAAACGTGCATTTTCCGCTTAGAGGAATAGTTGCCGTTACGGGAGTCAGCGGTTCTGGAAAATCATCGCTTGTAAAAAATGTTTTATTTCCGGCAGTGTTCCGCGAATTAAATTCATACGGCAATAAACCCGGCGTTTTTCGTGAAATAAAAGGTGATTTCAAATTGATAAAAAATATTGAACTGATTGACCAAAACCCAATAGGAAAATCATCACGGTCAAATCCGGTAACATACATCAAAGTATATGATGATATCAGAAAGTTATATTCCGACCTGCCTCTTGCCAAACTTAACGGATACAAACCATCGCATTTTTCGTTTAACATCGATGGCGGACGTTGCGAAGAATGTAACGGAGACGGATTTATAAAAATTGAAATGCAATTTATGTCGGATATAATTCTCGAATGTGAAACCTGTGGAGGTAAACGTTTTAAACCGGAAATTCTTGAAATCAAATATAAAAACCTGAGTATTTCCGATTTGCTGGATTATACGGTTGATCAGGCTGTGGAATTTTTTAAACAGCAAAAAGAATTAACTGCAAAACGAATATGTGAAAAGTTAAAACCATTGCAGGATGTAGGTTTGGGATATATAAAACTCGGACAGCCATCAAATACTCTTTCCGGCGGCGAAAGCCAGCGCGTAAAACTTGCATATTTTTTATCGAAAGAAATAAAAACAGAACCTGCGCTTTTTATTCTTGATGAACCGACAACAGGATTGCATTTTCATGACATCAACAAACTGCTGTCGGCGCTTAATGCCCTTGTCGAAAAAAAGCACTCAATAATAATTGTCGAACATAATATGGATGTCATAAAATCGGCTGACTGGGTAATAGAACTTGGTTTGGACGGCGGCGAACACGGCGGATTTCTCTGTTTTGAAGGAACACCCGAAGAACTTGTTAAACACACATATCTGCATACGGCAAAATACCTGAAAGAAAAGATATAAGCTTCATGAATTTATTTTTTCCGGATATGGCTTCAAACATTAATATTCATTTTTTTACTATTTTTGCGTAAAATATAATTAAATGTTTGTTGAAAATATAAAAAATGAAAATGTAAATTTACTTGAATGTCGCTCGTTTAACGGTGAAATAACAGTTGTTGACAGCCGGAAAAAACTTGACGAAATAACCGAATATCTGCAAAATCAACCTTACCTTGGATTTGATGCCGAAGCCAGACCGCGATTCATAAAAGGCTCAAAACGACGTATATCCCTTTTGCAGTTTGCAACAAGCAACAAAGCATTTCTTATACGTATTGATATTTTGGGACTCCACGAAAACATTATCAATATTTTTGAAAATCAAAAAATAATAAAGGTAGGTTCGGGATTGACAGACGACATGTATGCATTAAGAAAGATGAAACTTTTTAATCCTGCCGGTTTTGTTGATTTGCAGGAATATACAAAGGAATTTGGAATAAAAGACAACAGTTTGAGAAAAATCACGGCAATAGTACTCGGTTTCAGAATATCAAAATCGCAACGCTTGTCAAACTGGGGAAAAAACGAATATTCAAACGCCCAAAAACTCTATGCCGCAACAGATGCATGGGTTTGTTACGAAATATACAAAAAATTAAATTTAACAAGTTAATAATGCCCAAACAAATAATATTAAAACACAATCGCCACGAATCGCTGAAACGGTTTCATCCATGGATTTTTTCAGGCGCCGTTGCCAAATACATCGACAAGCCGGACGAAGGAGATGTGGTTGATATTTTCACTGCCGACAACAGATTTATTGCCCGCGGGCATTATCAAACAGGCTCAATTATTTGCCGCGTATTAACTTTTGAAGACGAAAACATAGACAAAAACTTTTGGCACAAACGAATTTCAAATGCATATAAACTGCGTGAAAAATCAGGACTTGCACAAAACAGATACACTACCGCATATCGACTGATACACGGTGAAGGCGACATGCTACCCGGACTGATTATAGATATTTACGGTAAAATTGCAGTAATGCAAACTCATTCTACAGGAATGTTTTGCGAACGTCAAATAATTTGCGAAACCTTAACGGAAATATTCGGCAGTAAGTTGACAGCCGTTTATGATAAAAGTTCTTCAACGCTTCCGTTTAATGCAAATCAGAATGTAAAAGATGAATATATTTTCGGCAATAACGGTAAAAATGAAGAAATAATACTGGAAAACGGTAATAAATTCATTGTTAATCCCGAAGCAGGTCAAAAAACAGGATTCTTCATCGACCAGCGCGAAAACCGAAAAATTTTGGAACAATATACCAATAAATCTACTGTTCTCAACGCATTTTGCTATACCGGCGGATTTTCGGTATCGGCATTTCGCGGCGGCGCAAATCTTGTTCATTCGGTTGACAGTTCGCAAAAAGCAATTGAACTGGCACAGAAAAATATAGAACTGAATTTCGATAACATAAATCATCAAACATTTGTTGAAGATGCATTTTCGTTTATACGAAATGCCGAAAACAGTTTTTACGATGTAATAATTCTTGACCCGCCCGCATTTGCCAAACATAATTCTGCCCTGAAAAATGCAATACAGGCATATAAAAGGCTCAATGCTGCCGCTATTGCAATAATAAAACCCGGCGGGATTTTATTTACGTTCAGCTGTTCGCAGGCTGTTGACAGAACAAATTTTCGCAATGCCGTTTTTTCGGCGGCAGCCATAAACAAACGAAATGCACGCATATTGCATCAACTTACACAACCAGCCGACCATCCTGTAAATATTTATCATCCCGAAAGCGAATACCTGAAAGGACTTGTACTTTACATAGAATAAAATACCGCCAAAATGAAAAAAATATTTGTATCCATATTAACCATAATGACTGTAAACAGTATTTTTGCACAGGATTCGTTTATAATTATTTCAAAACAGGATATGAAATTAAGAAGATACGACCTTACCGGAAACCTTATAGAAGAATATCCGGTTGCCTGCGGACGTAATTACGGAAACAAAAAGAAACGCGGCGACAATAAAACGCCCGAAGGAGTTTTTACCGTTCAGCAAATTCAAAATTCATCTGCATGGATGCACGATTTCGGCGATGGCAAAGGACAAATAAAAAATGCATACGGACCATATTTTATCCGTCTTAAAACAGGATTTCAGGGAATAGGAATTCACGGAACTCACGATCCTGAATCAATGGGAAAGCGCGCAACGGAAGGCTGCATACGATTGAAAAACGAAGACTTGCTGAAACTTGTGAAAAATATAAAAACTTCTATGGTCGTAATTATAACATCATCCCTTAAAGATGCGCTTGCCGATGATAAAGCAAAATAAAAAAGAATGAATAAAAATGCAGGATTTTATATTTCTTGTTTTGCTGTGTAAAGACAAATTATATAAAGTCCAATAAAAACTTTAATAAGCAAAACGTATATTATTAAAAATCAACACTATAATTATCTATTTATTGAATTTTTTTTTAAGAATTTATATAACAGAAATATATAAATACAGGAAATTTTAATTTACCATTTGCTGATTTTTATTCATAAGGAGCGACTAATTAACTATTCAATTTTCATAGGTTGCTTATCTTACTTATTTATAATAAAAAGAAACATAACATTTTGGAAAGTTGTTAAAGCAATTTTGTATTGTAAAAAAACACGCTGCTAACCAAACATACAATGAAAATATCAGACTTTAAAGATTTTTTCAGTTAAATTTATGTACTACACATGCTATCAATCAATTATATTATTGATATACATCATAATAAGGCAACAATAAAAAAAAATTCAAAAATAAATTTGGTTTATAAAATAAACTTGTTTATCTTTGTGCCATGAAACTAATTTTTAATAATAAATAATATATGGAACAATTTAATAACAATGAAGATCGCTTAAAGGCAGAACGCAGAGTTGAAGAACTTCGCAAATTTTATTCGCATTTACTGACATATTGTGTTGTCAATGCTGGAATTTTTTTAATTAACTGTTTAGCTTCACCGCATCATTTGTGGTTTTTCTGGCCACTGTTCGGTTGGGGTATAGGGGTAGCATGCCATGGATTAAGCCTCTGCCGACACGGCTTGTGGGGTGAAGCATGGAAAGAACGTAAAATAAGAGAATTGATGAAAAAAGAAAATAATCGAAAGTAAATGTTATTATTTTTTTATTCTTATTGTTTGTAATATAAACTAATTTATAAATGAAATTATCAATGAAATATTATCTATTCATTTTTTTACTTTACCTTGTCAATGGATTTGTTTTGCAGGCGCAAACAAAATTATCGGGTGAGATTGTGGACAAAAGCAATAATCCTGTGCCGGGCGTGCAGGTCGATTTTAATAAAGGATTGCTTCAAACCGTTTCGGACAATAGCGGAAAATTTACTTTGACTTATTCCGATACGTTGCAAAACAGAAGTATTAGATTTCAATCGTTCGGTTACAAAACCAAAACGATGGTTATAAACAAGGGGCAGCAAAGCATAAAAGTGATGTTGCTGGACAGCGCATATAATCTGGGAGGAGTAACTGTTGCCGCTTTTCGCAACGGGCGCTTCAGCGACTACTCGGCGCAGACGCTGCAAATGTCCACGTTCGACATTGTGACCAACCCCGCAGCCATGGCAGACATTATCGCCAACATGCGAGTGCTACCCGGCGTACAAGCCAACGACAACGACGGGCGGCTGATTATTCAAGGCGGAAATTCCGGCGAGTCGCAAGTATATATCAACGATTTGATAGTTGCCAATCCTTATTCTTCGTCGTCCAGAAATGCCGGCGCGCGCAGCCGCTTCAATTCCGACCTGTTCGAGGGCATTGTGCTGCAATCGGGCGGGTTCAATGCGGAGTTCGGGCAAGCCTTGTCGGGCGTGGTAAACCTCAACACCAAAGAAAAGGAGCAAATGGAAGCCAAAACCACGATTGCCGTGTCGTCGGTGTATGCCGGCGTAACGCATATCGACAAAAAACCTTCCTACGCCTACCGCGCCAGCCTCGACTATTCCAATTTGGCACTGTCGAAAAGGCTAAGCGAGAGCCAGTATCACTGGAAAAAAGATTACCGGCAAATCGCAGCAGATTTATTCCTGACCAAAGAATTTTCGTCCAAAACCAAAATGACGGCGCAATTCAACGGCAGTTACGCTGGCGGCGTGTATGCATGGGAAGACATCGATAACACGCCTATGGAAAGTAATATTAGGCAGACATATTTGTATGCACAGATGAATTTTTATCATACTTTCAACGAGCAACTTTCACTATCAATCGGAGGAAATTTGGTGGTGGATAAGTTTTCGGGGACAGACATACAAACCAAAACCGACAAGCTGTCTACGCAAGACATTTGGAGCCACAACAAAATTACGCTGCAATATAAATACCGGAAACTGATTAACCGCGCGGGCGTAGAATTTATTTACAATCCCTGCACGGAGACATATTCGCTGGGACACGATTATACGGCAAAACCGAATAATAATTTATTTAGTATTTATGATGATTTAAAATTGTTTTTAACAAATAACCTGACTGCAAGCATTGGCGTGCGCGGCGAATATTCCGGATATTTGCAAAAATTCAATGTGGCGCCGCGCGTATATATTGCTTACCGTCTAAATCATAAGAATATTTTTTCACTGTCGGTGGGCGATTATTTCCAGTTGCCGGCGATGGATTATCTGAAACAGTCGAACAATATTGATTTCACTTCTGTAACCAAAGGTACCGTATCGTACAGTTATGTGAAAAAAAGCGGCAAATTTCAAATCGATGCCTATTATAAAAAGTACAAAGACGTGGTTACTTATTTGCAGGAACAAAATAAAGCGAAAAATTTTGCAAACGCTGGAAGCGGCCACGGATACGGCGTTGATCTGTTTTGGAAAAGCAATGCCGGGCGGCTGGAATACTGGCTGACCTATTCGTATAACAATACGAAAAAACAGTATGATTATTTTTCCGAAAAAATCGCTCCGACGTACGTAGCGCCGCATTCATTCAACATTACATTGAAATACTGGATAGCGCCGTTGCGGTCGATGGTTGGAACAAATTACACTGTTTCTTCAGGAACGCCTTATTACAGCGATGCTAATCCCTATGCAAAGTCAGGCGCAACGCCGTTCCGCAACCGCTGGGACATTTCGTGGTCATACCTGCCCACCAATTGGATTGTGGTACATTTCGGCTGTCAAAACGTATTGGGTTACCAAAATATTTACGGCTACGAATATTCTAAAATCAACGCCGGCGCGAAAAGGGCAATTACCGCCAACGATAAGCGTTTCATTTTTCTGGGCGTCTTCGTCACCTTCAGCAAATCAAAAACAGCAAACGAATTAAAAAATTTATAAACAAAATTACATAAACTATTTAACAAATCAAAAGTATGAAACAAACAATTTTTTTGTTGATGCTGCTTGCTGCAAGCACGCTCAACGCACAAAGCAAACTGACCATTGTAACAGATGGTATGGAACAAACCGCAGGAACATTATATGTTGCAGTATATAATGCGGAAAATTTCATGAAAAAACCGGTGTACAGCGCCATGCAAAAAGTGGACAAAGAGGAAATCAGTATAATGCTGGACAAGGTGGCGCCGGGCGAGTATGCGGTTTCCATTTTCCACGACGAGAACGACAACGGCAAATTAGACACCGGCGTCTACGGTATTCCGGTGGAGAAAACAGGCAACAGCAACAACGCCAAAGGAACTTACGGTCCACCGGCATTTGATGACTGCAAATTTACTGTGGCTGAAGATACTGTGATTTACATTACATTAACATCCTACAAAATGCCGCAATAAGGTTACTTGTGAAATGTCGTCGAAATCAAACAGGACTGATTTGAACAGTTATTTCTTACTGACAGTTTAATTTGCCTGTTAACAGCGAATTGCAAGTGAAAATAAAGTTTTATGACCGGTTGTTTATGATTTGATGATTTCGATATTTTAAAATTATTAGGTTCGGCACGGCGTTTTTCTGCCTGTGCCGAACATGATAATCTGAATTTTGTATAAAAAAGCAGCATTACAGCCCGCTTCATAAAACCTTATAAATCATTCAAAAACCATTTAAATCGGACAGTTATTTTTAAGTTTTTGTCTGATAATAAATTACTGACAGCAAGATATAAGCATTTTTGACTGTGTTTCAAGCAGATGCGGTTTTATTTCTAATGTCTTCATTTTTTTGCAAAGACAATAAAAGTTTTGTGCCGCCCAAATTTAATTTATATTGTATGCCTGTGTTTGTGTGTAAGTTTAACAGAACATAAAAACAGCAATTATTGAATTTTGTCGTTTCGTAACAGTGTATTTTGAATGATATTTATATCTTTTTTTATTTGTTCTATACTTGACAATAAATCAGCAAAATATATTTTATCTTTTTGCTTGACCAAATCAACAATATCAATTTTAAAATAATCGGCAATTTGAATCAAACGTAAAAACGGAACATTAGTTTCTCCACGTTCGATTTTTGCATACGAAGTACTTGAAATGTTAAGATTAAAAGCAACTTCTTCCTGTGTCAATCCCAGGGATCTTCTTACAATAGAAATATTATTTCCAAGCTTTTTAAGATTCATGGCGCAAAATTATTACATATAAATCATTTTTACATATAATTAATAATTACTGTTTTATAATTATTAATTATAAAAATATTTTGCAGATATAATTTTAAATTATATTTTTGCAATCTTAATTTATAATTAACTAAAATACTGTTATGAAAAAATATTTTTATTCAGATGGAACAAACAGTTTTGGTCCCTTTACACTGGAAGAATTGAAAGAACAAAACATCCAACGCGAAACTTCTGTCTGGTATCAGGGATTAAACGAATGGAAAAAAGCCGGAGAACTTTTAGAATTGAGCGAAATATTCAAATTCGTTCCGCCGTCAGTTACGAAACCAAATTTATACTCTAAAAATATGGAAAATAATACTCAAAATCAACGTCCGCCTAAAACATGGCTGGTTGAATCAATTTTGGTAACATTGTTTTGTTCTCTGCCGTTTGGAATAGCAGGAATTGTAAACGCTGCTAAAGTAGAATCACGTTTTTATGCAGGAGATATTGAAGGCGCAGAAAGATATTCGCGCAAAGCAAAAAAATGGACTCTTGTCGGCTTTTGGATTTTCATAGGAGTTATTGCTGTTTGTTTGATAATATCAGTCATTGGATCAGCAAGCGGAGTTTATGACTAATAAAACATTTAAATTATGTATAATATTGCCTGTTGCAGTGATTCTTGTTATATTATACGCAATTTATAATCCTTCGGAAAGTCAATATTTTCCGAAGTGTCCGTTTTTTGCATTAACAGGATGCAAATGTCCCGGTTGCGGTTCGCAACGGGCAATACATTATTTGTTGAATTTTAACATTTTCAATGCAATTAAAGAAAATGTGCTGCTTGTTGTTGCCATTCCTTATTTGCTGTTTAGTATTTCGGTAGATACTACAAATAAATTGACAGGGAAACTGTCCGAATGTCGGAAAATATTATCAGGGAAAAAATCCATATACATTATTCTTTTCATAATTATAACATTTTGGATAGCAAGAAATTTAATACATTGCTGAATCTATTACCGTATTCAATATTCTAATTTTCAGTTAAGTGTGTTGCCGATGATATCAATAAGAAGAAAGGCAAAATTATTTTACAGCAAAATAACTGTAATTTATAAAAAAGTCCTTCGTTTAAATTCGGAACAAACTATTGCCGTTGCTGCTGAAACATTAATAGATTCGGGTTTTATCTCATTTTCTGAAAAACAGGGTATGCAAAGTTTTTGAGTTACATATTTTGCTGCTTCCGGCGAAATCCCCTTACCTTCGTTGCCCATGATTATTAATCCTTGAGGCAAAAGTTTTGCCTTATAAATATTTTCACCTTCAAGAAAAGTGCCGTAAACAGCAGTATTTTTGTCAACATCATTAAAAAAATCGTTTAATTCCACATAAAAAACATTTACTCGACATATTGCTCCCATTGTTGCCTGCACTGCTTTTGGCGAAAAGCAATCGGCAGTTTTATGCGAACAAATAATGTTACGTATTCCAAACCAGTCGCACAAACGTATTATTGTACCTAAATTTCCGGGGTCTTGAATGTTATCAAGAACAATATTCAACGAACTGTTTATTTGCTTGAAATCTATTTTTTTATTTGGAATTTTCACCGTAACAAATGCTACCGAAGGCGTTTTAAGGAAACTGATGCGTTTCATTTCGTTTTCCGAAATTATTTCGGCTATGGCATTATGATTTGGTAATATTGAACCGGACAGGCAAAACAAACTGTCAATTTCAAGATTTGACTGTAAAATCTCGCCTGTTAATTTTTCGCCTTCGGCTACAAATAAACCCAATTCATCACGAAATTTCTTATATTCCAGCGATTTTATCTGTTTTATTTTTGCTTTGCCGAGCATAGGATTTAATATCCGAGAATTTTCAACATCGAACGAAACGATTGTTCCTTGCTGAACAGACGGGTATAATATTCGCCGCTTTTGTCGCGGTCGATAATTATGTGTTTCGGCGCCGGTTGCAGGCAGTGTTGTATTCCGCCGTAGCCGCCCAGCGATTCCTGGTATGCTCCAGTATGAAAAAATCCTATATACAATGTTTCATCTTTATTGTATTGAGGTAAAAATATTGCATTTGAATGCGCTTCTGAGTTATAATAATCCTGACTGTCGCAAGTTAATCCGCCAAGAATAACGCGGGTATATTCATGATACCAGTTATTGATGGCAAGCATTATAAAGCGCTGTTTAAGTCCCCAAGTGTCTGGAAGATTTGTTATAAACGAACCATCGATCATATACCAGCGTTCGCGGTCATTTTGTTGTTTCTGTCCTAAAATTGAATAAATAACCGCTCCGCTTTCGCCAACTGTGTACGAACCGAATTCGCTGAATATGTGAGGTTCAGGAGTTTCATATTGGGAACAGATGTTTTTTATTTGCGCAATAATTTCTTCCGTCATATATTCATAATCATAGTCGAACTGCATGGATGTTTTTATCGGAAAACCGCCGCCTATATTAAGAGAATCAAGAGTGGGGCATATTTTTTTCAGTTCGCAATAAACTTTTACGCATTTTGCCAGTTCATTCCAATAGTACGCATCGTCTTTTACTCCGGTATTGATAAAGAAATGAAGCATTTTCATCTCAAAATTGGGATTTTTCCTGATATGATTTTCGTAAAACGGCACAACATCGCTGTAACGTATTCCCAGACGCGAAGTATAAAATTCAAATTTGGGTTCTTCTTCGGCTGCAATGCGAATGCCAAGTTTGCATTTTCCTGTAACAAGTTCGCCGAGCGAATCAAATTCAAGCATGTTGTCAAGAATTGGAATACAGTTTTTCCAACCTGTATTTACCATATTTGCAATATTTTCAATATATTGCTGTTTTTTAAATCCATTACAAATCACAAACAGGTCTTTGTTAATAATTCCCTGATTGTAAAGCTCTTCTATTATATTTATATCAAAAGCCGATGAAGTTTCAATATTTATTTCATTTTTCAGAGCTTCTTCGAGAACAAATGAAAAATGAGAACTTTTGGTACAATAGCAGTAATGGTAATCGCCATCATAGTCAACTTTTGCCATAGCCACATTAAACAGCCGTTTTGCTTTTTGTATTTGCTGGCTTATTTTCGGAAGATATGTTATTTTAAGAGGCGTTCCGTATTGTTTAATAATATCCATCAGCGGAATATCATTAAAATACAGTTCGCCATCTTCTACTTTAAATTCCGTAGATGGAAACTCAAAAGTCTGTTCAATCAAGTCAATATATTTATTTTTCATTGTATAAAGCAACTAATTTAAATTGAATGTTTTTTATCAATCCGATTAACTCGGATTTTTATTTTTGTACAAAAGTAAAAATATTTTTTTTGATTTCATGCATAAATGTAAATAAATTACATTTCGATATGATTATTGCATAATGCTAATTCAAAATAAGTTTGATTATCAGATACATATAAACTGCGTATGAGCGTTAAGGCAATTTAGGATGTGAGTTTTATAAATTTTATTTTTCAGTTTCAGGCATTAATTATGAACACACAATTTTATAATTTCCTCAAAATCATCAGGATGAAACCAATGAATATCATTGTAACGGGCAAACCACGATATTTGACGTTTGGCATATCGGCGGGTATTGCGTTTTATGAGATTTATGGCTTCATCAAGTGAAATTTTTCCGTCAACATATTCAAAAATTTCTTTATATCCAACAGTTTTCAAGGCATTTACATCTCTGTATCTGTAAAGTTGTCTGGCTTCATCAAGCAAGCCCTGTTCAAACATTTTGTCAATTCGGCTGTTTATTTTGCCGTATAATTCGTTGCGACTGATTTGCAAACCTATTTTCAGAATGTCAAAGTTACGAGTTTTTGCAAAATTCCGTTTTAATTTGGAATATGGTTTTCCCGAAGTCAAACATACTTCGAGAGCGCGCATTACGCGTTGCGGATTTTTTATGTCGATTTGATTATAAATTTCCTTATCCAGACGTTTTAGTTCAAAACGCAAAGATTCTATTCCTTCATTTTTATAACGTTCTATGATGCTTTGCCGCAGCCAGTTTTCTGTTGCCGGAATTGCATCAATGCCTTTGCAAACGGCATCTATATACAGTCCGGAACCGCCAACCATCAGTAATTGTTCGTGTTGCTTAAACAGATTGTCAATTAATTCAATAGCATCCGATTCAAATTTTCCTGCCGTATAGTCGTCAAAAATCGAACGCGATTGTATAAAATAATGTTGTACTGCATTTATCTGTTCTTTTTCGGGAACGGCTGTTCCCGTTGTCATTTCGCGATAAATCTGGCGCGAATCCGAAGAAATAATCGGACATTGCATGTATTGAGCAAGCCGTATGCTTAAATCGGTTTTTCCAACACATGTAGCGCCGAGCAAAACAACAAGTCGTTTCATTTTAAGCAGTATGTTGAATTTCCATATTAAAACATTAATAATCTGTCAATCAATTATTTTAAACATCATCGGTTTCCGAAAGCATGTCAAGTTCTTCATTTTCAAAGCCTGAAATATCGTCATCGTAACTGTCAATTTCCGCTGAATATGTATTTCCCGAAAACTGATTTGGCGGATTTCCTTTGCCTGCAACGGTTCGAGGATATGCTGTTCGCCTTGTTTCTTCAACTTCAAACATAAATTCAATCTGTAACTGTCGATTATTATACATGTCGAAAACATACAGCAGATTATTTTTTTCATCATTAACCAAATCGCCTATCATAATCGAATCCATTGAGCCGTTGCCCAAATCGAAAACGGGTATTGACTGTACTCGCTCCCATTGCGGATTTGATATGAAAAATACGGCAAGTTGAGCATCGTCAAAATCCAACTCTTTTTGTATATAGCGATGTAAATCGTAAAGTGTGGAATCGTCTTCAATCTCGCACTCGCGAACAAAATTTTTATTGTCTTCAATTGTTAATTTATATTTATATATTGCCATATTACGGATTTTATAACTGTTTTAACAAAAAATTCATTATATCAATATCATCGGCATAATCAGATAATTGCGGTTGTTGCGATTTTCCGAAATCAACATCGTAATTTACAATACACTGAATATGTTCCGTTTCATTAGAAAGTTGTTTTTTTAACGACTCTAAATTAATATATTTTTGGCAATAAACGACCGAAACCGGCGAAAATTTTTCAAAATTTTCCATAAGCAGCCAAAAACCGTTATCAACAAACTGATTTTCGGTTATCATCAACAATGCTTTATTGTAAACGTATGCATTTTTATACGGTTCGTGATTTTTGATGTATGAAAACTTTTTCAGTGCGTGAACAAGTTTTGTGAAATCATAATTTTCGGGAACAAATAGTTTTGATACATTACGACATCCCAGTCCGAAAAACGAAAAAATATCTTCGCCCAAAAGTTCAAGTTTATCAATAGTTTCGCTGCCATCGAGAATTGCAAAACTTGTTTTGTTTTTACGGAAAACATGTGGAATTTTTCCGAAATTTTCTTCAAAAAACTTGAATGTATTGTCGCTGCCTGTTGCAATTACGGCATCGGCTGTAAATTTTTTTTCTTCGGTGATTTTTATATAATTTTCAAGTTTTGGTTCTGTTTTGACAAGTATATTTATTATGCTTTCGGGTAAAACCCTATCTTTTGATGAAAATTTGACTGCGGCAATATTTTTTGAAGCCAAAACACAAATAAAATCGTGAAAAAAAACCAAAGGTATATTACCGGCAGCTATTATTCCAACGCGTTTTGGCGGCTTTTCCGGAATTTCGTATTGAGATATCCATCTCCGTATTTTCTTTGCATCAAGCATTTGCAACGATATTGCAGAAAACATTCGTTCAATATTTTCGACAGTAAACCATTCGTTTTCGGCAATAGCCCGATTTACTGCATGGCTCAATTCCATACACGAATTTTTGTTATGCAGCCAGGCATTCAATTTATCGCCAAGATGTATGAATGCATGTAAAATTTCATCCTGTGTCATGGAACAAAGGTAAGTTTTAAAATCAAAATATTAAAATCCGTTTCATACGGCGTTTTCGTTCTGTTTTTTTTGGCGTATGCTGTCTGCTATAATGTTCAGCATTCATTATTAGTTGCTTTCACGGTACAATTGCTTTTAATTCAAACGAATGCAAAGCTTATTATATTCATTTAACATTAAAATTTTAAATAAAAAAATATAAATCTGTTTGAGTAAACAAAAAAAACACTACTTTTATATTATGAAACAGATAGTAATATTGTTGTCAATAATTTTGATGCATTTGCACTTGCATGCGCAGACTTTTAAACCCGATATTCTCGGCGGCAAGTTTGAGCAGGCAACAATATCCATGCTTTCCGATTATGAAGGCGATGTAGTATGTACCATAGTCAGAGCAAAGGCAAATAAAACTGTAAACAAGGCAGCGCTTTATATTCACGGATTTAATGATTATTTTTTCCAGAGCGAAATGGCAGACCAGTTCAACAACAACGGATACAACTTTTACGCTATTGACCTGCGCAAGTTCGGACGCTCGCTTTTACCGCATCAATATTTGTGTAATACGCGCAAAATTGAAGAATATTATGCAGATATAGATACCGCAATATCAATAATATTAAAAGAAAAAAATAATTTCATCCTGCTTTGCGGACATTCTACAGGCGGACTTGTTGCAAGCCTTTATGCGCATGAAGGGAAAAAACGAAATACGTTAAACGCGCTGTGGCTCAACAGTCCTTTCTTCGACATCAATATGGGATTAATATTAAAACGCATAGGAGTGCCGCTTATATCAGGCATAGGAAGCATAAGTCCCAACATATCCATTGCAACTGGAAATTCTCAACTTTACGGCGAAAGTCTGCATGTTAACTATCGCGGCGAATGGGATTACAATCTTAACTGGAAAATGCTGAAATCGCCGAAAATGAATTTCGGATGGATACACGCTATATATTATTCACAGCACAAATTACGCAAAGGATTGAAAATTGCCTGCCCTGTTCTGGTGATGCATTCCGACAAGTCAATTAAAGCCGACAAATGGAACGACAACATAAACCGCGCCGATATAGTTTTAAATATTAAAGATATTATACATCACGCTCCAAAACTCGGCGACAATGTTACAATACAGTCAATAAAAGACGGAAAGCACGATTTGATATTATCGGTGAAAAATGTCCGCGAAAAAGTTTATTACAATCTTTTCAAATGGTTGAAAAGCGTTGTTTGAAGAAAAAATCGCAGAGATTAAAATCGGTAAACAAAAATAATACAGTTGTAGAAATACTTGCATTTTTCATATAATTTTATCATATAAAATATTTACATACATTTTGGCAAATTGTTTTTACCTGTCTGTATGCAAATTCAACTTTTTCGTGTATATTTGCGCAATGTAATATCAAAAAATAAAACAATGAAAGAAACTGTATTAAAAAAGTTTTTGCGCTATATTGCAATTGATACGCAATCAGACGAAAACAGCAACACTCAACCAAGTACAATGAAACAGATGAACCTGTTGAAATTGCTGGTTAACGAATTGAAAGAAATGGGAATAAAAGATGCAGACATGGATGAATATGGTTATGTGATGGCAACAATTCCTTCAAATGTTGATAAAAAAACGCCTGTAATCGGGTTTATTGCCCATGCAGATACTGCTCCCGATTTAAGCGGCGCAAACATAAAACCGCAAATTATAGAAAACTACAACGGAAAAGATATTGTTCTCAACAAAGGAAAAAAAATAAATCTTTCGCTTGCTGATTTTCCCGAACTGGCTGATTTCAAAGGCAAAACTCTTGTTACAACAGATGGAACAACTCTTCTTGGCGCCGATGATAAAGCAGGAATTGCCGAAATTATGACAGCTGCCGAATTTATTGTGAACCATCCCGAACTGAAACACGGTACAATAAAAATAGGCTTTACTCCCGACGAAGAAATAGGTCGCGGAGTTGATAAGTTTGATGTGAAAAAATTCGGAGCAAACTATGCTTATACTGTAGATGGCGGCGCTCTCGGCGAATTGGAATATGAAAATTTTAACGCAGCGTCGGCAAAAATAAAAATTCAGGGAAACAATATTCACCCCGGATATGCAAAAGGAAAAATGATTAATTCCATTCTTGTCGCAATGGAACTCAACTCATTGCTACCTGTAAACGAGCGTCCAGAATATACATGCTGTTATGAAGGATTTTTCCATATTACCCGCTTTGAAGGAAGTGTTGAACAGGCATCAATGCAATATATTATTCGCGACCATAATCGTGAAAAATTTGAGCAAAAGAAAAATACACTCAAAAACTGCATCGATTTTTTGAACAGACAATACGGAAAAGATGTTTTAACTCTTGAGATGAAAGACCAGTATTACAATATGCGCGAAATGGTAGAACCGCATTATCATATTGTAGAAACGGCATTTAAAGCGATGAAATCAGCAGGAGTAGAACCTGTTGTGCGTCCTATTCGCGGCGGTACCGACGGCGCCCGGCTTTCGTTTATGGGTTTGCCCTGTCCGAATATTTTTGCCGGCGGACACAATTTTCACGGTAAATATGAATTTGTAGCAGTAGAATCGATGCAGAAAGCAACAGAAGTTATTTTGAACATTATAAAACTTTATGCGGGAGAATAAAAAACCGAAAGTTTGAGAGTCAATATAATTGTATCTTATGTTAAGGTCAATAATAAATTGTAATTAAATTAAAACGCAAATGGGTAAATCAAAATTTTAAATTAATTTAAATATCTGTATTTGAAAATATTTATCAGGCTTTATATAATAATCTTGCCGAAGTGGCAACAACTTATTCTAACAACATTGAATTGCTTTGACTTTTATCAACATAACACAATATAACATAATATAACAATATAAATATTGGTATGTGCATGTTTTTTCGTTAAATTTGCGCCATATTTAAATTTAATGTATATGAAAAATTTATTATTTTTGTTAATCAGTTTTACATTATTGTTTTCATCATGTGAAAATGACATTAATGTGCCTGAACAACCTCAAAACGACATTGGAAGTAAAATCCAAAGAAATTATCGCATCACTGTTGATGAAGCGATAAACAACGTAAACTCCTTGCTTGATATTATTGACAACAACAGTTCAAGCAGTGGTAATGTAACTATGAAAGCGACTGTAAAATATCGCTCAATAAAAGATGTAAGCGTAGTTACCAACAAGCCAAAAACTACAGGTTACACGCTTATGAACGCAACATCTGGAAATGTTTCGGAAACAACGGATACTCTTTATTATGTAATTAATTTCGACAATGATCAGGGGTTTGCCTTTGCCTCTGCCGACAGTCGATTTGAGCCTGTATTTTGCATTACCGAAAACGGCAGTTATTACGAAGGCGACAGCATAGATAATCCGGGATTTGCTATATTTATAGCAGGATTAAATGACTTAATTTTACAAAAAACTGCACCTCGTGATACTTTGTTAAATCCTCCTAATGGTGGAAATGATTTTGATAATAATTTTTACAGTTTAGGTCCTTTTGAACTCTATCAAAATGTTCCTGAAAAATTGAACATGAAATGGGGACAAGGATATCCATACAATAATAATTGTCCTGTGATATCAAGTCAAAAAGTCCCTGCAGGCTGCGTTGCAACTGCTATTGCTCAAATAATGTCGTACTATCAGTATCCGACAAGTCACAATGGTTATACTTATAACTGGAACAATATTTGCCAGCATTATTCTGTATATTCACCGTATTCACCCGCATACTCTTATCTTGCACATCTTTTTTATAATGATATAGGACTGGGTGTTAATATGAATTATGGGGCAAGTGGAAGCGGTACTACTGCTATTTCTGCAAAAAATTATTTATCTGCTCGAGGATACAATGTTTATAATGGAGTTATTAATTACAGTGATGATGCAATAATAAATAATTTAGGCAGTAAATTAGCTTTAGCTTCAGGTACTCTTGCCGCTAATTCATCAATTGGACACATGTGGGTAATTGATGGCAAAATAGTACGAAGAGCTCCTGCATACATACAGGGAACATTTAATATTCATCATTATGTTTATTCTACAGTTGTTCATTGTAACTGGGGATGGGATGGAGATGGAAATGGATATTTTTTGAGTGGGCAATTTGGATGTAGAATGAGTGATAGCGATATAGGAACAGTATCTTTACCTGGCGAATATACCAGTTACAGTTATAATACGCAATTAATATTTGTCAGTCATTAAGATTATGGAAAAAGTATTATTTTTATTAACGTTTATTTTCTGTGCAACAACTATTGTTGCGCAGGATTTACCGCCAAATATAGTAGGTGTTCGTGCAGGTATAAATATGTCTTCAATTTTAACAAATAAAAAAGAGCCTCATTTTAATGCTTCTTCCAGAAAAAGCTTTAATTTTGGGATATCTTACCAAAGACAGATTGTATCCTTAAAACCTTTTTATTTAGAAACAGGCTTATATTTAAGCGATAAAGGGTTTAAAGAAGATATTCATTTTAAATTTAGACAAGATTATCCTCCATTTGATACATTAGAAATACATGATAATTATATGACCAAATTACTGTATATTCAAGTGCCGTTGGTATTTAATTACCGTTTTACTTTAAATAACAACGTCAGTATGGAACCTTTTTTCGGCTTTTATTTATCTTATGGCATTGGCGGTAAAACACTAATGTTTGATAATTCAGATATGATTGGAGGAATGCACACCGAAGTTGTTAAGTCATTTGGGAAAGATGGAGTAAATGATTTTGACTTTGGACTTAAGGTTGGTACAGGAGTAATATTTTACAATATATACGTAGGCTTAGCATATGAATTTAGTACATTGAAAATAGGTGGCAATTATTACAGAGAAAATATTATAAGAAATGGAAATTTATCCATACACTTAGGTTATAATATTCCCCTGTATTCCAAGCAGCAATTAAAAGACAGTTTCAATCGCATTTATCCTTTGATAGAATAAAAGAACTTTTGATGAACATTTACGATAAGATTTTTCATAAAGCATTAAATTTGGAACCTTTGTCGGCAAATGAACTGATGCGGATATATAAATTTGCAGACACGGGCGAATTGATGTTTGTTGGCAATCAATTGCGGCAAATTCATGTGCAGGGAAACGGTATAAGCTGGCAAATCGACCGCAATGTGAATATTACAAATGTATGCATGTCAGGATGCAAATTCTGTAATTTTCATTGCAAACCGCATGAAACCAAAAAATCATATACAACAACATTGGACGAATATATCAAAAAAATAGAAGAATTAACAGCGTTAAACGGAGACCAGCTTCTGTTGCAGGGCGGTTTGCATCCTGATTACGGACTGGATTTTTATGTGAATCTTTTTTTGCAGTTAAAAAAATATTATCCAAACGTAAAACTTCATGCTCTTGGACCTCCGGAAATTGCTCATATTGCGCAAAAAGAAAAAAAATCTTATCGCGAAATACTGGAAAAACTCATTGAAGCAGGTTTAGACAGTCTTCCGGGAGCTGGAGCCGAAATCTTATGCGACCGCGTACGTAAACAAATATCGCCTGCAAAACCTGATTCACAAACTTGGCTTAACGTTATGCGAGAAGCCCATAAACTGAATTTGCCAACTTCGGCAACAATGGTTTTCGGTCATATCGAAACTTTGGACGAAAGAATAGAACATCTTATAAAAATACGGGATTTACAGAGCGAAAAACCGCAAAACACTTATGGCTTTTTGGCTTTTATATGCTGGACAATGCAACTCGGAGGAACAAAACTCGGCGAAAAAATCGGTAACAAAACCACAACTATTGACGACTATATACGAACCGTAGCAATAAGCCGCATCGCATTAAACAATATTACAAACATACAGGCATCATGGCTTACCGCAGGTAAGGAAGTTGCTCAAATTGCGCTACATTCGGGCGCAAACGACATGGGTTCGATTATGATTGAAGAAAATGTGCTTTCGTCAACAGGTACAACAAATTCATTTGATGCTGACGGAATAAAAAAAGCCATTTGCGATGCCGGTTTTACGCCGTGGCTACGAAATCAAAAATACGAAGCAAGATAACTTACAGTTAAAACACAATAATATATGAACAGCCTGCAAATATTTGAACAGATAAAAGCAAAACAAAGTTTTTTATGTATAGGACTTGACAGCGATATTAATAAAATTCCGCAGCATTTACGTAAACAAAAATATCCTCTGTTTGAATTTAATAAGCAAATTATCGATGCAACGGTAAAATATTGCATATCGTACAAGACCAATACGGCTTTTTACGAAGCTTGCGGCGAAGCTGGCTTAAACCAGCTTGCAATGACTGTCAATTATTTGAAATCCCATTATCCTGAAATATTTTTGATAGCCGACGCCAAACGCGGAGATATAGGCAATACTTCGCAAATGTATGCTCATGCGTTTTTTGAAAAAATGAAATTTGATGCAATTACCCTGTCTCCTTATATGGGCGAAGATACAGCCAAACCTTTTCTTTCATTTGCCGGTAAATGGATTATTCTGCTTGCTCTTACAAGCAATGTGTCAGCAGATGATTTTCAGATGATTAAAACGGAAAACGGCAGAATGATTTACGAGGAAGTGATTGAGCGCTCAAAAAACTGGGGAAATGCAGACAGTACAATGTATGTTGCCGGAGCAACAAAAGCCGAAATGCTTGCAACTATACGAAAAATAATACCTCAACACTTTCTTTTAATTCCGGGAATAGGCGCACAGGGCGGAAATCTTGCAAATGTTGCAAAATACGGAATGAACGATATTTGCGGATTGATTGTAAATTCGTCTCGGGCGATTATTTTTGCGGATGACAATACAAATTTTGCCACTGCCGCCGCCTTTGCCGCAAAAACATTACAACACGAAATGGCTGAATTACTCGCAGAAAAAAGAATTATTTAGTTGCTCCTTACGAACACATTATTTTATTAAATATCAAAAAAAATAAAAGCGAAAATATTTGGAAAATAATGCAGGATTTTGTGTTTTTATTCCTAAGGAACAGGCAAAAATAGATGTTTTGAAAACAAATTCCCGTTTGCTCCGAGTGATTTTGTCCATTTTCGCAATCGGATTGAAGAAGACGCTTTTGCAATTTTTTTTTTCAATGAAATTTTTTGTATATTTTTTGTTCTACTGCTTTTTTCAATGAAATTTTTTGTATATTTTTTGTTCTACTACTTTTTTCAATGAAATTATTTGTATATTTTTTGTTCTACTACTTTTTTCAATGAAATTTTTTGTATATTTTTTAATTTATCCATATTTTTTTCAAAAAAAACGGATTTATTCAAATTACACGGATTTATACAGTAAAAAAATCCGTGTAATCCGTCTAAATCCGCGTAATCCGCGTTATTCTATTTCGAGCAGAACGATTGATTTTGCCGGTAAAGTAACCGTCAGTTTGCCGCCCGTCAGTTTCGCTTCCTTGAACGCCTTTATGCCTACTGCGCGCGGGTTTTCAAAAGAATTATAATCATTCATCTTTGCGGCGGTGAGGATTTGCCCCGATACTTTTTTCACCGTAACGCCCCGCAGTTCGGTTTCTACGCTTTGCGGTTTATTCGGGTCGATATTCACTAATGTAATATGGATTTTCCCCGCAGCGTCTTTGGAAGCCGACACGTCTATGGCGTCAATCGCGCGACCGTCCAGTTCATATTTGTTGCTGGTAACCGACACGGGCAACAGCGTAGCGTCCTGGTGTGCCTTATATAAATAGTATACCCAGTAAGTCGGGGTAAGTATCATTTTTTCCTTGTCGGTAAGAATAACGGCTTGCAGCACATTCACGGTTTGGGCAATATTCGCCATTTTCACACGGTCGGCATGCCGGTTGAAAATATTCAGGTTAATGCCGGCAACAATAGCGTCCCGCAAGGTATTTTGCTGGTACAAAAACCCGGGGTTAGTGCCTGGCTCCACATTATACCATGTTCCCCATTCGTCCACAACCAGCCCTACGCGCTTCATGTGGTCGTACAAATCCATAATCGCGGCATGCCTGCTCACATAATTATCCATTACCAGCGTTTTTTCAATGGTCGAGAAATAATCCGCTTCGGTAAACTGCGTAGCCGAGCCTTTGTCCGCCCAGCTGTTTGGCACAGTATAGTGGTGCAGCGACAACCCCTGCATTTGGTTTCCCGCATTTTTCATAACCGTTTCCGTCCACTGGAAGTCGCTGCCGTTAGACCCGCAGGCGATTTTATACAGATGGTTGTCGCCGTAACTGCGGCAGTATGTAGCATAGCGGCGATACTGGTCGGCATAAAACCCGGCGGTCATATTTCCTCCGCAGCCCCAGTTTTCGTTGCCCACGCCCCAGAACTTCACTTTCCAGGGTTTCTCGCGCCCGTTCTGCCTGCGCAAATTCGACATGGGGCTTTCGCCGTCGAAGGTAATATACTCTATCCATTTCGACATTTCTTCGACGCTTCCGCTGCCGAGGTTGCCGGTAATATAAGGCTCGCAGCCCAGCTGTTCGCAGAGGTCGAGGAACTCGTGCGTCCCGAAACTGTTGTCTTCCGTTACGCCGCCCCAGTGGGTATTCACCATTTTGGGGCGTTTATCGCGCTCCCCGATACCGTCCATCCAGTGGTATTCGTCGGCAAAGCAGCCGCCAGGCCACCGCAGGTTGGGGATTTGAATGTCGCGCAACGCCTGCACCACGTCGTTGCGGATACCGCGCGTATTGGGTATCGGCGAGTCTTCGCCCACCCAGTAGCCGCCGTAAATGCAATGCCCGAGGTGTTCGGAAAAATGCCCGTAAATATGTTTACTGATAATCTCGCCGCCCTGGTCGGCATTAACAGTAATTTTGTTTTGCGCATACGCCATGCCTGCGCACAGGCACAGGCTCAAAAAAAATAAAATAAAATGTTTTATCATTTATAATTTTAATTGTTTGTTAAAGTTTAATTGCTATTTGCGTAAACGAATGAGCAGGAAAAGAATAAACTATTTTGTTGTTTTTCACATCAATATCTTTTTCTTTTGGTGGATATTCGTTTTGTTTGGCATAAGTAAAAAATTCGTCAAGATTTCCTTCAATTGAACTTACACGCGCTTTGCCTGCTAATTGCCGGTTGCCGCTGTTTGCTATTTCGGCGGTAATGGCTTTGTCTTTATGGCGATTTACAACGTTGATGTACACCGTAGAACCATCTTCGGAAAGCACGCTTGTTACATCAAGATAAGGAATATTTTTAAATCTTCCTACGCTGAAAGTGTCGCATTGAACGTATGTGTCAAGCGATTTTCCGCGACAATTATTTGAAAACAGTTTGTATGCATAAAAGAACGGAGATTTATAGGTTTCTTCCTTACCTATATCGCTTGACAAGAAAGATGTTGCCATTGTATAATTCGTCATCTTTACAAAGTCGGCATGGCGAATAAACGAGTTGAGACATTGAGAAACGGCAAGTACCGAAAGAATATTGCCGCCAAAAACACCCCATTCGTCAACCGAAAGATAAAGTTGCTGTTTATTTGGAAATTTTGCCTTTGCAATTTCGACAAATGCTTTTGGTATGCGTATTTTTTCCTCCATATCCTGCGAGCCTTCGCCAATAAAATGATAATAATCGTTCATATAAGCTTCGGTAACGCCGTTGTGCCAGTAGCGATGCACCGAAAGATAATCGGCAACTCCGGTAAATGCAGGAATTATCTTGCTGTTCCATTCAAGTTCGCGTCCGTTTTCATCATAGTTAGACGAGCCATTTGCCACAAGTTTTATTGAATTGTCCACTGCTTTGAGCGCTTTGGCTGCTTCGAGACCGATTTTAATATAATCTTCCGCATTTTTGTAGCCTATAATCCAGCCTTCGCCGTCAAGTTCGTTGCCCAAGCACCAGTATTTTACATTGTAAGGTTCAGGGTGTCCATATTCTGCGCGAAGATTTGAAAAATAAGTTCCCTTTTTCTCGTTGGTATATTCAATCCAGTAGCGGGAGTTGTCAATATCGCCAAGACCAAGATTGAGGCAAATTACATTTTCGCTGCCAATAGCTTTATTAAGTTTTATCCATTCGTCGGTTCCTACATAATTTGGGTCGTAGCCGCCCCAAGCCAAGTCTTTACGCATTGGACGCTGTTCTTTCGGTCCTATGCCATCTTGCCAGTTGTAACTTGACATATAATTACCGCCGGGCCAGCGCATATTGGTAATTTTCAGTTCGCGCAAAGCGTCGATGTAATTTGTTTTGAAACCATCTTCATTTGCCAGAGGCGATGAAGGGTCGTAGAGAGTGCCGTAAAGCGAATTGCGAACAGGAATCTCGGTAGATCTGCCTATTGGTTCCATAAATACTCCGTAAATATTGGGGTCTATATCTCCGATTACTCTATCGGTGTCAATTTTTATGGATGCATTTTGCGCTGTTAACGAAAAAGGTAGCGCAAGTAAAATAATTGAAATAAATCGTTTCATAATTCTTATTGTTATAAATTTATATTTTAGAAAATTTAAAATTTGTTGTTTGCTGTCTCTTATCGGATAACAAAGACAGTCTTTTTTGTTGTGTTGTAATTCATCCTGCATTTTGTTTGCTTTTTTTATAATAAAATACTGCCCAAAACCCGTAAACAGGTTTCGAGCAGTATTTAAAAATCAGTTTGCCGAATTTCCGTGCATATTCGGATTGGTTGACAATTCGCTACTCGGTATCGGCATACGCAAATGTTTGTTGTAATCAAACGGAATAGCGCCTGTCAGACCTGTTTGCTCTACCTGTACTCTATGCTTGTTAATAAGCGAATTTAGAATTATATCCTTATCAGGATCGTTAGGATTGTTATACCAGCGCATCAAGTTGAAGAAACGCCAGCCTTCCATAAACAATTCCGCTGAATATTCGTGTTTTAATAAGCGCCGAGCGGTGTTAATCTGTAATCCGGGAACAATCACGTTGTTGCCGGCATCTTTTATTTCTCCCAAAACAGGCGCTGCAGCGATAATATCTTCTGCTGTGGGTAATGTGCCTTGCCCCGTAGCATAAAACATGTGAGCATCCGCTTCGGTAGGATTGTTCATCTGATTATTGGCGCGCGAGCGTACCATGTTGATATATTGCAAGGCTGTATTGTCGTTAGTTTCGATACAACATTCGGCATACATCAACAACACATCGGAATAGCGAATAATGCGGTCGTTGGCGCCGCCGCGCATCATATCGAAACCGTCATAATCGGCTCCGTTTTTGCGAGTGCCAAGATACTTACCGCGCCAAGATATACGCTCGTCTCCGGCAGTAGCAATCAGCTGGTTGTAGTCAACCCAAGAACCTTCTTTTCTGAACTTTGCTCCGTCAGGAATCCAAAGACCCTGAAAAGCGCGTGAATCTATTACATTGCCCGAAACATCACGTTCAAATTCGTTGTACAAAGACAGCGAAGGCATAAGATTCCACCAGCCTATCGGATCCGGAACAGTCATACATACTTGCCGCCAAGTACATTGTGCTCCGCCCACAAAATCTACTGGCGCATTAAAGGGAGCATCCATACTTCTGGTGAATTGAATTTCAAAGAGAGATTCTTTATTGTTCTCGTTTTCTTCGCTGGAGTTATCACGGTAGTTGTTTGCCAGTTCGTATTCGTGCGAATCAATAATTCTTTTCAACACTGTTTTTGCTTCATCCCATTCTGCCGAGCCTGCGCCTGCCGTTCCGTCAAGAACAGGACGTCCCATATATACTTTGGCAAGCATTGCCTGCGCGGCGCCTTTGGTTGCTCGTCCTATATTGTCTTCGTCGGCATACACTACCGAACGCAGGGGTAAAAGTTCTTCCGCTTTCTTGAAATCTTCTACCATTCTTTGATATATCACGCCTTTTTCTGCCGGCATGGCATAATAATCATCGCTGCCTGATACTGCGTAATCGCGGTCGGGTATTTCATCTCCAAAAAAGAAAGTGAGATAAAAACGGCTGAAACCTCTCAAAAAATATGCTTCGCCCATCAGTCGGTCGTACAAAGCCTTGTCTTGAGGATTGCCAAGGTCAAAAGCGCCTCCCTGATTTTCCGTCAATTTTTCCAATGCTACATTTGCCGTATATTGAATTGTATAAAAATCGCCGAATGCCGACCCTACGGCAGCATGCTCGGCGCTGTTAGTATAGCCTGCTAATTGGACTACCGTAGGATCGCCGGCAGATGCTTT
Source organism: Prevotellaceae bacterium (assembly GCA_031275825.1). Taxonomy (GTDB): domain Bacteria; phylum Bacteroidota; class Bacteroidia; order Bacteroidales; family UBA932; genus JAIRKV01. Next base: position 3,369 of record JAISOH010000141.1, on the reverse strand, counting down.
AAATGTAAAAATTCCTTCATCGCTACGTGCATTGAGGATATAGGGCATGTCGCGCCCCCACATGTTAAGTCCTTGCAAAATACCATATATGCCGTTTACGGCATATACCAAATGTTCCTGTGTGTTGTAATAAGACTGTATAACATCCGTATCGGGATTTAAGTAATCCATTTTAGGTTCACACGATGTCAGGTTTATCATTATTATTCCTGAAACTATAAGTGTAATTATTTTTTTCATATCTATAAATATTAAGATTGTTAATTAAAATGTTAATTGTAAACCTGCAAAAAATTCGCGCTGGCTCCAGTATGTGCCTGCAAAATCATAAAACTGTCCATCAACGCCTCTGTCCAAAGTAGAACCGCCGTTAGGCACCTGCGGGTCAAACATTGAATAACCTGTGATTGTAAACGGATTTTTTACGCCTGCGTATATTCTGATGTTTTCAATACCGAATTTTGATAATAATTGTTTCGGCAGAGTATATCCCAGCGTAATATTATTGCAGCGTAAGTATGATGCATCTTCGACAAAATAATCGCTGGATCTCATAGAGTTCTGGTTAGGGTCACCATTAACAATACGCGGAATAGATGTATTGGTATTTGCGGGCAGGGTAATTGTTTCGCCGCCTGATGTGGTAAAGGTTACGGCATTAGCGCGGAAAGCGTTTTTAATATCAGCCATTTGATTATGTACCGCTCTTCCTGCCAGCAATGTCTGTTTCCAGTTGTTATAAACATCAATTCCAAAATCGCCTTGCAACAGTATTGAAAAATCAAAGCCTTTATATTTGAGATAAATGTTTAATCCGAACGAAATGTCGGGAATTGATGATCCTATATAGGTTTTATCATCTTCGCCTATTATGCCGTTGCCGTCCAAATCAAGATATTTAATGTCGCCGGCAGAGGCGGCAGGTTGAAGACGCTGTCCGTTTGAATTTACATAGTTTGCCGCTTCTTCGTCTGTTTTGAACAGTCCGTCTGTTTTAAATCCCCAAAATTGGGCAACAGGCAATCCTACTGCGGTTCGGGTAACGTTAGACCCATTAAGTCTTGTTGATCCGCCCGAAAGGAAATCCGTATTTCCAATATCCGTTACCTTGTTTCTGTAGAATGAGAAATTTGGAGATATTGAATAGCTGAAATCCCCTATATTATCTCTCCATGTTCCCTGAAATTCGAGACCCCAGTTGGTCATACTGCCGATATTCATCATAACCGAAGGATTTGAAAAATAAGCGCTGTTTCCCGCACTTAAAGGTAACTGAACAAGAAGCAACATATCGGATACTTTACGGTTGTAATAGTCTAAAGATACGGAGAGTTTATTATTCAAAGCGGTAAGGTCGAAGCCGAAGCCTGCATCGCGTGTTGTTTCCCAGCTAAGATTGCTGTTTGTAATTGTTGCAGGGCGAGGAGCAGGATAATTGCTGTCTCCCATATTCTCTGTTTGATGTCCAAATGTATAGAAATATCCGACAGAACTTACTACCGCCTGATAATCATAATTTCCCGTACCAAGATCGCTGCCTATCCAGCCGAGAGTAGCGCGCAGTTTGAGGCTGTTAAGCCAGTTTGATGTAAGTTCTTTCATCCATGATTCTTCGCTTATTCTCCATCCTAATGAAAAAGATGGAAAGTAACCCCAGCGTTTGCCGGGCGCAAATTTTGAACTTTCATCTGCGCGGAAATTTGCCGTAAACAGATATTTGCCGGCATAAGAATACATTATGCGTGCAAGAAAAGAATAATAAGCATTTTCAGATTGCGAACCTGAGGCTGTTGGATTCTCTTGAAATTTATTTTCAGATCCAAAATCCGTCATTTCCTGACTGCGTCCCGAAAAATTTTTATTGAACGATTTGAATGTTTCACTTGTTAAACCTGCAACGCCAGAAATTGAGTGGTCGCCGAATCTTTTGTCGAATGAAAGTAAGGCTTCATACATTTCGCGGTCGTAACCTGTGTTGGTAGTTTCTAAAAGATTATACTCCTGAATTCCGCCGCCGCCGCCGCTTGCCAAAACATATCGCGGACGGAAATGTTGAGAATTGGCTTTGTTTATAGCATTGGTATATGTTAATTTGAACTTCAACCATTCCATTATTTTAACTTCTCCAAAAATATTTCCTATAGCGCTCAGGCTTTGTGATTTTGTTTTGTCTTCATGAATAAAAAACGCCTGATTGGGTATATCAAGTCCATCTATCATACCTGTTTGATAATAGCCGCGATTTATATCATTATTGTTTTCGTCATATACAGGTTCATTGGGCGGCAATTGCAGGGTGTTTTGCAAAGATGCCATTGATGTTGTATTACTGCTGCTGTAGTTGAGTTGAGCGCGTCCACCGTATGTAAATATGCCTTTTGTTCCCTGCACTACGGCATATAAATTTCTGCCTCTGCTGGAGCGCGGAATATTTATTCTTTTGTCGGCTGTTAATGTTCCGCCAAAGCGGTAGTTAACGGCTTCGCTGCCGCCGCCTATTGCCAAATCATAGTTTTGATAGAAATTTGAATAAAAATACTCGTCCCACCAGTCGGTATTAGCCATCGGCTGGCTCGGTTTTGCATTGTTGGGAGGCACAGCGCTATTCCATGTTCCGTCAGCCTGTGCCTGAGGCGTTGCCGCGTTGTAGAACAATTCGTTTACATATACGGCATAATCGCGGGCATTGAGCATCTCAATTTTTTTTGCAGGCGAACCTGTTCCCACGTACGTATTGAAATCAATTTTCGGAGCGCCTATTTTTCCTCGTTTTGTTGTAACAATAATAACGCCGTTTGCGCCGCGCACTCCGTAAATAGCAGATGACGCAGCATCTTTCAGAATTTGTATTGATTCAATTTCATTGTCGTTAGGCGTTGTTCCGCCTATAATACCGTCAACAACCCAAAGCGGGTCAGTGTTACCGGTGATGGAACTCGTACCGCGAATACGAATTTTTCCGCCGGAAACGTTAACGCCTGCAACATTACCTTGCAGGGCATTTTCAATTCCGCCCGGAACTTTCAATACTTCAGCGGCGCTTAGCGTTGAAATTGCCGACGTCAAATCTGCTTTTTTCTGAGTACCGTAGCCAACTACTACCGTTTGTTCCAACTGCTGAACATCTTCTTCCATAGCAACATTAATAATGCTGCGAGAACCGACAGTTTCGTTTACCGTTCTGTAACCAATGAATGAAAATATCAAAACGGAATTTTGGTCAACCGCCGTAATTGCATAATTTCCACCATCATCGGTCATCGCATACCTGTTGGCATTTTGCACCAACACAGTTACTCCGGACAAAGGTTCGCCATTAAACGTTACCTGTCCTTTTACCGTTATTCCGCCGGTTTGCGCAAGCAAACA
>JAISOH010000077.1 GCA_031275825.1 Prevotellaceae bacterium | reverse complement strand
ATGGGAAGATGCGAGAAACAATATAGATGCTAAAATAAACTGGCAATTTACGACGGAAGACGCGAGGATAAAATTACGCAGACTTTATCCGATATTTAAGGAGTGACATGACACTACATGAAATTTAAACAGTTTCTTAATATACAGGAAACTGTTTAAATCTTAAAATCCGCTATTGCAAACAAAGCTCAGCGATTTAATCCGGAGGAAATTTTAAAATCATAGCGATTGAAGTTTGTACACAACTTGAATCATTTTGCCTTAAAAATCAAAATTTATCTTGATGCCTTACAAACTGCACGGAAAGAACTTGAATCCGTCAAAAATTATAATTGTTTTTACTACCTTTGCGGTCAAATCTTTATTAAAATATCTTTACTGTTATGAAATTCAAAGAATATAAAAGTCTCAATTTAACGCAGATAAACAATGATATTCTGAAAAAATGGGATAGGGAACGCACATTTGTACAAAGCATCGAAACACGCAAGAAATGTCCTGTTTTTACATTTTACGAAGGACCTCCATCTGCAAACGGAATTCCGGGAATACATCATGTTATGGCTCGTGCGATAAAAGATATTTTTTGTCGCTACAAAACTCAAAAGGGATTTCTGGTAAACCGCAAAGCCGGCTGGGATACTCACGGATTGCCCGTAGAACTTGGCGTTGAAAAAATGCTTGGAATAACAAAAGAAGATATAGGAAAAAAAATTTCTGTTGATGAATACAATGCCGCCTGTCGCAAAGAAGTAATGAAATATACCGAACTTTGGGAAAAACTTACTCGCCAGATGGGATACTGGATTGACATGAGCAATCCATATATCACCTGTGACAACGACTACATAGAAACACTGTGGTTTCTTTTGAAAGATTTATACAATAAAAATTTACTGTACAAAGGTTACACAATACAGCCATATTCTCCGGCTGCGGGAACAGGACTCAGCACTCATGAACTCAATCAGCCGGGATGTTACCGCGATGTGAAAGATACGACTGTAACCGCACAATTCAAAATAATAAGAAACAATAAATCGGAGTTTCTGTTTAATGACTCCGGTAAAAATTCGGATATATATTTTCTCGCATGGACAACAACTCCGTGGACTTTGCCATCGAACACCGCTCTTTGCATAGGCGAAAAAATTGCATATTGCGCCGTGAAATCCGAAAATCCATATACACAAAAAAAATGCGTATTTATTCTTGCAAAAGATTTGGTATCCAAACATTTTAATGAAAAGACGCCTTTTGAAATTTTACAAGAATATCAAGGACAAAATCTTGTTGATATCAGATACGAACAGCTTATATCATGGGTAAATCCGCGCGGAGATGCGTTTCGAGTGATTGCAGGCGATTATGTTACAACAGATGATGGCACGGGAATTGTGCATATTGCGCCTACTTTTGGCGCCGATGATGCCCGCGTTGCAAAAATATCGAATATTCCTCCGCTTCATTTAATCGACAAAAACGGAAATATACAGCCTATGGTTGACCGAACAGGAAAATTTTTTAACATTGACGATTTGGATAGCAACTTTGTTGAAAAATATGTTGACGAAAATTATAAACACTATGCCGGAAGATTTGTAAAAAACGACTATGACAAAAATCTTACCGAAAAAGATACCACTTTGGATATTGATTTGTGCGTAATGCTGAAACAGGAAAACAAAGCGTTCAAAATCGAAAAACACGTTCATACCTATCCTCACTGCTGGCGAACCGACAAACCCGTAATTTATTATCCTCTCGACTCATGGTTTATAAAAACAACAGCGCAAAAGGATACAATGGTTGAATTGAACCGCACAATAAATTGGAAACCCGAAAGCACCGGAACAGGACGTTTTGAAAAATGGCTCGAAAATCTTCAGGACTGGAATCTTTCGCGAACGCGATACTGGGGAACTCCTCTGCCAATTTGGCGAACATCCGACGGAAGCGAACAAAAATGTATCGGCTCAATTGAAGAACTTTACAATGAAATAGAAAAATCGGTATCAGCAGGATTGATGAGCAAAAATCCATACAAAACAAAAGGTTTTAAAATCGGAGACTTTACAAAGGAAAATTACAAAAAAATAGACCTGCATCGCCCTTATATCGACAATATTGTTTTGATTTCTGAAAAGGGCGAACCCATGAAACGCGAACTTGACTTGATTGATGTCTGGTTTGATTCGGGTGCAATGCCTTTTGCCCAGCAACACTATATGGGGAAAAATCTGGATGATTTTCCTGCCGATTTTATTGCAGAAGGCGTTGACCAAACCCGCGGATGGTTTTTTACCCTTCACGCAATAGCAACAATGGTAAAAGGCTGCGTTTCGTTTAAAAATGTAATTTCAAACGGTCTTGTTCTCGACAAAAACGGAAACAAAATGAGTAAGCGTTTGGGCAATGCAGTCGAACCGTTTACCGTGATGGATGAATACGGAAGCGATACTCTTCGCTGGTACATGATAACAAATTCACAACCATGGGACAACCTTAAATTTGATATTGCCGGAGTTGACGAAGCTAAACGTAAATTTTTCGGAACACTTTACAATACATATTCATTTTTTGCACTTTATGCAAATGTTGATAACTATGAAGGCAACGAACCAGAAGTGCCTGTTAGCGAACGTCCTGAAATAGATATATGGATTATTTCACTGCTTAATTCGTTAATAAAGGAAGTTGAAAACGCTTACGAAAATTATGAACCTACACGCGCAGGACGCGCAATTCAGGATTTTGTTATCGACAATTTGAGCAACTGGTATGTGCGACTCAACCGCAAACGGTTTTGGGGAGGAAAAATGAATGCCGACAAACTTGCCGCATATCAAACGCTGCAAACATGTCTGCAAACAGTAGCCTTGCTTGCCGCTCCCATAGCGCCTTTCTTTTGCGACAATCTGTTTTGCGATTTGAACGAAGTAAGTCGCCGATACGGCGAAAATTCGGTACATTTGGCAAATTTTCCCGATTTTGACGAAAGTCTGATAAACGCAAATCTTGAAGAAAAGATGAATCTTGCACAGCAGATTTGTTCCATGGCACTGGCTCTTCGCCGCAAAGCAAACAAAAAAGTTCGTCAGCCGCTTATGAAGATTATGATTCCCGTTGCGGACGAAAATATGAAAAACAATATTGAAGCCGTAAAACATTTAATACTTAATGAAGTAAATATAAAAGAACTGGAATTTTTAAACGATACGACAGGAATTATTATTAAAAAAATCAAACCTAACTTCAAAACGCTTGGCAAAATTTACGGCAAACAAATGAAAGAAATTTCGACGTCCGTTTCGGAATTTTCGCAACACGATATTAACAATCTGGAGAATCAGTCGAAAACAATTTTGAATTTGCCTTCGGGAGATGTAAATCTCACGCTCGAAGATGTTGAAATAACTTTTGAAGATATTCCGGGAATGCTGGTTGCAACCGAAGGGAAAATTACAATTGCCCTTGACATAACAGTTACTCCGGAACTGCTTGACGAAGGAATTGCACGCGAAATTGTTAACAGAATCCAAAACATACGCAAAAACAGCAATTTTGAAGTAACCGACAAAATTAACATACAAATCGAAAAAAACGAAACCATAATCAATGCCGTAAATGCATTTTACGACTATATATCGACACAAACTCTGGCTGTAAAAATAAGTTTTGCCGACTACATTGAAGATGGCAATATTTTAGACTTGGATGATATTTCGGTAAAAGCAAAAGTTGAAAAAATACAGAAGCAACTGTAAATCACAAGTTGTAAGGGCGCAACCGGAAATTTGTAGAAGAAAGGTACGTAAAATAAAAACCTCAAAAAATATTTTGCTGGTAATATTTCTTTTAGTATATTTGCCAAAATTTATAAGACATTATGAAAAATAATGTAAACAATATTATTAAAACGCTTTGCGGCAGGCTGCAGTTTTTGCAGTTGAGCAAGGTTTTTATGCGTTTTTTGACCTCGACCCAAAGTCTGTGTAATTTACTGATATACAGCGAGTTGGTGGGGGGGCATTCCCTTGTTAAAGAAAAATTCACGAAAATGTTCATTCAAAATATCATGTTTAAGCAAAAAATTAATCAGTTTTATGTACTCTAAAACCGGTTATTACTGACTTGCTGAAAGGCAGGCGAATACAAAAAACTCAAACTCAAAAACCGACTTTTTTAACTTTCCGTGAAAAAATTCACCTGAAAAATAAAAAATAAATTTTAAACTATAAAAAATAAAAATATGAAAAAAATTAAAAAATTTATATTAGCAATGATTTGCAGCATTGGTTTATTTGCTGCAACAATGACAACAACTGCGCCAACTATAACGGCTGCAGAACCTGTTTCATATAAAATGGAAACATGTGTAAATCTTTGTGGATTTGAACTATTTTGTGTATCAGGAGGTACCAATGGTTTGTTATATATTATTGAAGATTTCTTAAATTGGATTGTTGGTTGTTGATTTATTTACAAATACTTTTTAAACTTTAATTCTAAAAAAAAATATCAAAATTTTAAAAAATAAAGCAATGAAAAAAATACGTAATATTATAATATGTTTATTTTGCGGTTTGGGTTTATTTGCTGCAACAATGTCAACAACAATAACGGCAGCTGAGCCTCTTTCAACTAAAATCTACTCATGCATAAATGTATGTGGATTTGAGGTATGTATATTGGGACTGTATGATTCTGGTGATTTAGCGATTATTGAAGGTGTAGTTAATTGGCACCTCGGTTGTTAATTTATTATGGAACAACTCTGCAATTATACGGAGTTGTTCTTTTTTATTTTTTATAAACAAATATTATTATGAAACGATTATTCATTCTAACATTAATTTTTATTTGTATTGATTTTAATATAAACGCGCAGGCAATAATAGATACTATGCAATTAAAATGCCTGTACGAACATTATTATCAATACAGTACCAGCAAGTCAACACAAACGCTGATTGATACGATGCGATTGGAAATTGGACAAAAAATCTGCAAATTTTACAGTTGTAATTATGGTTTATTTGATTCAACCGTTACAGTTACGGGAGATATTATGCGAATTGTATATAAGAGCAAACCAAATAAAAGCCGTAACTCTTATACCGTATATGTAAATTATCCCGAAAATAAGACTACGTTTAACGGTAATGCTATTGGAACGGTAAAATACTTTGAATACATCGAAGATTTTGAAATTCCCAAATGGACAATACAAAAAGAAACGCAGAAAATACTGTCGCACCCCTGCCGAAAGGCAACATGCCGATTTCGCGGGCGCGATTACACGGCATGGTATGCCTTGGATATTCCCATAAGCCGCGGACCTTATAAATTTGCAGGTTTGCCCGGGCTTATACTCAAAATAGCCGATACCGAAAATTTATACAGTTTTGAATGTATCGCAATAGAAAATAGCAACGAAAAAATTTATAAAGATAAAAAGAAAACGAACGCGGTGCCGACAACAAGAGAAGAGTTTATAAGTATGGAAAAAAGAACTCACCAAAATCCCAAATCAACAGCAAGAGAAGCATTTAAAATATTGGGATTTAACTTCGATGAAATTAAGGACAGGGTGCCGGACGATGCAAAAGTAAAATACAACCCCATAGAACTCGAATGATAACACTTGCAGAAGCGTGATTTATTTTGCGCTTCTGCTTTATTAAAACAAAGTAAACGTCAAAACAGAAATATCGCTGCAAAAACAAACCGTTCCTTATCGTTACAGAGTCGTATCGGCAGACGCGCCTGTGTTTCATTGTAGAATAAAAATAAATCATTAAATTTGTTTTATAAAATATTTTTTGATGAAACTGAACTTGTTATTTTACACGCGCGAAGATGTTGTGCAAATAAGCAGAGAATTGCTTGGAAAAACGCTTTGTACCAATATAAACGGAAACATTACCGAAGCCGTTATTGTTGAAACGGAAGCATACGCAGGCGTTACCGATAAAGCATCTCACTCGTACGGAGGACGTCGTACAAAACGCACCGAAGTAATGTATTACCAAGGCGGACATGCTTACATTTACCTGTGTTACGGAATGTATTCGCTTTTCAATGTAGTTACAAATATTGAAAATGTTCCTCATGCGGTACTGATTCGCGGAGCCGTTGCGTTAAACGGAATACAAACCATGCTGGAACGCACGAACAGAAAAAAACTTACAGACGGTTTGCTTATCGGTCCGGGAAAATTATCAAAAGCGCTGGGATTGCATTTTTCGCTTACAGGCATTTCGCTTTTGGGCAATACGGTGTGGATTGAAGACAGAGGAATGTCCGTTTCGTCCGAAAACATTGTTGCCACGCCTCGCATTGGAGTTGATTATGCCGCTGAAGATGCATTGCTTCCCTATCGCTTTGTTGCAAAACAGGATTTTAGTGTTTTTACAGATTAAAATCAAAAATATTCCATTTTTTAATACTGATATTTGCCATGTTAATCATATATTTATTATCTTTGCGTGAAATATTTTGATAACGATGATAAAAAAAACAATTTCCATATTATTTGTATCCGTATTGATTGTTGTATGTATTTTAGGCTATATCGGCATTAAAGAAAAAAGCAGTTCCGAACTGTATGATTTTTTTAATTTTACAGGCAGCGATGCAGTCGTTTATGTTAGAATAAACAATCCTATGCAGCTTACAAATGAAAACGAAAATTCCGAATTTTTCAATCTGATTTACGGGAAAAACAAATTTATTGTGCCGCTCATCACAAATCTGATTCCCGATATTGCAGATACGAATTTTATTGTTCGCCGCAACTCGGTTTATATTTTATCGGCAGCATTTGTAAACAAAAAACAATCACTTGATTTTGTTCATCTTGTTCCCGTAAAAAAACATGCCGATATTAATAAAGTTTTGGCAAATATCGCAACAAAAACCGATGACACATTAAATACATGCAGTAATATTTCATGTTATACATTTGACAATTCAAAATTCTACATTCACAATTTCGGGAATATTGTTTCAGTAAGTTCATCGTTTGATGCATTGAAAAATAACTTGCAACAGGTAAAAAACAGACAGAGACTCACAGGAAATGCCTTTTTTGCAAATGAAATAAATACATCCGGACGGCATGTTGATGCAAATATTTTTATCAGTTCAGCACAGTTGCCGAATCTTATAAATACATTGTTTGACGCAAATATTCCCGACAGTTCTTCCGATTTTATAAAAAATATTGCCCGATGGTTTATACTCGATGCCGACATAACAAAAAATCTTTGTAATTTCAGCGGTTTTGTTTATACAGACAATCATAATTTTTTGAATTTGTTAAATACGCAGCAAAAATCCGACTTGAAAACATTAAAGGCGCTGTCTCGCGAAACGCTTGTAGCATATTCGATGCAGATAAACAATATCGACAGTTTACTGAACGGATATAACGCATTTTTCGGCAATACGGCAAACAGTTATTTCGACAAACTTGCACAAATAAGCGATTCTCTTTATTTTGATATTGAAGATTTTATAAAATCGCTTTATCCCGAAGAAATTACACTGGCATACAATCAATCTTACGGTTGGATGACATTGATAAAAGTTTTGAACGCCGAATCCGCCGCAAACGAGCTGAACAAACTGAAAAATAAAAGCTCCATTTCGGATATTATAACAGTAATGTTCGGCAAACTTTTCAGCCTGAACAAAGGAAAAGAAGTAAACGTTGTTGATAATTTCATCGTAATATCCGAAAATAACATCCGAAGTTTAAAAAATACGGGAATATTGTCGATAAATTCCGATTATATTATTGATGAATCGCTGGCTGCATTCTATGCAAATCCGGCAGGAATAAGCAAACTGTTTGATGTACAGGATAAAAAAAACAAAGATTTTTTCAAAAATATTTTTATTGAAATTATACCTTCAAACGAAAAATTTTATTTGAATTCCAATATTTTATTAGCATCTGCAGCCACACAGAAAAAATCGCAAAAAACAGATGAAAATCACGCAGTTGACATTGTCGATAATGTTGAAGATGCCAATGCAAAACAGGCAAACGTTATTTTGAAAAAAAATATAGAAAACAATGTCAGCAAACAAAAATACACAATATTGCAATACGGCAACAATTTGACGGAACTGACCGACAACAGCGCAAAATCTTTGTGGACAATAAATATGGATGAGAAAATCGAAAGCGACATTTTTGTTATAAATCCGTTTAACAGAGGAAATGCCTGTTTGCTTTTCAATACCGAAAATAAGATTTATATGATTGATTTTAGCGGAAAATCAATGCCGGGCTTTCCTGTTACATTACCTGCCGCTGCAACAAACAAAGTATCGGTTTTTGCTTACGACCGTACAGCCGATTTTCGTATTTTTATTGCATGCACAAACAAAAAAATTTATCTGTACAACACAGCGGGAGAAAATATAACAGGATGGAAAATCCCTAAAACAGAAGGAATTGTACAATCATCCATACATTTTTTACGAATTGATGCAAAGGATTATCTGGTTGCTTTTGATGATAAAAAAATCTATATTTTCAATAGAAAAGGTTATAAACGCACAGATGTAAAAGAAACAGTAAAAATTCCCGTAAACGCCGAATTTGAAAAACTTTACAAACCTGCACGATTGAGAGTTAGAGACAGGTCGGGAAAACAGATAACCATAAATCTTATAAACGGTAAAGTTACTCGCAAATAAATTTGATTTCATCGGACAATATGCAAATCAGGCTTGTTGACAGTTGTTTACAGCAAACCGTTATCGGCGAAGCTAAAATATTTGTAGCCTGCAATTATCAAATGATCAATAAGTTTTATGTTAAAAATATCAAGCGCCGATTTTATTTTAACCGTAATTTTTTCATCCTCGCTACCCGGATTAATACTTTGCGATGGGTGATTATGCAGAATAACAACATTTGACGCAAGATTTTCAGTTGCATATTTTGCTATTATTTTTATGTCAGCTGTTACTGATGATATTCCGCCTTGACTTATCCTGTGTTTTGAAATAATTTTGTTTGCTCTGTTTAACAGCATAATCCAAAATTCTTCATGAGCCAAATCTCCGAGTAAAGGTTGAAATATTTCAAAAATATCGAAACTTGTTTTTACTGTCTGCACAGTGGAATTATCATTGCGGCGGCGGCGACCGAGTTCCAAAGCTGCAGCAATACTTACCGCCCTGGCTGTGCCTATTCCTTTTATTTTCACGAAATCTCCGATAGATTTCTTTCCCAGTTCGCAGAGACTGTTGCATGAACAGGCAAGCAACTGTTTGGCAATATCAACCGCCGTATCGTTTTTAGTGCCGCTGCCTATAATAATTGCAAGCAGTTCGGCATCGCTAAGACTTGCTGCGCCGTGCTGCATCATTTTTTCACGCGGACGGTCATCCTGCGCCCATTCTTTTATCTTCAACGCTTTCATGGCAATAATATGATTTTGAAATCGCAAAGTTATTAAAAAATCGGTATTGCATGATAAAAAAACGCAAACCTTCTTTCGTACGAAAGAAGGTTTGCCCAATAATTAAAACCATTAAAAAAATTAGAGAGCGTTCACCTTAACAGCAAGTTTGCTTTTAAGGTTTGCCGCTTTATTTTTGTGTATGATATGTTTTTTAGCAAGCTTGTCAAGCATTGCAGACACTTTCGGAAATAACGACTCTGCAGCTGCTTTGTCTGTTGTATTGCGCAAGGCTTTGATTGCGTTACGCGTTGTTTTTGCGTAATATTTGTTATGTATTTTACGCGTTTTTGTCTGTCTTATTCTTTTTATTGCCGATTTATGATTTGCCATAATTTTTTATTATTTTAATTGTAGTCCATAGCGGAATCGAACCGCTGTTTCAAGGATGAAAACCTTGCGTCCTAACCCCTAGACGAATGGACCTTTTCAGTTAAATAAACGTCTTCTTAACCGATTTCGGGCTGCAAATGTAGATTTAAATTTTAAACCGACAAAATTTTTTTAAAAATATTGTAAAAAATACAATAAAATTTTGTTTTTCTCCAAAAAAACTCTACCTTTGTAGCCCAAAATCCAAATCGGATTAAGAAATTATATCGCGGAGTAGAGCAGTGGCAGCTCGTCAGGCTCATAACCTGAAGGTCGTTGGTTCGAATCCTTCCTCCGCTACTAAGAAATATAGCGCTTTTTGCGCTATATTTTTTTTGATGACTGGCAAATTTTGATTTATCTTGAAGCAATCGTTTTGCTTATTGTTATAAATCCTGTTGATATTGACTGACCTCCGATTACAACTGTAGGTTTTATGCGAATGCTTATTTTTGACGAACTTTCGCCTATATTGGCAATGTTCATTGCAAGATTCAGCAAATTATCCCTGTTTTCGCCGCTAAACAGTTGAAACAAATCCATGCCGACAGAAACGGGAATAATTGCAGAACCGCCGTTTGCCGGTACGCTTATGGTTTGATTTATCGCTCCGTTCAATATTTCTTTTTGTTCCAAATCTATTGCCCAGTCAAGGCGTTGAACGGTTGCCGCCACTCTTCCCGGATTTGTTGCCTTAATGTTTATTGTTATGTTCAGCGGAAATTTTTTGGTTGCAAAAGCTGCCGTGAGTTTAATCAAATCAATAGCTTTTATTTGATTTATGTTTGTTATATTATTTAAACTGACGCCGGCAACAGTCGGACTCAACACGCCTTCGATATCGTATTTGCAGTTAACAATTTGAAATGCGCTTTGTAATGTGCTGCACGATACAAGCGCAGCAAATAATACAATTCCTGAAAATAATTTAATTCCTTTCATATCTTTTTATTTTAATTGAAAACAAATATAGATGAAATATTCAACATTACGCACGGATGAATAAAAATTTCCTGCAAAATTTATATAGTCGCTCTCTGTCTATACCATTTTTTTAATTTTTCAGATTATTAAATCGTCAATAAATAAATCTGTTTATTGGCTTTTAAGGATAATCTATCGTATGGTGCAAGCCTAAACTTTCCTTGCGCTGCATTGCCTGTTTTATTATAAGGTATGATACGCTTATTACGTTTCGCAGTTCGCATATCTTGCGAGAAGCAACCGACTTGTCGAAAAGGTCTTCGGTTTCGCGAAAAAGAATTTCAAGTCTTCTCATTGCGCGCGTCAGCCTTAAATCGGAACGCACAATACCAACGTATGTACTCATTATTTGTTCTACTTCTTTAAAAGTTTGGGTTATCAGTATCATTTCTTCGTTAAGAGAAGTTCCTTCGTCGTTCCAGTCGGGAATATCGTGTTTGTATTGCAGCGCTGGCAAAATATTTTTGGCATCGTTTACGGCGGAATCGGCATAAACAATGGCTTCAACAAGCGAGTTGGATGCCAGACGGTTTGCTCCGTGCAAGCCGGTACACGAACATTCACCTGCCGCATACAGGCGGTTTATGGATGTGCGTGCATTCAAATCTACTTTTATTCCTCCGCAAAGATAATGTTCGGTTGGCGAAACGGGAATATAATCTTTTGTTATATCTATTCCCTGTTCCATGCATTTTTTATAAATATTGGGAAAATGTTTTTTTGTTTCTTCGGCATTTTTGTGAGTAACATCCAAATATACAAAATATTCGCCCCGTATTTTCATTTCATTGTCTATGGCTCGCGAAACAATATCGCGCGGGGCAAGCGAACATCGTTTGTCGTATTTATGCATAAATTCTTTGCCGTCCTGAGTTCGCAAAACCGCTCCGTAGCCGCGCATGGCTTCGGTTATAAGAAATGATGGACGTTCGTTGGGATTATACAGCGCCGTGGGATGAAACTGTACAAATTCCATGTCTTCAATTATCGCCCGTGCGCGGTGAGCCATTGCAATTCCGTCACCGGTAGAAATGTCGGGATTTGTAGTTGTCATATATACATTGCCAATTCCGCCTGTTGAGAGCAAAGTTATTTTTGATAAAAACGTATGAATGATATTTGTTGTTTTTTCGAGAACATAAGCACCGTAGCATTCTATGTTTGGGGTATGATGTGTTATTATTTTTCCTAAATGATGCTGCGTTATTATATCAATCGCAAAATGATATTCAAAAATTTCGATATTCGGTTCTGCCTTTGCCCGCTGTATAAGACTTTGCTGTATTTCAAATCCTGTATTGTCTTTATGATGTAAAATACGGTGTTCGCAATGACCTCCTTCGCGATGCAGGTCGAATTTTCCGTTTATATTTTTATCAAAATTTACGCCCCATTTAATAAGTTCGTTTATTTGTTTGGGGGCTTCGCGAACAACTTTTTCAACTGCGGAGCGGTTACAATGCCCGGCTCCGGCTATTAAGGTATCGGAAATGTGCTTTTCAAAATTATCGGGAGCGTAAGTTACCGATGCTATTCCACCCTGCGCAAATGATGTATTTGTTTCGTCAAGCACGGTTTTGCAGAGTAAGGCAACTTTTCCGAACTTTGATGCTTTAAGAGCAAAACTCAAACCTGCAATTCCTGAACCTACAACCAAAAAATCGGATTTTCGTGTCATAATTTACTGTTTTGCCTGTAAAAATCATTATTCTGTTTTGATGTCTAATTTTTTCGCTATATTTTCGGGTATGGCTTTTTTGTTTACCATTATTGCAACTGTTTTCAGGCGTACAAAGGCTTCGGACATGTTCAAAAAACCGCCGCAACTGTTGCGGTTTGTTCCCCAACTGTTTTTTATTACATAATATTTATTATTATTATTGTCAACAGATGTGCCAACCAAATGCATCAAATGATCGTCGGAAGTTTCGTGGCTGTCGAATGTTTTTTGGCGTAAATTGTCGTCCACGACATATTCTTCGCGTATAACGGAAAACAAATTTTCAGACTGTTCGACAGGAGCAATGGCAATACAGTTTTTGTGTGAAAATCCCTTTTCGCTCACATCGCCATCCCACACTGCCGTATAGCCGTTATCCAAAGCGTTGTCGATTACGTTCATAAATTCATCCAGCGGAAGATTGTAATACAAATCGTTTGACCAGTTGTCGGGAATTTCGAGAATTACTTTTTTATAGAAAGGATAACATTCGTATGATGTAAGTTCTACATAATCATCAACATTTATAAGCGATTGTGCAAATTCCGAAGGAGTGTATGTTTTTCCGCCGTATTCAAAATTTAGAGGAGGAATTCCCAAATGTGCATCAAGATGCTGCCTGTAACTGTCTAGCCAGTTTTCGGGTATTTTCCTTTCTTTCAATATTGTTTGCAAACTTTCTTTTAAGTCATTTGCCATTTTGCCATGATTATGGATACTGTCGTTTTCTGGAATTCCGCTGTAAACCGATTCGGGAACAATTCCGTAATTGCGTATAACGTTAACAACATCATGCGCCTGTCCGCCCTGACCTGCAGCCGAATTGCCATGACGGCGAATTTTTTTCACCGCTTTTGATATGTACGAATAATAAACAGGGAACATTTCAGACAGGTCGTATTCGCCTTTACCTTTGCGCAATAGTTCGGATTCCAGAAACGAAACAGTTGCAAAACTCCAGCATGTTCCCGATTTTGACTGATTTTTTACGCTTGTTACCGGCAGTACATTTTCGTTTGAGAAAACGTAAGCGCTCGGAAGTTCGGGTTTTATTTCCTGTTTGGATTTGCAACTGCCGAGCAAAAAAATCATTAAAGTGCAACATGTTGCAGCAACAGATTTTAATATAATCCTTTTCATAATACTTTATTGTTTTTGACAATTATTTACGCAAAGGTAACATTTTTTCATGATATGATAAAAATTTAAGGAATTGCCGAATTTCTACGGTTTACAGTCATGAATTATACTGTTAGGGAAGATTGAAAATGGAAAATGAAAAGGCTGAAAGCCTTAAATCACTATCGCAAGGCAATTTTCGGGTGAATTGAGAATTATTTGTTTGTCCGTCATCCGAATGTTTTGCGAACCCGCAGAGAGAAGCAAGCGAACCGAAGATAGATATAGTTAAGCCAGATTTGTTTATCATTAAACTTCTTGCGAAACTAAAATAATCGAAGTATCTTTGCAAGATGAGATACGATAATATCAAAAAATACAAGGCGGAAGAATTTCGACGCTTAACAGGAGTAAAGCCCGACACATTCCCGGTCATGGTAGAGGTATTGGTCAGGGCATACGCAGTTAAACACGGTCTCGGCGGTCGTTCATCGAAATTAAGCATGGAGGATACGTTGTTGGCTACGCCGGGATATTTACGATAATACCGTACATACGCACACATAGCTGCCGACTTCGGCATTTCGGATAGCAAGCTGTTCCGTGCGGCGAGGCGGGTTGAAAATACGCTCATAAAGGACGGGCGCTTTCGTTTGCCCGGCAGGAAAGCGTTAATTAAAAGCGATGTACGATATGAAGTAGTATTGGTTGAGGCAACCGAAACTCCACCCCAAAAAAAACAGCAGAAACGGTATAGCGGCAAGAAAAAACGGCACACAATGAAAACGCAGGTGCTGGTTGACAAAAAGCAGTACGCAGCACGTCATTGCGAAAGCAGTGAAGCGAAGCAGGAAGCAATCCAGTATTCTTTATGATTATTTTCATTAACAAATTCTCCGGTTTGCCTCGTCATTTCATTCCTCGCAATGACGAGTTGCTTCGCTTC
>JAISOH010000064.1 GCA_031275825.1 Prevotellaceae bacterium | reverse complement strand
GGCGTTTTGTATTACCTTTGCATGCCGTTTTGTGTGTTTGTTAATAAAAAATCTCGCAGGTAGGAGATGTTAATTAATATGCAGGACGGTTTTTTTATGCCTGCAAGGCTAAAAAATCCAATATATTTTATATAAAAATTTGCTAAATTATTTATACAGAGAATAATCTTCACAAAAATATTATGCTTTAAGAAATTTTGCTTTTTAGTCTTTATTTTTTTACACATATTACGAATATTATACAGTACAAAATTAATTCTTTTTTTGTTTTTTGCAAAGTAAACACATTATTTTTCATGTTCGTTCGCATGGTATCAACTTTCTAATAAGCGGCTGTTTTGCATTAATAAGTGGCAGCATTTTACAAATAACCGGATGTTGAGCCCGAACCGGTAAACCGCTTTTTAAATACAGCCCATTTTCGGCGCGAAACTTTCAGTTTTGTATTGTCGGTTAATGTTATTTCTTTGTTTCTGTTGTTTATCTGTCTTATATAATTTGCATTAACAAGAGTATCGTGATGTATCCGAATAAAGCCGCAACCGGCAAGTTCGTTTTCAAAATATTTCAAAAGTTTGGAGCAGGTAAGTTTTTCATTTCCTTCGATATACACATCGCACAAATAAGCATCGCAAACAATATGAGTTATGCGGGCAGCTATAAATTGCCTTGTAATTCCCGCTGTTGTGATAACAATGGATTTTGTATTTTGCGAATTGTAGTTCATTGTGCATTCAATAAAAATCGTGAACCTGTCATCGCTATTCTATGGCTCTGTAATACAGTTGCTGCAATAATGAAAAATTTCGCGATTATTCTCATGTGTTCGTTTTTTCATATTTGCAGCTATTTCAAAATTTTCAGATTCAAGAATAGCAATATGTAAAAGATAACGCTTATATGTTATTGTATTTTCTTTATATTTATGTCATATCATATCCTGTCTTATTTAAATTGTATTCAAATTTTATATATTCGTATTAACTTATTTTTCAAAATATTTTAATATTTTTCCGCTGATTTGCAAGAGCGATATTTCGCAAAGTTTTGTATCGTATTGAGCTGACAGTATGCGTTCTTCCGCATCGAGCAGATTTTTTTGTGCTTCGCGCATTTCAATTCCCGAAAGGTCGCCAAGCATGTATCTTTCCATTGCTATTTCGTGATTTTGCTTTGCCGCCGTAAGATTTTCACGTTCAAGTTTTAACATTTTAATGTTATTTATGTATGCCTGCCATAAATTGGCAATGTCGGCTTGTAGCGACTGTTCAAGTTGCAGACGTTGCAGGCGTGCATTCTCTATTTCGATATTCGCATTTTTTTTCTGGCTTCGGCGTGTTCCATCAAAAATATTTATGCCTGCTGTAAGTCCCAAATCCAAACCTGTAACCTGACGCTGCCGGTAAGTATTTATTTCGTATCTGTTGAGCGTGTATCCGTAGCCGGAACTTAACCGCAGATACGGATATTTTCGCGAATTTATTGATTTCAGATTTAATTGCGCCAGCGTTATGTTTTTTTCCGATTTTAACAATTCGGCATTTGTTTGCAGGGTGGATTCCCATAAATCGTTAAAAACCAGCAATTCATCAACATCTATCACAGAGTCGGCAATTTCGATATTTTGATCGACGTTAACATTTGCCATTAGTTCGTTCAGGCGGATACGCGAAGTATTTAACAGTTCGTGCTGCTTTACGTATTTTGAACTGTCGGCGTTAAAATCTACGCGAGCCTGCTGTAAATCAAGTCGCGACATGTTGCCTATCAGGTAGCGGGCTTCAACAATGCGCAATCGCTCTCTTGAAAGCGAAACGGCATAGTGAAAGTTATTCATGCGAATTTTTTGCTGAATATAATTGTAATATTCTGCAGTAAAATTTGCAATAAAATCTTCAATGACAATACGTGTATTTACTTCGCCCAGGGCTTCGAGTTCCTTGAGCCGTTTGTAGTTTGTTGTGATATTGAAACCGTCAAATACAGTCCAGTTTAACGACAGTCCTGCATTAAAGGTATTATCCAGTATTCCAGAATTTTTTTCAACTTCGTTTGTCGTTCTTACTGTGGATTTTGTATTATTAAGAGTTCCCGAATAACTGCCTGATAAATCTACTGTCGGATAATATCCCGCATTAGCTTTTGTTGCATTATTTTTGCTCATCTGTTCTTCATTTTTGGAAATACGCACCGAATAATTATTTTCCAGTCCCAATTCCAAACATGATTTTAATGTGTATGTTTGCTGCGCTGTTAAAGTTAAAGATAAAAGAACGCCTGCTGCCGTTAATAATATTTTTTTCATTCCGTATTTATTCTTTTTATTTGACAGTATTGATTTTTTTTGACGAAAAGTATAATAATCGGTATCAGATTTTAATTTATTCTTCATTTTTATCGTTTTTTATTTTGTTTCTGTTGGTAGAAATATAGCTGTACATTACAGGAACTATGTACATTGTAAGCAATGTTGAAACCAGCATACCGCCGACCACAGAAACGCCCATTGCTATTTGTCCGTTGCAACCTTCGCCCGTAGCGAATGCCAGAGGTATAAGTCCTAAAATAGTTGAGGCGCTTGTCATTAGAATCGGGCGTAAACGTTGAAGCGCCGCATCGCGAATAGCGGTTGCCTTGTCTATTCCTGCTTCCTGTTTCTGGTTGGCAAATTCAACAATAAGAATTCCGTTTTTTGCAACAAGACCTATCAGCATTATTATTCCTATCTGACTGTATATATTCATTGTTATATTATTTAAATACATGAATGTCAATGCGCCTGCAATAGCCAAAGGAACAGTAAACATTATTATGAGCGGATCTTTAAAACTCTCGAATTGTGCAGCCAGCACAAGATATATGAAAATAATAGCAAGAAGAAAGGCAAACATCAGACTCGAAGAACTTTCCTGAAAATCTTTGGAATCGCCCGCTAATGCTGTGCGAAAAGTATCGTCGAGAGTTTCTTTTGTTATTTTATCCATTTCTTTAATGCCTTCTCCTATTGTGTGTCCGGGTGCAAGTCCCGATGAAATTGTTGCCGACACAAAGCGATTGTATCTGTACAAGCGGGGAGGAGCAATGCCTTCGGACAGTTCAACAAGATTGTCAAGTTGAATCATCTCGCCTTTATCGCTGCGGACGTATATTGATTTTAAATCGGCGGGTTTATTGCGTTGCTGGCGGTTTATTTCGCCAAGAATTTCATATTGTTTTCCGTTCATATAAAAATAACCCATGCGCTGTCCGCTTAAGGCATACTGCAACGTTTGTGCTATGTTGTAAGTACTTATTCCCATAACGCTTGCTTTTTCACGGTTTATATTTATTCTGGTTTCGGGTTTGTTGAATTTAAGATTGACATCTGCCATTTGAAACAGAGGATTATCCTGAATTTTTGCCAGCAGCACAGGAATAACATCTTGCAGTTTATTGATATTTGTAGCCTGAATAACGTATTGAATCGGCATTGCGCCTCGCCGTCCGCCGAATGTACTTTGTTGCTGTACAAACGAACGTGCTTTTGTTTTTGTATTTACAGCCTGTGAAAGTTTTTCGGCAATTTCCATTTGCGTATAATTACGTTTTTTTATATCGTCCAAAATTATTCTCACGTTTCCGCTTCCACTGCTAACGCGCGCCTGAACGGATGCGGCTTGAGGAAAAACAGAATCAACCAAAGCGGCAATATCTTCGGTATAGTCGCGAATGTATTCATAGGTTATTCCTTCTGCTCCGCGTGTGTTTATGGAGATTTGCGAGCGGTCTTCCAACGGCGCCATTTCTGCCGGAATTTCATTCCAGAAAAATATTATTGCAAATATGGTTATTACAATTATTGATATTGACACTAAACGATTTTTAAGAAATGCCATAAGCGATTTTCTGTAAACATTGTTTAAGCCTTCAAAAAAAGGTTCTGTTTTTGCATACAGCCAATTTTTCTTTTCGCGCCTTGCGAGAAGTTTTGTAGCAATCATAGGAGTAAACGTAAGAGCTACAAATGATGATATAATAACAGATCCTGAAACTACTATGCTGAATTCTCGAAATAATCGACCTGTCATTCCCTGCATAAATACAATAGGAAAAAATACGGATACAAGAGTTATTGTTGTTGAAATTATGGCAAAAAATATTTCTTTCGCTCCTTTAATTCCCGCTTCAAGCGGCGTCATTCCTTTTTCTACGCGTATGTATATATTTTCGGTCATAACTATTGCATCATCAACCACAAGTCCTATTGTCAGTACAATAGCAAGCATTGATAATACGTTTATTGAAAATCCTGCAAGATACATCACGAAAAAAGCGCCTACCAGCGACACAGGTATTACGATACACGGAATTAAAGTTACGCGCCAGTCGCGAAGAAAAACAAATATTATGAATATTACCAGAATAAAAGCAATATAAACCGTTTCCTTAACTCCATTTATTGAAGCGCGGATAAATCGTGTATTGTCAAATCCATAAGTGTATGTGATATCTTCAGGAAGATCTTTTTCCATCATTTTCATTCGGTCGTAAACGGCATCTGCAATGTCGATATGATTTGCTCCGGGCTGTGGAGTAACGGCAATTCCAACCATAGGAATACCATCCATTTTCATATAACTGCGAATATCCTGAGGTCCAAGTTCGGCACGACCAATATCGCGAAAACGTACGATGTTTGAATTATCTTCTTTTACAATCAGATTGTTAAATTCTTCTGCCGTATGCATCAATCCCAGTGTGCGAATGGTAAGTTCTGTTGTATTTCCTTCAATGCTTCCCGAAGGCAGTTCTACATTTTCGCGTTCTATTGCACTTCGCACATCAAGAGGTGTAATGCCGTATCCCGACATTTTTATGGGGTCTAACCATAGCCGCATCGAATAACGTTTTTCGCCCCAAATTGAAACGCTGCTTACATCCGAAATTGTTTGCAACTGTTCTTTTACCGTAAGGTCGGCTATTTCGCTTAATTCGAGCAGTGAACGTTTATCGCTTCTTAACGCAACCATCAATATCGGCATGGCGTCTGCATCGGCTTTTGTTACTATTGGCGGGTCGCAGTCGCGAGGAAGAAAGCGTTGAGACCGCGAAACTTTATCGCGTACGTCATTGGCTGCTGTTTCCAGATCTACAGACAGTTCAAATTCAACTGTAATATTACTGTATCCCTGACTGCTGATGCTTGAAAGAGAACGGATACCCGGAATTCCGTTAATATTTTGTTCCAGCGGTTCGGTAATCTGATTTTCGATAACGTCGGCATTTGCTCCCGGATATGATGTTGATACCGAAATAATAGGATTGTCAACCGAAGGATATTCGCGAACGCCCAAATAAGTATAGCCTATTATGCCAAAAAGAATAATAGTTAAAGTTAATACTGTTGACAGTACGGGACGCCGTATGCTGATTTCTGATATGTTCATAATATTTTTAGATATAAAAAACGAAAATAAGTTTATATTTTTATCGATTTACAATTTTCCAAGCCTGATGTCTGTTTTCAGCGAATCTATATTGTCAAGAGTTACCGGTAATCCTGTACGCAACTGTAATGTTCCCGATATTATAAGCGTATCGCCTATGTTTAAACCGTTTAATATTTGCACGTTTGCATCTGTGCGCAAACCTTTTTGAACTTCAACAGGCTGTGATTTTCCGGATTTGTATAAAAATACTTTATCTACGCCCATTTCGGGAACTATTGATTCTGTAGGGATTATAATTGCATTATGAATTTCTTTCTGTTTTAGCTGTATCCTGATAAATCGACCCGGCGACAGTTCGTGCCGCAAATTGGGATAAAGGGCGCGCGCTTTGAGCGAAAATGTTTCGGAATCAACCTGCGCTTCGGTTGCATAAACCGAAGCATTATATGTTTCATTACTTCCATCAACGGTAAAGTTCAAACGAACGCCTTTATTTATATCCGAAGCGTAACGTTCGTTTACCGAAAATTCGATTTTAAGCGGCGACAGTTTGGTCAGTTTTGCAATTACCGTGCTTGGCGATGCATAAGCTCCTTCGCTCACTTGTCTTAATCCTATAATACCGTCAAAAGGTGCGCGCAGTTCGGTTTGCCTGATATTTGCCTTTACAAGTTCTATATCTGCATTTAATGTTGCAAGTTCGGTTTTCACCTGTTCGAGCGCTTCTTTGCTCACTGCATCTTTTTCCAGCAAAGCGCTTTGTCGTGCTACACGGTCTTCGGCAAGTTGAACCTGCGCTTCAAGTTTTTTCAGTTGAGCCTGAAGCGGGTCATCGTTTACCTTTGCCAGTAGTTGACCTTTTGTAACGGAAGAACCTTCGTCAAAATAAATTTTTACAATTTTGCCCGAAGTTTCAAACGATAAATTAACTTCTTCATCTGGGATAAGTCGCCCGTTGATATATATGTCATCGCTCAACGACTGTTCTTTTATTATAAGTCCGTTGATGTTTAGCGGTTTTCCACTTTCCGACATTCTTCTCGTAACGACACTGTCGTTATCACTTTCCCCGCCAATGCTTCCCTGCAGCATTTTATAAATGCCCCAGCAGGCAATCAGGCAAACAGAAACAATAATCATTCTTTTTTTAATCTTATTCATAGCGCACAAAAATTTCAACAAAATTATACTTTTAATTTGATTATATTTATACCAAAAGGTTTAATGTATATGTAAAATAATTTTGATGCACAACAAATATTTTTGTTGGATTGCTTATTTGTTTATTTGTTGAATTGTGCCGTCGTTGCTGTTCGGGCAAAAGATGTTTTGCCCCTACCGGCAATGACGTGTTGCTTCGTCATTTCATTCCTCGCAATGACGTGCTTTTTCAATTATCCGTTATCAATTAAATATCATCCTATTATTTCCGAAATTTCGGCGCTCCACGGTACTGTTTCGAGGCGGGGGTTTACCCATGTGCCGACAGGAGGCTGTCGGCGTCGATTTTCCATTCGGTTTTGTGCTGATTGCACTGTCCGTTAATTGTGTTTGCCTGTGCCAGGAATTGTTCGTCCGGCTTTTTAAGTGTACTGTTTCTATACATTTTTTTAATTTTAATTTATTTATAATAGTTTGTTATAATGATAATTACTGTGTAAAAGTAAAAAAGCATTGCAGACTTGCGTCATTCCTGCGCAGACTTGCGCCCAATCCGCAGATATTTTCGCCCGGTATGAGCGGCAAGATGCCGATGGTTTCCAAACTGCCTGTGTTTGATGTTGATGTCATAATTTTTATGCTTACTGATTTTACATTTTTTTTCTGTCTTATAATATATATTATGAGACAAAGCAAATACGGGCATATCAATATGATAAGCGGTTTTTTCCGCAAATTTTTAAAATATTATGTATCCCCATTATTTAAAAAAATTTATTATATTTGCTCAAAATTTCCTGTCTCATAATATATATTATCGGACAGGGAAAAATTTAATAATTCATTAAAAAATGAAAAATGGAAGCAAGATGGCAGTATTGTATTGTCGATGGGCAATACTACATATTTACATATCCGAAATATTACGGGAGCATAAGTTTCAAGCAAACAACAAAATCGTTATGCAGCAGAAAAGATATAAACGAATTATTTAAAACGGTATTATGAATTATAAATCAAATCATTTCTCACTTCTTTCCATACAACTGTTTCGTTTATTTGCAATGTTGGGAATTTTTTTAGTATTGACGTTTCTTTATCGTTTGATTTTCCTGTTTTATTATGGAAGTAATACCGGATGGCAGAAATATTTGAACGATTTGCCGTTTGGATTTTTTCAGGGTATGCGTTTAGATGCACAAACATCTCTTTACTTTCTTCTTCCACTGTTGATATTTGCTGTTTTGTCCGGCATATTCGGACGCAGGATATTTTCAATACTGGGGCAGATTTGGTCAGGTACGGCACTTGTCATTTATTCAGCGCTTTTGATTGTTGATTTTTTTTATTATCAATTTTTCGGCAGTCATTTCAGTGTTTCTGCTTTTGGTATCATTGACGATGATACACAAGCGGTTTTGCAATCAATATGGGAAGATTATCCTGCGGTTAGAGTAATATTATTTTTTTTGATAATATCTGTTGCGCTGGTATTTGTAACCCGATGGATACATCGTTTAAGAATATTTGAAAAATTGAGTGCCAAACGCTTTGTTTCATATTTATCGCTTCTCATTTTTCCCGCAAGCGTGCTGTTGATGCGTGGTAGTATAGGCGTTTTTCCATTGCGTAACTACGATGCTTTCGTGTCTGAAAATAACTTTATCAATGCAGTTTGCGTAAATCCCGTACTGTCGTTGAAAGACGCATACGCAAGTTACAAATCAAGCAATCATTTGTGGGATGCAGACAAAATGTTACACGATGCAGGATATACATCGGCAGCACAGGCGGTTGCCGAATATCTCAACATTCCGGCAGACAGCATTCAGGGCGATCCCTTAGATTATCTGTTATGTACTACGGATGACAGCGAATTTTTGTCGGATAACCCGCCTCATGTGGTTTTTTTACAGATGGAAAGTATGGGACTAAACGCTTTGTCTCTGCAAAGCGATAATATTGATATTTTAGGTACATTAAAGGAAGAACTGGAATATTGTATGTATTTCCCGAATTTTCTTTCTCACACTCTGGAAAGTACTATCGGCTCTCTGGAAGGAATAATAATATCCAATGTTTCGAGCGGCGTAGCACAGAGCGTTATGAACAATAAACCAATACTTTCATCTATTACACGTCCTTTTAAGAATGCCGGTTATGAAACACGTTTTGTAACCGGCGCCAAGCAGGGCTGGCGCAATGTGAATGTTTTTTTACAGGCACAGGGTTTTGACTTTATAGAAGGAAAAGAGGCTATCATGCATGATATTCCCGATGCGGAAATAGAAGACTGGGGCGTATTCGACGAATATATGTTCATGCAAATACTGAATGATTTGCAATATGCGTCAGCGCCTCAATTTATTTACGGAATGAGTATTACAAATCACAGTCCGTACCGTTTGCCGCGTGGATACACCTGTCCGGAAATGATTGTAGATGACCGGTTGAAAAAACGTTTGCTGAACGATGAAGAATATACTCGCAAAGGTTTGTCGGTTTGTCGTTATGCCAATGACTGCCTGGGTAATTTTATTCACGCCATACGTTACGGTCCGCTTGCCGATAAAGTAATCATCGCAATATCGGGCGATCATCCGTTTAAAGGTTTTTTTAAGCCCGACGACGAGAAACCATACGATAAACATGGCGTGCCTTTTATCCTGTATATTCCCGAACCTTATCTGAAAAATAAGAAATTCGACATAAAACAGCGTGGCGCTCACCGGGATATTTTTCCAACCCTGTTTCATCTTGCTCTTTCTAATGCATCCTATTATAATCTGGGTAAGGATATGCTTACCGAAACTTCTGAAAACAGAATGGCAATCAGCCCTTCAAATATAATCATAACAGATGAGGGCGCAATTAATTTGCAGACAGAACAATTTTATAAAAACCATAATGACAGCGTTTTTGTTTTGCACGATGATGCCGCACTGTCTCAATCATTTATTCAGCGTTATAATGTATGGATGACCGTTTGCAAATATATCATTCTGCGTTCAGTCGAACCAAAACAATAACTCGGTTCAGTTTGACAGATGACACATATTAAGCAGATTATATAACATGGGTTTTGGATAAGAAGAATAACAAACATTTAATACTTCAAGACGCAGTACAGGCAATCAAAAATATATCAATGGATGTAAATTCGGGATATAGATTGTATTCATCGATTTGATGCTATACAGGCAGTTCGTGGATAGACAAGTTCAATATGATTAAATTTCGGATACTTTTATATTTCCTGATTTTTGTTTTTCTAATTTACCGTCCTGCTTTTATCAAAAAGCCCGCCTGCTTTTTAAACGCCGCTCGGAAAAGGCTTATTTTGTCTTTTCGTATTTGAGTGTTGCTAGTGTCGTGTCATATTTAGAAAGTCTTAAAAATGTTGTATCTTTGCATTCAAAAAAACAGCAATGAAAAAGTACAAAGTAACACTGTCTGAAGAAGAAAAGTCTCATTTGGAG
>JAISOH010000151.1 GCA_031275825.1 Prevotellaceae bacterium | reverse complement strand
CTGTTTTCATTCGCCATCGCATCAAGCATACGCCGCTGTTTCTTATTTTCCCGCGAAGACATAAATGCTCCCAAACCCGCTGATAATCCCGCTATTCCTAATGTTATCGGATCCATAATATTTTATATTTAATTGTTAATTCTACCTGTCCCTCGTATTTATCTTTTCCTCGCCCTCAATCTCAAAGTGCGAAATACTGCTGTCCATTGATATTTTTCCAGCACATAAAATTACAAAATACCTGTGCCACTGCCTTGTACGTTCATTAAACAAAACCCCGAAATAACCCCCGCACTGCTTCGCCGAAGTCATTCTGTAATTTCTCAAATTATCACTCCCAAACGAATAAAAACCAAACAAAGTTCCCTTTGCAGGATTTATCTCGCCTCTTACAGCCATGCGCCGTATTGCCTTAAACGCATAACTGTCTAACTTCATCGGGCGCGTCTGTACAAGCACATCCGCCCAGTCGCCCGTCTCAACCCTTATATCCGCAACATTACGCTTTCCCCCAGCATCTGCCTTTGTCAAACCAATGCCATAAGAAAACATGTCGAACACTTCCGTTATCTTGTGCCATATCCTGTTGTTTATCTCATAAACATAACTGTAATCATATTTGCCGTTTGATATGATTATTTCATTGTTATTAATATCGTAGCCAAATATGGACTCTTTCAAATACTCATCAAACACAACAGCCGACAACCTGTTATAAAGCATCACAAGAGCGCTGTTGCTCAACGCCTGCTCGTAAGGCGATGGAGATGCGCCCTGCTGTATCCTCACATTCCTGTCCAAATTCTTCTCTACAACATCCGAAATATCAACTATAGTCCTGCCGCTTATTACCTTCAACCCGCTCGCAGCAACAAACAGTATCCCAAGTTTGGTCTGCAACACATTTTTGTTTATACACACCTCCGCGCTCACAGGCGCAACATTGCCATACAGCACATCCCCGCTGCCCGCCTCAAGAGCAAATATACGCTCCTCTGTAAACACATACAAAGGAAACTGACCAACCTGCGAACTCGTTATCTCCTCATGAGCCACCGCCAGCTGAACTATCGACCCCCCTGCCTGATAACTCTGACTTACAGGAAAATAAAACGGATTGCTCAACTCGCTTACTATTATATTATTGGTATTGTAATATACAGTGTTGGACGTAGTCGGTATATCTTCTTCCGAAACCTCAACACAGTCCAGTATGCAGTATTTGTCATCGTTGTTCATGTTTACTGAATATGCAACATTCATAATCTTGCTCGAAACAAGATTCTGGCTTCCCTTATATATCCTTCCGTTATATTTAACATAAAAATCGATGCGTTCAGCCCGATTGTCGGGGAAAGCTATGTACTTGGGAAGTTTTATATAAAATGTATCATCAACAAACTCGTATAATACTAATAAATTTCCCATTAAAATATTAATATAATTACTTTCTGTTTTAATAATTACATTTGGCTTTGATGAGATTGCTCCAAAAAAATGGTACTCCGTTTCTAATTGATTTTTCCATGCCCATGAAATAGCATTATTTGCATCATTCATAAACTCCTGCCTGTAATTAAACAAATGCAACCGCTGATTGTAAACAAACATTTCCCCTGACGTATTCCACCAGCCCGAAGCGTCAACAGAAATATTTTCATTCGACTGTATCGAAGATAAATCCAGTATGCGGATTAAATCTCTGGTTTCGCCAACATAAAACTTCTCAGCCCTGTATAAAACAATAGAATTAACAACAGCCTCAGTAAACCTCAACGGAACTAATCCTTCTGTGTCGAAATCTGAATCCATCCTGAAATTATATCGCCCCTCGAAGCCGTTATATGTTACATCAGAGTCATCTTCTACATATTCGGTTTGTCCGTTTGGAACCGGATGATCGTCCGTATCGCCATCAAAACTTCTTCCCAAAACAAAATGCAAATACTCTACTTCCAAATTTTCCCAGTCGTAAACAGACAGAGGCTTGCTGCAATATACAACTATGCTTTTTATTATGTCTTTATCGTAATTTAAAGAATTTTCATTAAAACTGACCACTATTTGTGATACCTTTAATTTGCTCTCCGCTACGTTTAAATCGCCGACAGCCACATGATAATTATTTAGAAAGCCGTCAAATGATATATCTTTAAAACTGTCATCATCCCCATTAATATTATATATCCAAAACATATTTTTATTGTACTCATCTCCCAACAAAAACATTCTTGGGGGCGTTGGCTTCGTTATACTCCCGTCAAACAACTCAAAAGCATAGGACAAAAAAACGTATCCTGCATAATATTTTTTCTTTTTTTCTGTCAGTAATTTATATTTACCCGCAATAATAGCCTTGTAGCTGTCTAAGTCTTCCTGACTGTATTCTATGCCTTTCATAAATGTCTGACCTAAGGTACCGCCAAATAAAACACTTGGATCTCTGAAATTATTCATCGTATTCTTAATATCATAATCCGCATTGCGTACAGTGTTAAGGTTTTCCCAAGGTTGCCTTTTTGCTCCGCCAACAATATGAAGGCTTTTAGTTATGCGTCCGGAATCGACGACAAAGCTATCTTTTATAAATACATTAATTTTCGGTAGCGCAGGCAAGTCGCTTATTGAAGCCTTATATTTGCTTTCAGTTACATCAAATATACACTTGACAATCCTGTCTTTATCCCTTATCAAAAGCACATTGTTCAACTGCTCTACATGAATATCCGCAGCCTTGCTCTCGCTCTGATAAACAACCTGATTCTCTACATTAGTCCCCTTTTCGTACCATATTACCTTCATTACTGTATACCTCCCACTGGTTATTGCGGCGGCATGTCTTCTTCATACTGCTGTATGCCGCTGCCGTTTCTTACATATTCGTCAAGCATGGCTTGCGCCTCTGGGCTGGCAGACATGTTCTGCTGCTGTATATTCTGATATTCGGCAGCAAGCCACTGAGGTACACCCTTGGGCATTTCCCCTGCTTCCATTTCTTCTCTGAATTTCTTTATCTGCTGAAGTATCCTGTCCGAATAAGGCATGTTGCCGTGCTGTAAAAACATTTCAAACGAAATGAGACCGTTACTCATCAAGTTCAAAAGTTCCTTTGTTACCATATCGCGCATTACAGAATTATTGTCGCCCTGCGCTATTACGCTCGTAAATTCAAAATCCCTTATCGCCTGCGGGTCATAGTTTTTGGCAAACTCGCCCGTATCTATTCCTGCCACATTTATGTAATGTTTGTCCTGCCAATACTGCTTTATCAGTTTTATAGCCTTTTCGTAGGTCTTGTTTATAAACGTATTAAAGCCCTCTATCAAATCAACAATGTTAAGATTTGCATTTGCCGCGCTTAAACGGTACGAAGCATAAGGCTCGCCCGACAGCGGTGTCTCACCAAGCATCGAATCCTTTACGCCCGAAACTTCTCTGAGCATATGCAATGTCGACTGTATTATATTGTTTATGCCTATTTCAGCGCCAGGCGTTGCGTTAAGCATCAAAGGAGCGGGTTTGTCCGCATTGTTGTAGTCCATTACAAGAACTCCCCCTATCTTGTTAAACTGATTTGACACCTCTTTCAGCGGAACATTCGACGCGTTGAATGTTGATTTGGGTACTAACAGTAAATTTTTTGTCGATGTGGCTATAAGCATATCCTGCAGCATTATATTTCTTGAAACAAGCATTTGAATATCATTCAGGCTCTCTGCAAGTCCGCCCACGCTACCGTCAATGCCAGGATAACAGTAAAATGTGTAGGGATGGTCTAAATGAACGTAAGGCGTTTCCGATTCGTACAGCGTTGAGTAATCTACGGCTGAAATATGATATGTCTTCCAATACTTGTAATATTTTTTCCAAAAACGGATTAAAGGGATGTCTATGCCCTGTTCCGCGCTCATCCGCTTCCTGTCTTCGTTCTCCCTTAAAATATCTTCCAGTTCCGAAGACTTTACAACCGCCCATTCGGCGTTTGCAGGGTCATGATATTCTATTCTTTCTGCTCCTTCTAACTGCCAAATCTCAATTACGCGCGATTTGTTGACGTCCGTATTTGAGAATAAAACATCCAGACTGTCAATTTCTTCTGTCGTAAAGGTATTGTGATATGAAATTGCGCCTTCGTACCTGTCTCTGTAAAAACAGAGGTTTTTTATTTTTTCGCCGCCTACAAATTCGGAATATTCGCTCATCATATCTTCGTAGGAATAATCACGTATTTCGGCGATAAAATTAATGTCCTTCCCGAACAGGTCTCTTGCTTCAGAATTTATTATTATGGACTGCGGCGAAACGCTGCGAATTAAAACCTTTGATTTCTGTAATAGATGGTCGTAGGCGTAGGTGGTTTTATAAATCGGAAATCCTGATAGAATAAAATTCTCAAGCTGCCTGGCATTCCTGTCCTGAATATTGTTTTCGTTCAACACCGACTGCAGGGCAACCGTCATCATTTCGCTTTCCTTCTGTCCTTCCCTGTTTTGACTTATAATTATAGGCTTGTATTCGCCCTTTCTATACTGCCCTATGATATTCCTGACCGTTGACTGCACTACGTTGATATTCATTGGATTTTTACCCATTTGCTTATAAATATCCCTTGCTTTGTAAGGCTTGTTGCCTATCATGATAATATCTTCCCACTGCTTGCCTATGTATATGTTACGGTTTCTCCGCACTTTCTGCAGAAACGGATATAGCGCACTGCGGTAACCGGATGCTTTCATCAGCAGTTTCATATTTCTGTTTCTGTCATCGGAATCAGTGAGCCTGCCGTTTGCAGTCTCGTCAAGCCTTCTGTTGCAAGAATTTAATCGCCTTAATATGTTTATGTCCGATTTCTCTATTTTTTTCATCTTATTTTCCTTATTTCATGACAGCGCTCATGTAAAATATTGCTACTTTCAACAAATCTGGTCTTAAACAGTTCCGCTTGCTTTTCCTGATTTATAAAATCGTAAAACTGATAAAGACACGAATTGTAAAGCAGGTTGAATATTGCAGTATCAATACTTTGCAGAGCGTTGATATTGTATTTTCTGTGATTTACGATATTAAATATCAACCTGTCTCCGTCTATGATAAACATATTGCTTATCCCCTGCGACAGTTTTTTCAATTCCTCGCATACAAACATGGCAGCGTTGTTTACAGTCAAATTGAACAGGTCGCGTTCGTCTGCCGTCATCATTAGAGGCTCGCCGGTCAAATTACCATCCTTGTCAGTCATGTCTCTCATTCTGTAAGCGGTAAGCATTTTTACCATATTAAAGACCCTGTCTGTTTCATACGCAAATGTCAGTATGTTGCCGCTGATACTATACATATACACATCCCCCCAATCCTAAATTCAAATCGTCAACAGGAATCTGTCCTGTATTTGACGACAGCAAATTTTTAATCTTAACTTCCACTTCATTCAGTTCCGCCACGCACGAATTATAAACGTCAGTCAGATTACAGCGCAGATACCAGTCCGACACAATCTTCATAACCAAATACCTCTCAACCAATCCGACAAAAGCAAAACATAAATTTTTGTCAATATCCGAGCTGTCCATAGTTGCATACGTTCTTATTCTGCCTCCGAATACTAATGAAAATTTTATGTTGTAAATACAGCTTCGCAACAACATTGTCAGACTGTCAAGCGCATATCTGTAAAGCCTGTAAAATAGGGCGTCGTCGGTGTGAGACAGTATAAATTTGTTCCCTGTTACCTTTAGCGTTTCGGCAAAATGATGTTCGCGCTCGCTAGTCTCTTCCGTTACCGTATGAAACAGCAAGTCCAAATCTATGCAGAGTTTCCACAAGCCATTATCCCGTGCCACTCTGTTACGGCTACTTAATGTCTGTTCTTTTCTCAAATGCTCAAAAAAACACACATTCGAACCGGATACTGTTACATTTTTCTTCATTTATTAATGCTTTTATATAATTCGGAAATCCACTTGCTTGTATCCGCGCCTTTTTCAGTTTTAAGTTCCGACCTTATTTCAATTAAATTTTTCAATGCAGCGCTCAATGCAAGCGGATTATTACACCTGTCTGTTACCTTATATATTCTTGCAATCAGCAATTCTACAATATCATCAATCACAATGCATTTTGCTTCTGCATTTTGCCTATTCTCTTTTTCCGCTGCAGCCTTGATTCTTGCGTGCGCTCTGAAAATAGTAGTAGCATCAAATCCGAACATTTTACCAATCTCGGCGTATGTTCGCCCATCGGCAACCAGCGCGGGAATCCTAATCTTATCTTCCTCTGTAAGCCTCGACCTGTATTTATTTGCAGACTTCGTTTTTCCCATTTTTTATTTTTTTATGCAAAAATAAAGCGCAAAAAAAATTCATCGTTCACTATATGTGAACTAAGCGGTTTTTTAAAAAATTATCTTTGCTGCGCCGAAATGAGCGATATCCTCATTTTACTTTTCAAAATCAATGAATTGCGAAAACAGAAGTCGGATTGATACGTGCAGAGCTGAGATAACGTTCAAACATAGCGCGGAAGTTTTCTCCGATACGGCAAAAATAATATTGATATAAGACTGTTTCCCGGTGCGGATATAAAAGCGCAGAGCGAAACCGGGGTTCGACAATAAAACGTTGTGAAACGAATAATACCGCGACAGTCGAAATTCAATGTCAAATGAAATTTTTTTTTCAAAACTGCATAGGGATATCTGTATATTTAAATTGACGTGATTTTAATTAACTTATTGAAAATTAAATAGATAATAAAATTCAATAAAAATATATTTCCGGAAAAAACACATTTTCTTTTCGGAAAACATTATTTTCAAACGGTATAATTCACTGACAGCAAGTATATTGAATACCCGTACCAAGCCGAGAAAACGCATTGCATACAATTGTCAATATTTACATATATTAAAATATAAATACATTTTACATACAATTTGGATTTTTTCCTATATATTTGCAGCATGAAAGTGAATTAAAAAAAATTACTTATATATAATTGAAACAGTCATGGGCAAGGTAAATATAGAGATTAACGGCATAGTGAGAGATACGAGCGGTCAGCAGAGTGTTGACGGCGTTTGCGAGGAGCTGATAAACCTGCGCAAGCGCGAGAATGTGTTAATTCCTGTGGGCGTTAAAAAGAAAGAAACGGTTGATACTGATTATGTAAAGGTATTTAATCACAAATATATTAATATAGATAATCAGATAGGCGTGCTGGATTGAGGTTATTAATCCAGTTTATCATAAAAATAATTATCTTTGTGACAGATTTTCAATTCATTTTTTTAAGATTATGAATTGCGATTAAAATTTGGTACACCCTGTTCTCAATGACAGGGTGTTTTTTTAACACTTCTCAAAAAAATATTCATTTTCTAACTGATTAATTTTCAATGGTTAATAAAATATTTTCTTCTCGTTAAGATTATTTAACTATATTAATTTTGATAATATCTAATTTAATACTATCTTTGCATTATCAAATTATTAATCACAAAAAATAAAAGAAAAATGAAAACAATTGAAAAAAACAACAAAATGGTGGCTTTGTTCCACCTTAACAGAGGTAAATTGGAATTTTACGAATTTTGCGATATTTGCGATTTACCGATTTGGGATGACCTTTTTATTTCTGAAAGTGGAGAACTTACAGATTGGAACGGAAGGGTATTAATGGATGCCGAAGAACTGACAGATGCACAGGCAACAGGAGTTGGCAGAATTGAAATTGACGGACATTATGACACATGGTATTCGTGCTATGTTGAGGACATGGACGAGAACGAACTGCAGGAGATGATGTTCCCCAATAAAGGTTTCAGATATTTGGACAACGATTTAGACAAAGCCCTTGTTGAATTTGGCTTTGATGAAACAGCGGTTGTTATTGCCCGACACTTTGATGATTTTGAAGAACTGTACAACTGCCACCTGTTTAGATGTTCTTATATTAAAGAGAACTTTGATGTAACAGACAGTATTACAGACGATGAAGATAGAGAGTATTGTAGATATAAAGATAAATATTATATTAAATCAAATGAATAATCAGGTAAAAACAGAACAAACAAGGGAGCAAGTATGCTCCCTTATTAAAAAAATTCGCATGAAAAAGGGTCTCAGCACACATAAGTTAGAACTCCTTTCAGGGGTCAGGAGTGAGAATATCAGTAATATTGAGAACTGTCGCCGGTCGGTAGGTATTGATTTATTGCTTAAATTGACCAATGCTTTGGATTGTGAAATTCTAATCAAAGAAAAATAGCGATATGGAAAAACGATTTATTTTAATTCAAAAAGAGGGTAAATGGCTGTGTATTGATACTTTACATGCAATTTCATGTGAATTTGAACACAAAAAATTCAATGAAACACAAAAGGTTGAATTTATGAATGAAATTGAATTTGAAAAGGAAGATGCCGTACAGATTGCGCAAGATGCTGCAAAATGGATTAGTGAGATGGCAGACTGGCTTCGTGCCAATCATTATGATAAAGTTTTATGAACACTTCTGATTTAGGTGTTTGTTCCCATTGAGGCGGTGCTAATGCATCGCCTTTTTTTATTTTAAACCTGTTAAAATTTTCAAAATTTTTCATATTCATCTATAATTTCGTTATAATCCATATTGTAATTATGGAATAGTTCGGCATCTATTTTGCCGCTTATTTTTCTTACTCTGTAACTGTAAGATATTAAATTTTTATATTCACGAATAGAATATATTACCGTTGCGTGATGTTTTGGGGGCGTAAACAGTTTGCCTATAACAGATAACGGCATGTTTGGATTTTCTTTTTTTACAAAATAACAAATAGCTTGCCTTACCTCAACATATTCATTGTATCGCCTTTTTGTATTTACCGTGTCAAAGCTGACATTGTAAATTTTGCATACTATTTCAATTATCTTATCTTTATTTGTTTTAAACTCATCCATATTTAAAATATTTAATCATTAGGGCTGTTAAACAAATTCGGCTGTTGCGTGTAGTTTTTTATATCAGGTTTAAAGTTGCATTTGTACAGTTCTATTCGCTCGGTTGCTATCTTTACGTATTTGGACTGCAATTCAAAGCAGATAAAATTGCGTTTCGTTTCCATAATCAAAATATTGTTTTTTGTATTAATGTGATATTTTTAAAACAGTATTGATTTAAACACACGCTTTTAAACCTTTTTTCCTGCAAGTCAAAATAACCTTTGTCTATTTCTATGCCGTAAAAATCAAAGCCTTTCATGTACGCCGCTATGCGACTGCTGCCGCTTCCGAGATGCGTGTCAAGTATTTTATCGCCCTGTTTTGCAAATTCGTCAAGCAGGTAAGCGTACAGGGCAACAGGCTTTTGTGTGGGATGAATTTTATCCTTTTCCTTACATAGAAATCCTCTGTTTGAATATCTGAATATTTTAGAGGGAAAATCAAAAGATGTCCATGCGTATTCGCACGCAGAAAAATTTAAAAAAGATTGTTCTTTGTCCCAAATAACGAAACATCTCGTAGGTGGTAAGCCGAAGTAATTACCACCCCAGATAATTTGATTTTTTGAAACTCTAAACAGCTCTATAAAATATTCCTTTGAGGGTGGTTTTTTATCCCACGTGCAGTCGGCAGTGTTTATAATTCTGTCCTTTAATTTACCACTGCCTTTTTTGCCTATAAGCAGTTTTAAAGATACAGGAGTATAACCCAAGCCAAGCCCGAAACAGTTACTGAATTTTGCAGCATTCAACCCGTATGGAGGATCGCAAATAGCAAGTTCAAAATACTTGTCGGGTATGGTTTTCATGTATTCCATACAGTCGCCCTGTATGACTGTGTTTAAAAGTTCTTTCATTTGATTTAGTATTTGGAAGTTTTGGCAATTATCATAAGCAGTAGTTTTGCGGCAAATTTGCCTGTTTTATTTTTTCGTAAATTTTCCAGTCTATATGTGCTTCGGCTTCTTTCCAATATTCCAGAGCGCAGAGTTCACGCTGACGGCGCAAACAGTGTTCAATAGCCTGCTCAAAATCAGTGTCGGCAAGTTGCCATGTAATACGCTGTTGAGTATCTTCAATGCAGGCAAAAAGCGGATTTATGGATGCTTCTGTCTGCTTTCGTTTACTGTCGTAATCTGGTAAAAATTTTTCTAAAAATTCTTTAAGTTCCATAATTTTTCTGTTTATTTTATTTGCATTTAAAAAGGATGCCTGTTTGTCTGATTATAATCTTCTGTTGGAATGTAATCTGAAAACAAAGTGTATTTGTCTTTGAACGACACAACGAACTGCGTAGTTCCTGTGTTTCTGCCTTTGGCAACGTAAATCATTGCAGTGCCATAAGGAGAATACGTATTAAACGGCTTTTCGTACTCTCGCTTGTACACTTCCGGACGATATGTAAGCAGTATAAGGTCTGCTGCTTCTTCAATCTGTCCGCTGTCTCGCAGCCTGTTAAGACTTGGGCGCGGATTGTCATCCCTGCGGAGTTGAGAGAGTATTATAACGCAGATATTTAATTCCTTTGCGATATTTTTCAAGGCTCTTGCTATCGTTGCCACCTGCTGCTCTCTGTTCAGTCCACGCTCGGAAGTTGATATTAATTGCAAATAATCGACAACAACAAGATTAATATCGTATCTTCGCTTCATTATTTTGATTGAGTTTAAGATGCTGTCAATTCGTGTGCTTGCTGTGTCGTCAAAATAAATGTTTGCGGATGCAAGTTTCCACGTTGAATTGACAATGTGATTGCAAAGCTCGTCAGAAATAGAGCCTGTTAAAATCTTTTTGCCGCTTACTTCCGCTTCCTGCGACATAAGTCGAGCCACAAGTTGAGTTTTGCTCATTTCAAGCGAATAAAATACAACTTTTGCGCCGAAATTCATTGCTGCGTTTTTGGCTATAGTAAGCGCAAGAGATGTTTTGCCCTGCGATGTTTCTCCTGCAATGACAACAAGGTCGGACGGTTGCAAACCGCCTGTGAATTTGTCAAATTCTGACAATCCCGTACCTGTTCCTGAGATGATATTACTTTCAACATTTTTATTTCTGTTGATAATTTTAATAACGTTATCTATTTCCTCGTCTATTGCGCTTACGTTTGTTGCGCCGAAATTAAACATGCCGTTCAATGTTTCCTTTATTTGCCTGTCTGTGTCGGAAATATCAAAATTCATATCGAGAGCATTTTTTTGTATTGCAGATGACAGAAGTATTAATTCTCTGCGAATTTTCATTTCAACAAGCATTTGCGCATGTTGCAATATGTTGAAAGCATATATATTGCACATTTCAATAAGGCGTACGCTCTCTGCCTCGTCAATCTTTACAAGAACGCCTGCAAGGTCAATGCTGCAACCTGACTGACTAATGTTTTTTATCGTCTCATAAATTTTCCGACAGAAACCGTCCGTAAAACAGTCTGCTGAAAGCAATGTAAAAACATCGTTATAGCCGTCAAAATCATTAATTAACGCAGAGATAACAGTTCTTTCGATATTGATGTTACATATTATTTGTTTCTTATTTTCATCCATTTTCTAAAAGTTAAATTAGCGCTTACATTCTTCTTTACCAAGTCTTTATAGTTGTGCATTTCAAGGAGCAGGTCGGTAATATCCTGCATTTCGTAATCGTCGATAATGGCATTAAACTGTTTGTCGGTAAACGGCTCTTTCATTTTGGAAACGTTAGGGGCGTTGTCGTTTATCCATTTTTGAAATTTGACAAACCGTTCTTTATCAACGCTGCCGCTGTCGCTTTTTGGCAGTGTTATTTCGTTAGAAATAATACTGCTTTTAAAATCATTATCATTATCATTATCATTATCATTAGGGTTGTTTGGGTTGTTTTGGGTTGTTTTGGGTTGTTTTTCCAATTCTTCATCTCTCTGTTTTTTAGCGTTTTGATTTCCTTTTGGAGCTCCCCCTTTCTTCCCGTTTTCCTTGTTTTTTAAAACAACTGATTGATAAGATTGTTTTTGACGTTGAATGTCATCTTTTATAAAATTAAACGCAACATTCGCTAATGGTTTCAACCCCTCGACTGTTTCCCCAAAAGCACACCTCATTGCGCTTTCGTAAACTTCGAGCCTGACATCATTTGGCAAATCCCTGATTGCGTTATACCAACTTTTATAAAAAATAAACGAGTCTCCCATAATTTTAATTCTATTAAAATTTTACATCAAAAAAGTATTCTACTCCCGATTTGCTTTCATCGATTTTTATGCAATCCATGCTGTCGGGTCTGGTGTCGTAACTGCGATAATCTTTGCTGCGCCTGCTTTTGCGAGGATACAGCAACAATATTACTATCATGACTGATGTTATTACTGCTGCCGCCGTTAATATTAATATGTATATTGCCATCATGGTTTGTTTGTAAATTTAAAGTCGTAAACCCATACAAACGGGTTGCTGTCCCATGTGTTGTTGCCGTTGATTTTGCATATCAGGGCTTCG